>NZ_JAVREQ010000011.1:0-181340 GCF_031845485.1 Streptomyces hazeniae
ACCAGCAACGAGCAGCGGACCGCAGCTCTGCAAGACTTCCTGCACACCTACAACCACCACCGCTGCCACACCGCACTCGGCGGCCAGCCACCGATCAGCCGTGTGAACAACGCTCCGGGTCAATACAACTAGGACCTGTCCGGCGGACCTTTGAGGGTCGGCCCGCGGCGTCGGATGCATGGGGTCTCCCCAGGCCCGCCAGGACCGTGGGGACGCATCGCAAGGCGGAGGATCGCAGCGCGTACGTGTCGTGCTCGCGCGAGGCGACAACGGTGGGGGCACCCCCGTGCCCGAAGGGCCACGGGGGAGAGGTGCCGTAGCCGTCGTCGCGGGCCCGAGAAGATCCGCCGGACAGGCCCTAGCCGCGGCGGCGGAGGGCGAAGACCGTCGCGGCGCCTGCGACGAGCAGCACCGCCGCGCCGCCGACGAGGTAATGCGTGGCCGGATCACCTCCTGTGGCGGCGAGTTCGGGACCGGCGGGCCGCTTCTCGCCGGGCACCGTCTGCGTCTGCGGGTCGGGCTCTTCCTCCGCCTCCGGCTCCGGCTCATCGCGCGGCGCGGGCGGTGCGGTGCAGGTCGCCTCCGCGACCGTGAGCGTGCCGGCGACCTCCGCGACACCGAGGTCCAGCGGGTCGACCTCCACGGACAGTTCGAGCGCCGTGGCGGCGGCCGTACGCGAGGTCCTGTCGGTGCGCGACAGTTCGAGCCGCACCTCGCCGACGCCGGGAACCGTCACCACCGTCGGGCCGCCCGCGGTCAGGGTCACCCGTTTGCCCAGTGCCCGCACGCTGCCGAGCACGTTCGCCTCGGCGGCGGGACGTTCGCCGGCCGCGCACTCCACCCGCGCGGTGACCTTCTCCAGTTCGACCACGGAAAGCAGCGGCAGCCCCGGGACGTGCACCCTGGCGTCGGCCAGGGTGACGGCACCCCAGCTCTTCGACGCGTCGTGGCCCGCCTCGGCGTCGGCGACCTGTGCCTGAAGCACGCTGAAGGGCTCGCCGCCCTGGACGCCGTCGAGCCGCGCCGTGAGCGCCGTGCGGCGTTCGGTGCCGCCGCCGTCCCGGGTGGTGACCTCGTTCAGGGTGCTGGTCAGCGGGACGTCGACGGTCTTGTTCAGCAGCCCGACGTCGAGCGCGGCACGGAGCACGGTGGCGCTCGCGGCGCCCTCGTCCCCCGCCCGGCGACCGTCGTCGCTGCCCGTGGCGTGCGCGGGTGCGGTGCCGGCCGCCGCCAGGACGGCGGCGGCGAGCAGACTGCGTACAGCTGTGTTCACGGTGTGAAACCCCCACGAAGGTGCTTGGTGTCAACCGGCGCACCCCTCCGGGGGTCGCTCGTGCCGGTGACGGAGACCAGCACATCGTTGACGCACACGGGTCACCCGAGAGGCGCAAGAGCGGAGATTCACCCACACGTGGGACATGTGGACGTATGCACGATTCTCCCGTCACTGCGGGCTTCCCACGCCCCTGCAGTCTCCGCCACCACTACTGGACGATGCGCCCCCGCAGCACCACCCGGCGGGGCCCGGCCAGCACCCGCACGTCCTCCCGGGGATCGGAGTCGTACACCACCAGGTCGGCCGGGGCGCCTTCCTCCAGGACCGGCCGGCCCAGCCACTCGCGTGCGCCCCAGGTGGTCGCGGACAGCGCAGCCAGCGGCGGGATGCCGGCCTTGACCAGTTCCTCGACCTCCTTGGCCACCAGGCCGTGCGGCAGCGCGCCCCCGGCGTCCGTGCCGACGAACACCGGGATGCCGGCGTCATGGGCGGAGCGGACGGTGTCGTAGCGGCGGGCGTGGAGCCGTCGCATGTGGTCCGACCAGCGGGGGAACTTCGCCTCGCCCCCGGACGCCAGGTGCGGGAAGGTCGCGATGTTGACCAGCGTCGGCACGATGGCGACGCCCCGTTCGGCGAACAGCGGGATGGTGTCCTCGGTCAGCCCGGTGGCGTGCTCGATGCAGTCGATCCCCGCCTCCACCAGGTCCCGCAGCGAGTCCTCGGCGAAACAGTGGGCGGTCATCCGGGCCCCCTCGGCGTGCGCCGCCTCGATCGCCTCCTCCACGGCCCAGCGCGGCCAGCACGCCGAGAGGTCGCCCTCGGCGCGGTCGATCCAGTCGCCGACGATCTTCACCCAGCCGTCCCCGCGCCGGGCCTCGCGCCGGATGTAGGCGGCGAGGTCGCCCGGCTCGATCTCGTGGGCGTAGTTGCGGATGTAGCGCCGGGTGCGGGCGATGTGCCGTCCGGCCCGGATGATCCGCGGCAGATCCTCGCGGTCGTCGACCCAGCGGGTGTCCGAGGGCGAACCGGCGTCGCGGATCAGCAGGGTGCCCGCCTCCCGGTCGGCCAGCGCCTGCTTCTCCGAGGTCGAGTCGTCCACCGGGCCGTGCGCGTCCAGGCCCACGTGGCAGTGTGCGTCGACCAGGCCGGGAAGGGCCCAGCCGTGGACCACGACGGGCTCCGGACCCGATCCTGCGGCAGGGGGCTCGTAGGTGACGCGGCCGTCCACCGCCCACAGCTCGTCCCGTACGTCCTCGGGGCCGGCCAGGATCCGCCCCTTGATGTGGAGAATTCCGCGGTCGCTCATGTCCGCACTGTACGAGGAGCCTGCTACGCTCCAGCACCCATCGGGCGCGGATGAATCGTCACCCTCGGTTTCACAGGGCTCACGACAAGAGATTCGGACACAATCCGGACTCGATTATCGTGTGTAGCCGTCCATATTCTTCTGCCCGCTTTTTTCCTTCTCAAACATTGAGATTTATCCCTTCACCGAAGCAGCAATTCCGGGGCGCTCCGGTCAGTCGTTATGCCAATGTGACAGACTCCACAGGCAGGACACTTCGTCCCGCCATGCCCGACATGAACAGGCAAAACGTCGCGCAGGTACGAAGAGGCTCGCGCCTGCGCGATACCACACAGCAGCACCCTTGTGAACCCCTTTCCGCGATGCGGTTTCAGATTCTCCTCGGTAAATTTGAATGCCATGACCGCCGCACAAGCAGACCATGCACGTGCCCCTAGCGATTTCCTGGAAATGCCGGAGGGACTGAAGCTCGACATTCCTCGACTGGAGGACGGAGCCGCGATGTGGCGCATCGCCCGCGACTCCCGGACGCTCGATCTCAACTCCTCCTACAGCTACCTGCTGTGGTGTCGCGACTTCGCCGACACCTCGGTCGTGGCCAGGGACGCGGGCGGCGACCCGGTCGGCTTCGTGTCCGGCTACCTCCGCCCCCGGAGCCCGCGGACCCTCGTGGTCTGGCAGGTCGCCGTCGACGAGGCGCAGCGCGGGCGAGGGCTCGCCGCCGCGATGCTCGACGGGCTGAGCTCCCGGGTGGCGGAGACACTGGGCATCGACGGGATCGAAACCACGATCACGCCGGACAACACCGCATCCAACCGCCTGTTCAGCCGTTACGCCGAGCGGCACAGCGCACCGCTGGAGCGCGAGGTGCTCTTCGACGCCGGGGTCTTCCCCGACGAGGGGCACGACTCCGAGGTGCTCTACCGGATCGGCCCGGCCCCTTCGCTCGTGGCGCTCGGACAGGCCGCGGATGGGCGTCCCTGACGTTCGCACCGCACGGCCCGGACAACCGACGACCCCTCTGCCCACCCCTTCAGACTTCCGCACTCTTCACGCGACACACTCCCAGGAGCATGCTGTGACCATCACCCCGCCCGACCTCAGTGTCTTCGAGACCGTGGAGTCGGAGGTGCGCAGCTACTGCCGTGGCTGGCCCACCGTCTTCGACCGCGCGCAGGGCGCCCACATGCACGACGAGGACGGCCACACCTACCTCGACTTCTTCGCCGGGGCCGGCACGCTGAACTACGGCCACAACAACCCGGTGCTGAAACGTGCCCTCATCGACTACATCGAGCGGGACGGCGTCACGCACGGTCTCGACATGTCGACGGCCGCGAAGCGCGCCTTCCTGGAGACCTTCTCCGAGACGATCCTCAAGCCCCGCGGCCTGAACCACAAGGTCATGTTCCCGGGGCCGACCGGCACCAACGCCGTCGAGGCCGCGCTGAAGCTGGCCCGCAAGGTCAAGGGCCGCGAGTCGATCGTGTCGTTCACCAACGCCTTCCACGGCATGTCGCTGGGCTCGCTGGCCGTCACGGGCAACGCGTTCAAGCGGGCCGGCGCCGGCATCCCGCTGGTGCACGGCACGCCGATGCCGTTCGACTCCTACCTGGACGGCGAGTACCCGGACTTCATGTGGTTCGAGCGGCTGCTGGAGGACTCCGGTTCCGGGCTGAACAAGCCGGCCGCCGTGATCGTCGAGACGGTGCAGGGCGAGGGCGGCATCAACGTCGCCAACGCCCACTGGCTGCGCGCCCTGTCGGACCTGTGCGAGCGGCACGACATGCTGCTCATCGTGGACGACATCCAGATGGGCTGCGGCCGGACCGGCGGCTTCTTCTCCTTCGAGGAGGCCGGGATCAAGCCGGACATCATCACGCTGTCGAAGTCCATCGGCGGCTACGGCCTGCCGCTGGCCCTGACGCTGTTCAAGCCGGAGCTGGACATCTGGGAGCCCGGTGAGCACAACGGCACCTTCCGCGGCAACAACCCGGCGTTCGTGACCGCCACCGCGGCGATCGAGACCTACTGGAACGACGCGCAGCTGGAGAAGCAGACACTCGCCCGCGGCGAGCATGTCGAGATGGCCCTCAAGGCCATCGCCGAGGAGCACCGGGACGCCGTCGCGGACGTCCGCGGCCGCGGCCTGGTGTGGGGCATGGAGTTCCACGACAAGCCCAAGGCGAACCTCATCGCCAAGCGCGCCTTCGAGCTGGGTCTGCTGATCGAGACCTCCGGCCCGGAGAGCGAGGTCGTCAAACTGCTGCCGTCGCTGACCATCACCTCCGAGGAGCTGGACGAGGGTCTGCGGATTCTGGCGCGAGCCGTCCGTGAGACCGTCTAGCCACCTCAGCCTCGGCCCGCCCCGCGCATGCGGGGCGGGCCGCCCCCTTGACAGCCACCACCCGAGAAAGGCACCACCGCAGTGATCGTTCGTTCGTTCAAGGACATCGAGGGCACCGACCGCGACGTGAAGTCCGCCTCCGGCACCTGGCGCAGCAAGCGCATCGTGCTGGCCAAGGAGCGGGTCGGGTTCTCCCTGCACGAAACAGTGCTCTACGCCGGCACGGAGACGTCGATGTGGTACGCGAACCACATCGAGGCCGTGCTCTGCGTAGAGGGCGAGGCCGAGCTCACCAACGACGAGACCGGCGAGAAGCACATGATCACTCCCGGCACGATGTACCTGCTCGACGGGCACGAGAAGCACACGCTGCGTCCGAAGACGGACTTTCGCGTGATCTGCGTCTTCAACCCGCCCGTCACCGGCCGTGAGGACCATGACGAGAACGGCGTGTACCCGCTTCTCACCGAGCCCGCCGACGGCTGAGTAGTTCCCGGACGGGTCAGGGGAGTGTGTTCTGGCCCATCCGGGTCACTCGGTTCATCCGCCCAACAGAAAGGGCCGTACGAGAGGAGAGGAAGGCAACACCATGACCACCGCACCCGAGCGCAGCATCGCCGACCTGTACCCGACCCGTGGCGCCACCGAGGTGGCGACTCCGCGCATGGACCCCGTCGTGTGGTCCGGACCGGGTACGCCGGGGCCCATCGAGGCCGCGGACCTGGCGGGCTACGAGCGGAACGGGTTCCTGGCGATGGACCACCTCATCACGCCCGACGAGGTGGACACCTACCGCCGGGAACTGGAACGGCTCACCTCGGATCCGGTAATGCGTGCGGACGACCGCTCCATCGTGGAGCCGAAGTCGCAGGAGATCCGGACCGTGTTCGAGGTGCACAAGATCAGCGAGGTCTTCGCTCGTCTCGTGCGGGACCCGCGTGTGGTGGGCCGTGCCCGGCAGATCCTGGGGTCGGACGTCTACGTCCACCAGTCCCGGATCAACGTCAAGCCGGGCTTCGGCGCCACGGGCTTCTACTGGCACTCCGACTTCGAGACCTGGCACGCGGAGGACGGTCTGCCCAAGATGCGGACCGTCTCGGTCTCGATAGCCCTGACCGAGAACTACGACACCAACGGCGGCCTGATGATCATGCCGGGGTCTCACCAGACCTTCCTGGGCTGTTCGGGCGAGACGCCGGAGGACAACTACAAGAAGTCGCTGCAGATGCAGGACGCGGGCACGCCCTCGGACGAGGCCCTCTCCAAGTTCGCCGACGCACACGGCATCGAGCTCTTCACCGGCAGGGCCGGCTCGGCGACCTGGTTCGACTGCAACTGCATGCACGGCAGCGGTGACAACATCACTCCGTACCCGCGGAGCAACGTCTTCATCGTCTTCAACAGCGTGGAGAACGAGGCGGTGGAGCCCTTCGCGGCGCCGGTACGGCGGCCGGAGTACATCGGAGCGCGTGACTTCACCCCGGTGAAGTGACGCGCCAGTAGCGGCGGCGCCCGGTCAGGCCGGCCGGGACCGTCGCAGGGGCACCTCGCACCGGTCGGAGAACCCCTGACCGCTCAGGCCGAGCGCGGCGTTCAGGCGCGACCGCTGGTTCTCCACCGCCACCATCAAGGCCAGCTCGACGAACGCCGGCTCACCCAGCCGCCGCACCAGTTCGGCGGCCATGGCGTCGGTGACGGCCGGCTCGGTCTCCGTCATCGCCTCGGCGAACTCCATCACGAGCAGTTCCCGTTCGGTGAACAGCTCACGGTGCTCGCGCCACTCCGGGACGTACTGCACCTTGTCCATCGGGAGCCCCTTCTCCGCGGCGTCCCAGTGGCCGAAGTCCACGCACCACGAGCAGCCGATCCGCACCGCGGACACCATGACGGCCAGGTGCTTCAGCGCGGGGTCCAGCTCCTTCCAGCCTGCGAGCCGCTGCTCGAAGCGGCCCCCGTCCCGCAGAGCACGAGGGTGGTGGCCCATGGCGCTGATCGGGTCGAGGACCTTCCCGTAGGTGCGGTGCGAGTACCACCGGGCGATGCGTACAGTGAGCGTGCGCGGCGGGTCGAGCGAGATGCGGGCCATCTCCAGGCCTCCTTCGACGGTTCTCGGAGCGTCTCTCCACCCGTACGACGGACCGGGGCCCGCGGAATGTGACATCCGCACCGGTTCCCTCCCGCTCCGGCCCACGAAGGAGTCACCGCTCATGCCCCAGGTGGAACTGTCGGCAGGCCCCCTCACCTACCTGGACACCGGCGGTGACGGACCGGTGGTCGTGCTGCTGCACGGCGTCGCGATGGACGGCAGCCTCTGGCGGAACGTCGTCCCGGCGCTGCGCGAGGACCACAGGTGCGTACTGCCCACGCTGCCGCTCGGTGCGCACCGCACCCCGATGCGGGAGGACGCCGACCTTTCGGTGCTGGGCGTGGCACGCCTGGTGGCCGAGTTCCTCGACGCGCTCGACCTGCGGGACGTCACCCTGGTCCTGAGCGACTGGGGCGGCGCGCAGGCGCTGGTCGCGGACGGCCGGGACGAGCGCATCGGCCGCCTCGTGCTGACCTCGTGCGAGGCGTTCGACAACTACCCGCCCGGCCTCCCGGGGCGGAATCTGCACGCCGCGGCGCGCCTGCCCGGCGGAACGGCCGCCGCGTTCGCCCTGCTGCGGCTGCGCGCGGCGCGGCGGCTGCCGATGACGTGGGGGTGGATGACCAGACGCCCGGTGCCGGCCGAGGTGATGGACGCCTGGTTCCGCCCGCTGTGGACCTCCGCGGCGATCCGCCGCGACCTGCGCCGCTACGTACTGGGCGTGCCGCCGCGGGAGGAACTGCTGCGCTGGTCCGAGGAGCTGCGGCGGTTCGACCGGCCGGCGCTCGTGCTGTGGGCGGCGGAGGACCGGGTGATGCCGCCCGAGCACGGCCGGCGGCTCGCAAGCATCCTGCCCCGGTGCACCCACGAGGAGATCCCGGACGCCTACACGCTCCTCCCCGAGGACCGTCCGGACGCCGTCGCAGCCCGTCTGCGGGCGTTCCTGGAGGCGACCGGCACGGACGCGGGACGGGCGGACGGTGCGGGAGGAGCCGCCGAGCAGCCGTAGGCTCCCGGGCTCCTGCGCCACACGGGCCTAGCATGGGGCGATGACCGCGCCCGCCTCGGCCTCGCCCCGCGCCGTCCCACCGCCCCGCACCGTTCTTCTCACCGGCGCGGCCGGCCGCATCGGCACCCTGCTGCGTGAACGGCTGCCCGGGTACGGTTACACACTGCGGCTGTTCGACGTCGAGCCGGTCGCGGGCGAGCCGGCGGCGGTGACGGCGGACCTCGACGACCAGGCCGCGCTGCGCCGGGCGGTGCGCGGCGTGGACGCGGTGGTGCACCTGGCGGGCATCCCGTCCGAGGCGCCCTTCGCACGCATCCTGCGGGCCAACATCGAGGGCACGACGCGGCTTTACGAGACGGTGCGTGAAGAAGGCGTACGGCGGGTGGTGTGCGCGTCGTCGAACCACGCGGTGGGGTTCACGCCGCTGCCGGGCCCGGGCGACCCTCGGATCCCGGTGCGCACCCCGCACCGGCCTGACACCTTCTACGGGCTGTCCAAGGCGTACGGCGAGGACCTCGCGCAGCTCTACTGGGACCGCCACGGCGTCGAGACGGTCTCGCTGCGCATCGGTTCCTGCGCGGCCGAGCCCGCCGATGTGCGGCAGCTGGGCATCTGGCTCAGCCCCGACGACTGCGCGCGCCTCGTCCACGCGGCGCTGAGCGCGGAGGGCGTGGCCCACACGGCCGTCTACGGCTCGTCGGCGAACACCCGCCTGGTGTGGGACCTCTCGGACGCACGCGCACTCGGCTACGCCCCGGAGGACGACTCCGAGACGTACGCCCCGGCGCTCCTCGCCGCGCAGGGCGCGCCGGAGACCGAGGGGGCAACGGCCCGGCTGCTGGGCGGGAGGTTCTGCACCGTCGACCCGCCCGGACTGCACTGACTCCTCCGCCGGCGGGCATGATGGAGACCAACGCCTGGCACACGGGGAGGACTTCATGGACGGCGCATTCGTCACGGCGGCCGCCGCTTTCGCGGCGGACGAGGAATCGACCGGGCTCGCCGAGCTCGCGAACTCGGGCGTGGTCAGCTGGCTGATCCTGGGGCTGGTGGCCGGCACGGTCGCCAAGGTGCTGCTGCCGGGCCGCGATCCGGGGGGCATCCTCGGCACCGCGCTGATCGGGGTGGCGGGCGCGTTCCTGGGCGGGTGGCTGTCCGCGACGTTCCTGGACCGGCCGGTGAGCGACAACTTCGTCGACCCGTCGCTGTGGCTGGCGGCGGTGGGCGGCTCGCTGGTGCTGCTGATCGCCTATCGCCTCCTCTTCGGCCACTCCCGCGAGCGCCGCTGACGGCAGGTCACCGCCCGTTTCCCGCCCGGCGCTTCACTCCGGGCGGCAGCCCGCCTCGCCCAGCGCCCGGGCCGCGAGCGCGCGGGCGGTGACGACCGGGTCGGCGCGACCCTGCCCCGCGCCGTTGTCACCGCCGCCCCCCTGACCGGCGACGGACAGCCCGCCGAGCACGGTGGCGCCCTCGTGCAGCAGGGCGAGCTCGTCGGCGAGGCGGTCCGGGTCGTCCGCGCCCGCCGCGACGGCGAGTTCCCGCAGCCGGCCGCGCAGCCACCGCTTCTGCCCGGTGATCACCGCGCGCGCCGGGTGGTCCGGGTCGGGGAGTTCGGCGGCGGCGTTGACGAAGCCGCAGCCGCGCGGGTTCTGCCGCCGCATCCACTCCCCCAGCGCGTCGAAGGTGGCGATCAGGCGTCCGTACGGCGTCTCCGCCCGGCGCTCGACCTCGGCGGTCAGCCAGGCGCGCCAGCGCTCGTCGCGCTCCCGGAGATAGGCGGTGACCAGCGCGTCCTTGGAGCCGAAGCGGTCGTAGAGCGTCTTCTTGGTGACGCCCGCCTCGCGGGCGACCAGGTCCACGCCGACGGCGGTGAGGCCGCGGTCGTAGAAGAGGCGCGCGGCCGCGTCGAGGATCTTGCGCGCACCGGGTGTGACCGTGCTCGTCATCTCCGTGACCTCCTGCCCGCCCTTGCGGTAGACCGATCTGTTTAGTTCACTGTAACCCGAGACCAGGTAAACAGATCGGTCTACTCGGCCTCACCGGGAGACCGGACGGAAGGGAGACCGGCGTGTCCACCCACAGCGCAACGGGAGTCCTCACCGGCGCGGGGCTCGTGGTGATGTGGAGCTCCGGCTTCATCGGCGCGGAACTCGGCACCCGCGCCGCCGGTGCCGACACCCTGCTGATGTGGCGGTTCGTCGCGGCGGCCGCGCTGTTCGGCGGCGGATGGCTGCTGCGCCGGCGCATGCCGCCTCCCCGTGCGCTCGCCGAGCAGGCCGTCGTGGGGCTGCTCTCCCAGGGCGTCTACCTCGGCTCGGTCTTCTGGGCCGTCGGCGCCGGAGTCCCCGCGGGAACCTGTGCGCTGATCGCCGCCCTCCAGCCGCTCGCGGCCGGGGCTCTCGCCGGCCGGCTGCTCGGCGAACGCGTCTCCCGCCGGCAGTGGGCCGGCCTGGTGGTGGGCCTCGCGGGAGTGACGCTGGTGGTGCGGGGCGATCTGGCCTCCGGCGCCGCACCGCCGTGGGCGTACGCGCTCCCGTTCGCCGGCATGGCGGGGCTGCTCGCCGCCAGCTTCGCCGAGCGGCGCGCGAAGCACCGCACGGCGGTCACCGACGCGCTGCCGTTGCACTGCCTCGTCAGCGCCGTGGCGTTCACCGCCGTGGCGGGCGCCGCCGGACACGCGGCGCCGCCCGCCGCCTGGGACTTCTGGCTCGCCGTCGCCTGGGTGGTGGCACTGTCCACGGCCGGGGGCTACGGTTTCTACTGGCTGAGCCTGCGGCGGCGCGGAGTCACCCGCACCAGTGTGCTGATGTACCTCACGCCGCCGCATGACGACCGCCTGGGCGTTCGTCATGTTCGGCGAGGCGCCGGGGACGGTCGCGCTGACCGGCACGGCGGTCAGCATCCTCGGCGTGACGGTCGCCGCCCTTCCCGGAAGGGCCGCGCGCGACCCGCTGCCGCCGGAGGAACCGGGATCCGGATCCGTTCGTTACTCCCGGCATGACTGCAATGACCCCTGGCTCGAACCTTCCGCTGACCACCGCGCGGGTCGCGGTGGACGTCACGGCCCCGGTGCGGCTGGACGTGTCGGGCCTGCTGATCGCCGCTGACGGCAAGGTGCGCTCCGACGACGACTTCGTCTTCTACAACCAGCCGCACGGCCCGGGTGTCACGCACAGCAGCGGCGGATCGGTCGACACCATCGCCGTCGACACCGCCGCCGTCCCGGCCGACGTGGAGAAGGTCGTGGTGACGGCCAGCCTGGACGCCCCGGGGGCCACGTTCGCCGGCACCGAGCCGACCGCCACCGTGCGCGACGCGCAGAGCCAGGCGGTCATCGCCACCTTCACCCCGCCCGGCCTCGGCACCGAGACCGCGCTCGTCGTGGTGGAGGTGTACCGGCGCAACGGCAGCTGGAAGGTACGGGCGGTGGGCCAGGGCTACGCGAACGGACTCGCCGGCATCGCCACGGACTTCGGCGTCACGGTGGAGGAACCCGCCCCCGCGCCGCAGGCCCCCGCGGCTCCCGCCGCCCCGCAGGCAAGTCCAGCCCCTGCCGCCCCGCAGGCTCCCTCGGCACCCGCCGCACCGCCCGCACCACAGGCACCCGCGGCTCCGGCTCCCGGCACCGGCAAGATCAACCTGGACAAGGGGCGCGTCTCGCTCCAGAAGAACCAGACCGTCTCCCTGGTCAAGGGCGGCCGTCCGGTGCTCACCTCGGTGCGGATGGGCCTCGGCTGGGAACCGGCGTTCCGCTCCAAGGACATCGACCTCGACGCCTCCGTCATCGCCTACGACGCGAACCGCAAGAAGATCGACGCCTGTTACTTCGGCAAGCTGGCCATCCTCAATGGCATCATCCAGCACTCCGGTGACAACCTCACCGGCGAGGGCGCGGGTGACGACGAGGTCATCACCGTCCACCTCGGCGACCTCCCGCCGCAGGTCACCGGCCTGGTCTTCACCGTCAACTCCTTCTCCGGACAGCGCTTCACGGACGTCGCCAAGGCGTACTGCCGCCTGCTGGACGGCGGCTCCGGAGAGGAACTGGTCCGCTTCGACCTCACCAACGCCGAGCCCCGCACCGGTGTGCTGATGTGCAAATTGATCCGCCAGTTCTCCGGCGAGTGGGACATGACCGCCCTCGGCGAATACGTCGACTCCCGCACCGTCCGCGGCATGGTCAAACCCGGCGGCGCCGCCCTCTGAGGTCCCCGCCGTGATGACGCATACGTGAAGGCGTCACCGGCACCCCCGTGCCGGTGACGCCCTCGCGGTGAGCGCCGGTCAGCGGTGGTGGCGGGGGCGGCGGCGCCAGGGGCCGGTGACGGCGAGGAGGATGCCCGGGGTCTGGATGCCGGCGAAGAGGGTGTCGCCGTCCGGCGAGAAGCACACGCCGGTCATCTCGCTGTACTCCGGCTCGTCCTCGGTGCCGATGTTGAACTCGTTGCGGGCGAGCGGGTAGGTCTCGCCGCGGTCGGTGGCCCCGAACAGGTGCTGCTGCCCCTCGCCGTCCTCGGCGATGATCAGGCCGCCGTACGGGGAGACCGTCACGTTGTCCGGGCCGTCGAGGGAACCGGGCCGCCCGGGGTCGGGGTTGACCCCCAGGAGGACCTTGAGGGTGACGGTGCGGCGGCGCGGGTCGTAGAACCAGACCTGCCCGTCGTGCGGCGTGCCGGGGCTCTCGTCCCGGGCGAAGGAGGACACGAAGTACGCGCCCCCGTCGCCCCACCACATGCCCTCGAGCTTGCGGGCCCGGGTGACCTCGCCGTCGGCGAACTGCTTCCGCACCGGGGTGGTGCGGGCGTCGCGGTCCGGTACCTCGGCCCAGTCGACGCCGTAGACGGTGCCGGCGCGGGTCGCGTGGGAGAGGTCCTCGACGAAACGGCCGCCGGAGTCGTGGCAGCGCATCGCCTGGAGCACCCCCGCGTCGTCCGCGAGGCCGCGCAGGGCGCGGCGGCCCTGGCGGAAGTTCCGCGGCGGCGTCCAGCGGTAGAAGAGGCCGTTGGGCCCGGACGCGTCCTCGGTGAGGTAGAGGTGGCCGCGCCGGGTGTCGACGACGACGGCCTCGTGGTCGTACCGGCCCAGGGCCTTGACCGGCTTCGGGTCGAGGTTGGCGCGGCGGTCGCAGGGGTCGACCTCGAAGACGTAGCCGTGGTCCTTGGTCATGCCGTTCTCGCCGGCCCGGTCGGTGTTCTCCTCGCAGGTCAGCCAGGTGCCCCACGGGGTCGCGCCGCCCGCGCAGTTGGTGGAGGTACCGGCGATGCCGACCCACTCCGCGACGTGGTCGCCGTGCCGGGAGACCTCCACCACGGTGCAGCCGCCCGCCGCGGCAGGGTCGTAGACCAGGCCGTCCGGCAGCGGGACCGGGTGGTCCCAGCCGCCGCGCGGGCCGCGCAGCTCGTGGTTGTTGACCAGGAGGACGGTGCCACGCGGGCCTTCGAAGGCGGCCGTGCCGTCGTGGTTCGAGGGCGTGGTCTCGCCGGACTCCAGGGTGGTGACGCCGGAGTGGGTGAGGATGCGGTACGAGAAGCCCTCCGGCAGCGCGAGCACCCCGGCCGGGTCGGAGAGCAGCGGGCCGTAACCGAGCTCCGGGCGGTGCCCGCCCTCACGACCGCCGTCGTGTCCGTGACCACGAGCGTGGCCGGACGGGTTCCCCAGCGCGCCGGGGGCGCTGGCGAGGACCCCGACGCTGCCGGCGAGGGCGACGCCCGCACCGGTGGCGGCGGAGCGCGTGGTGAAGTCTCTGCGGCTGATCGGCATGTGTACCGGCCTCTCCTGACGTGCGCGAAAGCGGGCACGGCACACGTTCGCCCGCCCCGGAGAACGGCGGTTGAACTGCGCACGACGACGGGCGGGCGTCCACCGTACGCGGTGCGGAAGATGGTGGTGGCACCGAAGCCCTCCCGAGTGTGGCGCACATCACAGGCAGGCCGTGTCACAGCCGGCGCCGCCCCGTCCGTCCTGGAGGTGCAACCACTCGACGACGACACAGGAGTGCGCCATGGAGGCTCGTCTCAACCTCTTCGAGAACCCGGTCGCAGCCCGGTTCGTGCGGCAGCTGACCGCCGCGAACAAGGTGCTGGCCGAATCGACCCTGCCGGCCGCGACGCAGGAGCTGGTGAAGCTCCGCGCCAGTCAGATCAACGGGTGCGGTTTCTGCGTCGACATGCACGCCAAGGACGCCTTGCACGCCGGGGAGACCGCGACGCGCCTCAGCCTGGTCGCGGCCTGGCGGGAGGCCACGGTGTTCACCGACGCCGAACGGGCCGCGCTGGAGCTGGCCGAGCAGGGCACCCGCATCGCCGACGCGGCGGGCGGGGTGACGGACGAGGCCTGGCAGAACGCGGCCAAGCACTACGACGAGGAGCAGCTCGGCGCGCTGGTGAGCGTCATCGCCCTGATCAACGCCTTCAACCGCGGGAACGTGATGATCCGGCAGCCCGCCGGGGGCTACCAGCCGGGCCAGTTCGCGTGACGGCCCGCTGAGCCGGGGCCGGCACCCGGCCGGGCCCGGTCGTCTGAACCGGGCAGCCGTGCGGGTCCCGGACCCGCACGGCGCCGGGCCGTGCGCGGGGGGTCAGCCGGGGTGCGCGGAGCGGGCCTTGAACGCGGCCTTGCGGGCCTCCTTGGCGGTGCCGCGGTCCGGGTGGAGGCGCCCCATCGCCTCCAGCACGTCGGCGGCCGCCGGGTGATCGACCTTCCACGCCTTGTCGAAGAACCCGGCGTGCTGGTCGACCAGGCCGCGGATCAGCTCCCGCAGCTCGTCGGGCTCACCGGCGGTGGCGAGCTGCGCGGCGAGGGTGTCGACGGCGAGCCAGAAGACCATGCGCTCGTCCGGCGGCGGGACGTCTTCGGCACCGTGCTCGACCAGCCACACCCGGGCGAGGCCGCCGAGTTCGGCGTCGTCGAGCACGTCGCGCAGCGCGGGCTCGGCGGCGTCCCCGGCGAGGGAGAGCGCCTGCTGGCACACCAGCCTGCGGCCCGGCGCCTCGTCGTCGCGGCCCCGTGCGGCGGCCAGCAGGTCGCGGGCTGCCCGGTCGGCGGAGTCCCGGGCGGCGAACCAGCCCTCCACCTCCTCGCGGGCACCGGTCTCGGGGTAGGAGACGAGCGCACCCAGCAGCGTGGTGGCGTCCTCCTCGGCGAGGTCGCCGACGAGCGGGGCGTCGATGCCGGCGTCCAGCATGCGCTGCCGCATTCCGTGCAGGCCCAGCGGGGTGAGGCGCACCATGCCGTAACGGGAGACGTCCTCCTCCTCGTCGGGGGCGGGTTCGTCGTCCGGCAGCGCGTCGTCGGCCTCCTGCGTCAGCGCCTCGTCCACCGGCCGGTAGGCCAGCATCCCGGTGGGCTCGAGGATGCGGAACTGCTCGTCGAGCCGCATCATCGCGACCGAGACCTCTTCCAGCACCTCGTCCGTCGGCTCGTCCATGTCGTCGGGGACGATCATCGAAGCGGCGAGGACGGGCAGCGGCACCATGGCGCCGGAGGCGACGGCCGGGTCCTGGAGGGTGAACAGGTAGAGGTTGCCGAGGGCGCTGTCGAGGAAGTCGGTCTCCTCCTCCGGGTCCCACTCCAGGGCGTCGAGGTCGACGGCGTCCGGGTCGATCTCTCCGTCGTCGCCGACGACGCCCTCCAGGTCGCCGAGGAGGTCCTCGAGACTGGGCGTGGCCGCGTCGGCGAGGACCGTCTCCATCCCGCCCTGCCAGAGCTCCAGGACCTCCGCGGGCGCAACGGAGCCGGTGAGGCGGGCGAGCTCGCCGCCGCCGGATGCGGTGCCGACGGCCTCGTCGCTCTCCAGGGTGGGTTCGGCGTCCTCGTCCTCGTCGACCTCGAGCAGGCCGGTGTCCACGGCGAGGTTCCACGCCTCGGCGGTCGCGGCGGTGCCCTCCGGGTCGGCGATCAGGCCGAGGCGCGTGGCGGCCTCGGCCAGTCCGTCGGCGAGCAGTTCGCCGCCCGCTCCGACCGGCACGGGCTTCTCGTCCGCCCAGCGGGCGAGGGAGACGGCGCGTGCGAAGAGCGGTGCCGCCAGGGCGTCCCGGGCCAGCTCGGCCTCGGAGGGCAGCCGCACGGGGGGCATGGTGGGGCGGTCGTCACCGGACATGGAACGGGGCTCCTCGCGGGGCGTCGATCGGCGGGGCGTGGACGGTGTTCCAGGCGTCCGGGGGCCGCGCGGACGGCGCGGCGGGAGGTGGACGTGCGGCGGGAACGACCGGAGCCCGGGGGCAGGGCCAGCCTAGAGGACTCGGCCTGGAAAGTCGTAAGTGAGACCTGCCGGTACGGCGGCGCCGCAGCCGCACGAGCAGGGACGTCGCCGTGCGGCCGCCTCGGGTTCACCCGTCCCCGACCGGGTGACTTCCTGCCGTCCCTTGACAACGACCTCCCCCTCGGCAAGCTTTACGCGCGTAGAGAACCGCCTTGCCACTTCCGGCGTGTTCCGGTGCTTCTCACCCGCCCCACGGAGGACCTCTTGACCACCCGTCACACCGCCGCGCTCGGTGCGCTCACCGCCGCCGCACTGACCTCGACCCTGCTCGCCTCCCCCGCCCTCGCCGCGGACGGCGACCCGCTGCGCATCCACGACATCCAAGGCTCCACCCGCCTGTCTCCCTATGCGGGCGAGGAGGTCCGGGAGGTGGCGGGCATCGTCACCGGCGTGCGCACGTACGGCTCGCGCGGCTTCTGGTTCCAGGACCCGGAGGGCGACGGATCGGCCGCCACCAGCGAGGGCGTGTTCGTCTTCACCGGCTCGGCACCCTCCGTGCGGCCCGGCGACGAGGTGCGGGTGACCGGCACGGTCGGCGAGTACTACTACGGCGGCCGGGACGGCGGGAACCAGTCGGTCACGCAGATATCCGGGCCCGAGGTGACCGTCGTCTCCTCGGGCAACCCGATCCCGGCTCCCCGCACCCTCGGCTCCCGCAGCGTGCCCTCGGCGTACGCCCCGGAGGGCGGCGCGGACGGCGGCATCGAGGACCTGGAGCTGCGCCCCTCGCGGTACGCGCTGGACCTGTACGAGTCGCTGGAGGGCAGCAACGTCCGCGTCCGGGACGCCCGGGTCGCCGGCCCCAGCACCGAGTACGCCGAGATGTGGGTGACCGTGGAGCCGCGGCAGAACCCCACCGCCGGCGGCGGCACCCGCTACGGCGGCTACGACGAGCAGAACCCCGGGCGCCTCAAGGTCGAGTCGCTGACCCCGCTCGCCGAGGAGCCGTTCCCGGCGGCGGACACCGGCGACACGCTGTCCGGCACGACGGAGGGCCCGCTGGACTACGAGCAGTTCGGCGGCTACTACCTCGCCGCCCGCGAGCTGGGCACCGTCGAGGACGGCGGCCTGGAGCGGGAGCAGACCCGCGAGCAGCGGCGCCGCGAGCTGGCGGTGGCCACGTACAACGTGGAGAACCTCGACCCGGGCGACGACGAGGAGAAGTTCGCACGCCTCGCCGACGGCCTGGTGAACGCCCTGGCCTCGCCGGACATCGTCGCCCTGGAGGAGATCCAGGACAACACCGGCCCCGAGGACGACGGCGTGGTCGCGGCCGACGAGACGGTGGCCAAGCTGATCGACGCGGTGGTCGCGGCGGGCGGACCGCGTTACGCATGGCGCGGCATCGACCCACAGGACAAGCAGGACGGCGGCCAGCCCGGCGGCAACATACGCAACGTCTTCCTCTTCAACCCCGAGCGGGTCGACTTCGTGGACCGCCCCGGCGGCGACGCCACCACCGCCACGGACGTGGTCGAGCGCCGCGGCCGGGCCACCCTCACGCACTCCCCGGGCCGCATCGACCCGACCGCCGCCGCCTGGGAGGACAGCCGCAAGCCCGTCGCAGGCGAGTTCCGCTTCCGCGGCCGCACGGTCATCGTGGTCGCCAACCACTTCGCGTCCAAGGGCGGCGACCAGTCGCTGCACAGCCGCTTCCAGCCGCCGTCCCGCTCCTCCGAGGAGCAGCGGCTGCTGCAGGCGCGGTCGGTCAACGCCTTCGTCAAGGACGTCGTGAAGGTGCAGCGGAAGGCCGACGTCGTCGTCCTCGGCGACATCAACGACTTCGAGTTCTCCGCCACCACCGAGCAGCTGACCGACGGCAGGGTGCTGCGCAGCGCGGTGCACGCCCTGCCGGAGTGCGAACGCTACACCTACGTCTACGACGGCAACTCACAGGTGCTGGACCAGACGCTGGTGTCGCCCGGCATCCGCCGCTTCGACTACGACATCGTGCACACCAACGCCGAGTTCGCGGACCAGGTCAGCGACCACGACCCGCAGGTGCTGCGGTTCCGTCCGTGACGCCGTGACCTTCCGGGCCCCCGGCCCCCGGCCTCCTGTGAGTGGCGCCGGTGGGACACGTGTGGTGACGCCACGTGTCCCACCGTCCGCCGTATCGTTGAACCGTGCGGCTGCGCCGCCCGGTGCGGCGGGCAGGAGTGGCACGTCGATGACCGTCGAGCTGACCGACAGGATCGAGAGGGCCGTGAGCGACGACCTGAGCTTGGACGAGCTGTTCGAGCTGCTGGAGCGGATGCCCGTCCCCGAGGGCTACAAGGCCGAGATCGTCGAGGGGACCGTTCACATGTCGCCGCAGCGGGACGCGCACTGGGAGATCATTCGCCGGATCGTCCGCGCCCTGGAGGACCGATTCGGTATGGACGCCAAGGTGAAGTCGGACGTCCGTATCGACTTCCCCGATTCGAGCAACGGGTTCGCGCCGGACGTGGCCAAGCTCAGGGACTCCGCAGGCAAGGGTCACACCGACGGTCGCCGCGGGTGGCTTCACGAAGACGTGGAGTTCATCGCCGAGGTGATCTCGCGGGGTACGGCCGCCAACGACTACGGGCCGAAGCAGCAGGCGTACGCCGCCGCGGCGGTCCCCGTGTACTTGATCGTGGATCCGTACACGGCCACCTGTCACCTCTTCACCCACCCCAAGGACGGCGAGTACCAGAGCCGCCTCACCGCGAAGTTCGGCGAGGTCCTGGATCTGTCGGGCACCGTCGTCGACCTGGAGCTCCCCACGGCGGACTTCCCCCGCGAGGGCGGCGACGTCTGAGCCTTTCCGGCCTGGGCCGGGCGTCAGCGACGCGGCGGGCCGGGGAGGTGCGGGGGAGCCGGGTGCGCCGGTGACGCCTGCTGGGCGGGCGGGGGCACGGCGGCCGGGGCGTCACGGTGGCCGTCCGCCACGTCGCGGACCAGCAGGGCCGCCCCGGCGACGGCGCCGGGCATCAGCAGGACCGCGACGAACGGCACCAGGAAGCACAGCACCAGCGGCACCCCGAAGCCGAGCACCAGCGAACGCCGCGCGCGGAGCAGCGCCAGCCGTTCCCGGACCGGGATCTCACGGCGCTGCATCGCCACCGAGGTCAGCTCGGCGGCCAGGAAGTACCCGGAGACGCAGAAGCCGAGCACCGGCACGACGGTCTGCCCGAGCACGGGCACGAAGCCGAGGACGAACAGCGGCACGGTGAACAACAGCGCCCGCCCCAGCACGTACAGGCTGTCCAGCAGCGAACGCCACAGCTGCCGCCACCAGGGCGCGTCCGAACCGGGCGGGCAGCCGCCCTCGGACTTCTCGACCTCCTCGGAGAGCTTCTCGTAGAACGGGTCGCCGACCAGCAGCGTCACGGCGGTGAAGGTGAGGACGGCGAGCGCCAGACCGGCGGCCCACAGCAGCGCAGCGAAGGTGACGCGGAGCGCGTCGCGCCAGAAGTCGCTCCAGTCGTCGGCGAACGGCGTCGCCCAGGCGGCGATGTCGTCGGCGCCGTAGGCGAGCGCGGTGAGGGCCGCGGCGTACAGCACGAACGCGACGAGAGCGGGCAGCAGCCCGAACCCGTACCACCGTCCGTGCCCGAACGCCCAGCGCTGCCCGCGCCCCAGATACCGCAGTCCCGCCCCGAGATCACTCATGCGCCGCAGCCTACCCGGGCCGCGCGAGTGCGCGGCCCGGGCAGGCGGCGGGGTGTGACGCTCACGCTCAGCGGCGGGAGAAGTACGGCGTCCAGCCGCTCTTGCTCTGGCTGTCGCGGAAGTCGGACAGTTCGCGCACGTTGCCGCCCTTCACGTCGACCAGCAGCAACTGCTGCCGGAACTCGCCGGTCCCGCCGCAGCGGTCGGGTTCGCACCCCCAGGCGATGAGCGAGTCCTCGTCGGCCCAGGCGAGGAGTTCCTGCACGGGCTGCTTCGCGACCGGCTTGCCGTTCCGCGCGTCGTACACCACGGTGGCGATGTTGTCGCCCTCGCCCGCGAAGTCGCCGGCCGCGTAGCGCCCGTCGGGCGACTTGCCCGCGTGGGAGTAGGCGTAGTTCTCCGTGGGGGACTTCGCCGGTTCGCCGTCGACCGTGTAGAACTTCTTCGGCGGCGTGGTGGAGTTGTGGGCCCGCACCAGAGTGCCGTCCCAGTTCCACTTCAGGTCGTCGCGACCGTTGCCGAAGTACGGCATGTCCTCGGGGGCGATGTCGTTCTCGACTCCGAACGGGGAGTCCTCCGGTGTCCACGGGAAGTCGGTCCAGTCGGCAGCGCCGGTCTCGGCGTCCACGACGGCGAACCCGGTGCGGCTGGGCAGCGGCCCCGGCTCCTCCTTCCCGTTGACGTTGCGCGGGTGCTCCTTGTGGTAGCGGTCCGGGTTCTTGCTGTAGGTGGTGGCGAGCAGGCGGTCCCCGTTCGGCGACCAGTAGACGCTGCCCGCCCCGTGCTCCAGCGGGATCCACCGCTTCACCTCACCGGTGGCGAGGTCCAGGATGCCGATCCGTTCGGCGGGGAGCTGCCGCTCCAGCACGGCGGCCACATCCAGGCCCGGGGCGACGTCCGCCCACGCCCAGTCCGTCTCCTCGTACCGGCCGGTGGCGGGGTTGTAGAGGTGCCAGACGCGGGTGTGGATCACGTCGCCGTCGGGCTGTTCGCGGTTCTCCCGGAGCGAGTACGCGGACATCGCGGTGTCGCCCGCGGCGATCAGTTCACGCGGCGGCGACTGGTGGGGGTGGGCGAGGACCTCCCGGGTGGCCACCCGGTCGGCGTGGTCGGCGACCTCGCCACGGGTGCCGCCGAGGTCGAGGGCGGGCACCGCGAAGGCCGCGGCGAGGACGCCGGCCAGCGCGAGGGCGACCGCGCCGACCCCCTGCACCCGGCGCCGGCGACGGGTGCGCAGCACCCGTTCCGCCAGGTCGGGCGGCGCGGGCGCGGCCTCCTTCTCGTGCATGTCCCGCAAGGTGTCCCGCAGGACCTGTTCCATGTTCACGACCGCACCTCCACGGGGGTCAGACCTGCTGCCGCGGGCGACGGGTCACCGAGGCCGAGCGCGGACAGTTCGGGGGCCAGGACGCGCAGCCTGGCGAGCGAGCGGTGGGTGGTGCTGCGGACCGTGCCCACGGAGCAGCCGAGGAGGCGGGCCACCTCGGCTTCGGGAAGGTCCTCGAAGTACCGCAGGACCAGCACCGTGCGCTGCCGAGCGGTGAGCCGCGCGAGAGCCTTGCCCATGACGACGCGGAGTTCGGCGCCGTCCCCGGCGTCGGTTCCGGCGGCGGTGTCGGGCGGCTCGGCCACGGACATCTCGCGCTGACGCCACCGCAGCCGCCACCGGCCGATCTGCTGGCGGTAGAGCACCTGGCGGGTGTACGCCTCCGGGTCCTCCACCTTGTCCCAGCGGCCCGCCACCTTGATCAGCGCGTTCTGGAGGAGGTCCTCGGCCGCGTGCCGGTCTCCCCCGCTGAGCAGCGTCGCCGTTCTCAGCAGCGCCGGCGAGCGCTGCGCCACGAACTCGCGGAAGTTCTCTTGCCCCTGCACATCCATCGTCACCTTCCGAAATTCTTCCGACGCTCTCTTCGACGCCTGCGGGACGCCCTCGCTATGCCTTTGCGCGCGAAAAACCCGCACCGGTCGCGGCGGGTGCGGGTCTTCGCGGGTGAGCCGGTCGGGCGGCGGGTTCAGTTGTGGGTGTGCAGGGCCTCGTTGAGGCCGCCCCAGGAGCCGCTGCGCTGAAGGGCCTCGACGGTGCCCGTGGTGGAGTTGCGGCGGAAGAGGAGGTTGTGGGCGCCGGACAGTTCCAGGGCCTTGACGACCTCGCCGTCGGGCAGGGTGACGCGGGTGCCGGCGGTGACGTACAGGCCGGCCTCGACCACGCAGTCGTCGCCCAGCGAGATGCCGACGCCGGCCTGGGCGCCGAGCAGGCAGCGCTCACCGATGGAGATCGTCTGCTTGCCGCCGCCGGAGAGGGTGCCCATGACGGAGGCGCTGCCGCCGATGTCGGACCCGTCGCCCACGACGACGCCCGCGCTGATGCGCCCCTCGACCATGGAGGTGCCGAGGGTGCCGGCGTTGAAGTTGCAGAAGCCCTCGTGCATGACGGTGGTGCCCTCGGCGAGGTGCGCGCCGAGCCGCACCCGGTCCGCGTCGCCGATGCGCACGCCCTTGGGGGCGACGTAGTCGGTCATGCGGGGGAACTTGTCGATGCTGGCGACGTTGAGCTGGACGCCGCTGGCACGGGCGGCCAGCCGTACCTGCTCGACGCGGTCGACGGCGACCGGGCCGAGGTTCGTCCAGGCCACGTTGGAGAGCAGGCCGAAGATGCCGTCGAGGTTCTGCCCGTGCGGGCGGACCAGCCGGTGGCTGAGCAGGTGGAGGCGCAGGTAGGCGTCGTGCGCGTCCAGCGGCTTGTCGTCCAGGGAGGCGATGACCGTGCGGACGGCGATGACCTCCACGTCGCGGCGCGGGTCCGGGCCGAGGGCGTGCGGCGCGGCGTCGCCCAGCAGCGCGGTGGCCTGCTCCGCGCTGAGCCGCTCGGTGCCGGCCGGACCGGGCTCGGCGGACAGCTCGGGGGCGGGGAACCAGGTGTCGAGGACGGTGCCGCCGTCGGTGACGGTGGCGAGCCCGGCGGCGACGGCGCCGGTGGCGGTGCTGGCGGTGGAGCTGGCGGTGGCTGCATCGGTCATACACCGAACGCTAGCCCGCGCTGCCCGCGCATGGCGAACCGGTCTCACCAGCCGGGTCGTCCGCCCAGGGGTGCCGGAGGCGTCCGGTCGGGACGGGCGTCCGGGGAGCGGCCCTCCCCCCTTGCGGGGTCGCTCCCCGGACGGTACGCGGCGACGGTCAGGGCCGCTCGTTCTCGCGGCCGACCATCGCGTGGTCGAGGACGGCGGAGTTGATGAGCACGTCGCCCTTCTCCGGCGGGTCGCCGTACGGAGAGTCGGGGAGGTTCTCGCTGTTCACGACGACAGCCCGGCTCCCCACCCGTTCCAGCGTCCGTGGGTCGAAGAGGAGTTCGTCCCGGAGGGTGGTGCCGGGGGTCTTCACGTACACCGCGATCGCCTTCTGTCCTGTGGCGTCGGTGACGAGGTGGTCGACCGCCGAGATGCCGTCCAGGGTGGCGAGCGCGCGGTAGACGCGGGCGATGCCCTGCGGGGGCACCGGCCAGGTGCCGGCGAGGACGCGGGCGGCGCGGTAGTCGTGCGCGAGGCGCGGCTCGTCGGGGCCGGCGGCGGGGTAGAACTCACGGAGCTTCGCGAAGAGCTTCTCCGGGTCCTCGGGGAGGTCGGCCACGAAGTCGTAGCGCAGCCGGTGGGAGTAGTCGTCGCCCTCCGTCCCGTTCTCGAACTGCGGGTCGGCGTAGAGGTACCAGCTCTCCTGCGGCCCGGAGCCGGGTTCCCCTTCGTCGGATCCGGTCTCGTGGCCGCGGACACTCTTCTCGTAGACCCACTGCCCCGGCTTCGGGTCCGGGTCGGGGCGCGCCTCGGCGGCGTCCGCGATGCGGTGGACCAGGGCGACCGGGTCGTCGAGGTCGGGCACCGTGACGACGGTGGAGGCGGCCGGCGACGGCTCGCCCCCGCCGGGTTCCTGGATCTGGACGCCGATCAGGACCGCCACCACAGCGGCGGCGGCGGCGCCGAGCGAGGCCAGACGCCAGTCGGTGCGCAGCGCGCGGCGGCGGGACCGCTTCGCGGTCACGTCGGCGAGGCGTTGCCGTCCGGCCGCGAGCCGGGCCCGGTCGGGGGCCGGGGTGTCGGCGCGCATCTCGCGCAGCCGTGTCATCTCGTCCATGTCACGCCACCTCCGCGGCGTCGGTGACGATCGTGGGGTCGCCGCCCAGAGCGGTGCGCACCTTGCGGCGGGCGCGGTTGAGCCGGGAACGGACGGTGCCGACCGGGATGGACAGCGCCTCGGCGACCTCCTGGTAGCTGAGGTCGGCCCAGGCGACGAGCAGCAGCACGTGGCGGTCGCGGTCGGCCAGGGTGGCGAGTGCGGCGGCCAGCGGCCGGTGGGCGGCCTGCGCGGTGACGCGGCTGTCCACGCGGTCGGACCAGGACTCGGCCACCGGGTCGATGCCCGTACGGGCCAGCGCCCGCAGCGCGCGCAGCTCGGTGCGACGGTGCTTGCCGATGAGGTTGGCGGCGATGCCGTAGAGCCAGGGCCGGGCACTGGACCGGTCGGTGTCGAACCGGGTGCGGTGACGGAACGCGGCCAGGAAGGTGTCCGCGGTGATGTCGTCGGCCACGGCGTCGCCGAGGCGCCTGGCGGCGTAGCGGTGGATGTCGGCGGCGTGGCGGTCGTAGAGCCGTGCGAAGACCTCCGGTCTCTCCCGGGATTCCCGGATGAGCGCCGCGTCGTCCGCGGTCGTCTCGTACGGCGTCGGTGGATCGTGGGTCACTGGACGGTCCCCCGTCGGGTCGGCGGCTTACTGCCCCTTGTCACCCGCTCGGGGAGGAGGAGTTCACGCCCGCGCCGGCCAGCGGCGCGAGGAGGGTGCGGAGTTCGGCGTGGTCGGGGGTGCGGCCGGTGAGGAGGAGCTGGAGGGTGAGTCCGTCGGTGAGGGCGGCCAGAGCGCGGGCGGTGGCGTCGTCGGGGGTGCGGCGGCGCAGGATGGCGGCGAGGCCGTCGACGCACTCGGCGGCCACCGGCTGGACGGCGTCGTGCCGGAGTGCGGCGAGGTACAACTCGTACTCCAGACGGGTGCGGGCCCGGCCGCCGGTCAGCGACTCCTGGACGAGGCGGGCGAGTTCACCGGCGAGCGGGGCGTCGGCGGGCAGGGCCCGTTCCCAGGCGGCGACGTCGGCCAGCCACCGGTCGCCGACCCGGCGCAGGGCGGCGACCAGCAGGTCCTCGCGGGAGGCGAAGTGGTACGTGGTGGAGCCGAGGGGCACGTCCGCCTCGGCGGCGACCCGCCGGTGGCTGAGCCCGGCGATGCCGTGAGCGTCGACGACGCGGATGGCGGCGTCCACCATCCGCGTGCGCCGTTCGGGGTCGTGGCGGCGGGTGGGGGCCATCAGTGGGCTCCGCCGAGGTTGAGGACGACGACTCCGGCGATCACCAGGAGCAGACCGATGATCTTCGTTGCGGTGACGGCCTCGCCGATGAAGACCATGCCGATGGCGGCGACGGCGGCCGTGCCGAGTCCGGCCCAGATGGCGTAGGCGGTGCCCACCGACATGGTCTTGAGTGTCTGGGCGAGGAGGAAGAACGCGATCAGGTAGCCGGCGGTGGTGCCGAGGGACGGCCACAGGCGGGTGAAGCCGTCGCTGTACTTCATCGCGGTGGTGCCCAGGACTTCGGCCAGGATCGCCCCGGCAAGCGTCGCGTAAACCATGTGTACGAGCGTACACATCTCCCTGCTCCCGAGCACCTGCCATGAACACGCCATTCGTCCTACGCTGGTCTCCTCCGTGCCGTGGACCGAAGGAGTACCGAACGTGCGAAGAACCGTCGGCAGAGTGCGGGCCCTCGGCCTGGTGGCGGCCGCCGCGACGGCCGCCACCCTGTTGTCCCCGACCGCCGCCGCCGCGCCCGCCCCCGGCGCGCCGAACGACGACCCCGCCTTCGTGCAGGTGGCGGTGAACAACGTGGAGAACCTGCCGACCGTGGGGCTCCAGTGCCCCGGCGACTGGCAGGACCTGGTCTACTACCTCGACCGGATGCCCTACCGTCCCGACCTGTTCCTCGTGCAGCAGATCAGCGGACGGCAGCAGCTCAACGACTACACCGCGCGGCTGTCCTCCCAGCTCGGCGAGGAGTACCGGGCCGTGATCGCGGAGAACTCCCCCAAGGCCATGAACAGCCCGTGCGGGACGCCGAAGAAGTACCAGACCAACGCGGTCGTCTACCGGGCCGCGCGCTTCTCCCTGGAGAGCGACCCGGACGCCTCGGTGAAGCGCTGGCAGGCGCAGTCCGACCTCGGCGGCGGCTGCACCAACAACAACCAGGCCCGCACCAAGGCCGTCAAGGTACGGCTGCACGACCGGGTCGCGGGCCGGGACCTCTCCGTCGCCTCGCTCCACTGGCCGACGGCGGCCCACGGCGGGAAACCCTGCACGGAGAGCAACGCCCGGGAGGCCGTCACCGAGATCCGCGAGGACGGCTTCGGCGGGGACCTGCTGATCCTCGGCGGCGACACCAACAGCACCGGCCTGACGTCGGCGGACAACTGGCGTTCCTGGTACGCGAGCACCAACGGCGACCTCGGCGGCTCGTACGGCTACCGGGACGCCCTCTACGCGGACTGCGCCGCCTCGGGCGGGGTGAAGGACTGCCTGAAGGACGAGTGGACGCTGTCCTCCGGCCGCCGCATCGACTTCCTGCTGGCCCGGCGCGGCTCCGGGGGTCTGCCCGCGGTCACCGCGGCCGACACCGTGGAGTGGAACGACGGCGACCAGGCCGACCAGGACGCCACCGGCAGCGACCGGGCGGACCGGCACTACTCCGACCACCGCGCCGTGACGGCCCGCATCCACTACTGACACGACGGACACCACCCCACGCGCGACGCCGCCCGTGCCCCGCAGCGGACTGCGGGGCACGGGCGGCGTCGGTCACCCGCGGACGGGCGGTGGTGTCACACGTTGAAGCCGAGGGCGCGGAGCTGCTCGCGGCCCTCGTCGGTGATCTTGTCCGGGCCCCACGGCGGCATCCAGACCCAGTTGATCTTCAGCTCGTTGACAATGCCGTCGGTCGCGGAGCGGGCCTGGTCCTCGATGACGTCGGTCAGCGGACAGGCCGCCGAGGTGAGCGTCATGTCGAGGGTGGCGACGTTGGAGTCGTCGATGTGGATGCCGTAGATGAGGCCGAGGTTGACGACGTCGATGCCCAGCTCGGGGTCGACCACGTCGTAGAGCGCCTCGCGGACCTCGTCCTCGCTCGCCGGCTTGGTGGTGGTCTCGGTCATGAGGTCTTCTCCGTCTTCTCCGTCGACTGCTCGGCGCCGTCCATCACGGACTCGCCCAGCGCCTGGACGGTGGCGTCCTTCCAGGCCATCCAGCTCAGCAGCGCGCACTTCACGCGCGCCGGGTACTTGGAGACGCCCGCGAACGCGACCGCGTCCTCGAGGACGTCCTCCATGGCGTCGTCCGGCTCCAGCTTGCCACGGGACTGCATCAGCTCCAGGAAGGTCTCCTGGATGCGCCGCGCCCGGTCCAGCTCCTTGCCGACCAGCAGCTCGTTGAGCACCGAGGCGCTGGCCTGGCTGATGGAGCAGCCCTGGCCCTCGTAGCTGACGTCGGCGAGGGTGGAGCCCTCGTACCGCACCCGCAGGGTGATCTCGTCACCGCACGTCGGATTGACGTGGTGCACCTCGGCGTCGCCGTCGCGCAGGCCACGCCCGTGCGGGTTCTTGTAGTGATCCAGGATCACTTCCTGGTACATCGAGTCGAGCTTCACGCCTCGTCCTTACCTTGCCCGTGGTCCTCAGCCGAAGAAGTTCCGTACGTGCTCCAGGCCGTCCACCAGGGTGTCGACCTCGGCCGGCGTGGAGTACAGGTAGAACGACGCCCGCGTGGTCGCAGGAATTCCGTACCGCAGGCAGACCGGACGGGCGCAGTGGTGGCCGACCCGGACGGCGATGCCCTGCTCGTCCAGCACCTGCCCGACGTCGTGCGGGTGGATGTCGCCCAGCGTGAACGAGATCGCCGCGCCCCGGTCCTCGGCCGTGACCGGGCCGATGATCCGCAGGTCGGGGACCTCCTGGAGCCGCTTGACGGCGTACTCGGTGAGCGCGTGCTCGTGCGCGGCGATCCGGTCCATGCCGATGGCCGACAGGTAGTCCACGGCCGCGCCGAGGCCGACGGCCTGCGCGATCGGGGGCGTGCCGGCCTCGAACTTGTGCGGCGCGGGCGCGTACGTGGAGGAGTTCATCGAGACGGTCTCGATCATCTCCCCGCCGCCGAGGAACGGCGGCAGGTCGTCCAGCAGGCCCTGCCGGCCCCAGAGCACGCCGATGCCGGTGGGGCCGCACATCTTGTGCCCGGTGAAGGCGACGAAGTCGGCCTGCAGCGCCTGCACGTCCAGCGGCATGTGCGGCGCGGCCTGGGAGGCGTCGATCACGACCAGCGCGCCGACCTCCTGCGCCCGGCGGACGATCTCCTCGACCGGGTTGAAGGTGCCCAGGATGTTGGAGACCAGCACGAAGGAGACGACCTTGGTCTTCTCGGTGATGATCTCGTCGATGCGGGACAGGTCGAGACGGCCGTCGTCGGTGAGGCCGAACCACTTCAGCTTCGCGCCGGTGCGCTGCGCCAGCAGCTGCCACGGCACGATGTTGGAGTGGTGCTCCATCTCCGTGATGACGATCTCGGACTCGTCCGAGACGCGGTACGGCTCGTCGGCCCAGCCGAGCATGTTGGCGACGAGGTTGAGCGATTCGGAGGCGTTCTTGGTGAACACCACCTCGTCCCGGCTGGGCGCGTTGACGAAGGCGGCGACCTTGTCGCGGGCGCCCTCGTACAGCGCCGTGGCCTCCTCGGCGAGGACGTGCACACCGCGGTGGACGTTCGCGTTGTGCCGCTCGTTGTAGTCGGCCATCGCGTCCAGGACCTGGCGCGGCTTCTGCGAGGTCGCCGCGTTGTCCAGGTACACGACCTTCCGCCCGTCGTGGACCGTGCGGTCCAGGATGGGGAAGTCCTTGCGGAGCGCCTCGGTGTCGAGGAGGCCCGGCAGCTGCGTCATGTGGCTCAGGCTCCCTTCACGTACGCCTCGTAGCCCTCGGCCTCCAGCTTGTCCGCGAGCTCGGGGCCGCCGGACTCGGCGATCCGGCCCTTGGCGAAGACGTGGACGTGGTCGGGCTTGATGTAACGCAGGATGCGCGTGTAGTGGGTGATCAGCATGGTGCCGACCTCGCCGGACTCGCGGACGCGGTTGACGCCCTCGGAGACGACGCGCAGCGCGTCGACGTCCAGGCCGGAGTCGGTCTCGTCGAGGACCGCGATCCGCGGCTTGAGGAGCTCCAGCTGGAGGATCTCGTGGCGCTTCTTCTCACCGCCGGAGAAGCCCTCGTTGACGTTCCGCTCGGCGAAGGCGGGGTCGATGGAGAGGCGCTCCATGGCCTCCTTGACCTCCTTCACCCAGGTGCGCAGCTTCGGGGCCTCGCCGCGGATGGCGGTGGCGGAGGTGCGCAGGAAGTTGGAGACGGAGACTCCGGGGACCTCGACCGGGTACTGCATGGCGAGGAACAGGCCGGCACGGGCCCGCTCGTCGACGGACATCTCCAGGACGTCCTCGCCGTCGAGCTTCACCGAGCCACCGGTGATCTTGTACTTGGGGTGGCCGGCGAGCGAGTAGGCCAGCGTCGACTTTCCGGAGCCGTTCGGACCCATGATCGCGTGGGTCTCGCCCTGCTTCACGGTCAGGTCGACGCCACGGAGGATCTCCCGCGCACCGTTCTCGGTGTCGACGGAGACGTGCAGGTCGTTGATCTCAAGCGTTGCCATGGGGAACTCAGGACTCCTGGGTGACGGAGACGAGCACAGCCGCGTCGGGGCCGTCTCCTTCGATCTTGACGGGGTAAACGGGGACGGGAACGGTCGCGGGCAGGCCCGAGGGCTTGCCGGTGCGCAGGTCGAACGCGGAGCCGTGCAGCCAGCACTCGATCTGGCAGTCCTCCACCTCGCCCTCGGAGAGCGAGACGTTCGCGTGGGAGCAGACGTCGTGGATCGCGAACACCTCTCCCTCGGTGCGGACCACCGACACGGGCGTGCTGTCGATCTCCACCCGCTTGGGGGTGTCCTCCTCCAGCTCGCCGAGGGTGGCGACGCGCACGAATCCGGATGCGTCACTCATGCGACGGACGCCTCCAGTTCCGCGTCGATCTTCGCGATCAGGCGCTCCTCGAGGTCGGGAAGGCCGATCTGCTGGACCAGCTCGGCGAAGAAGCCGCGCACGACGAGGCGGCGGGCCTCCATCTCCGGGATGCCGCGCGCCATCAGGTAGAACAGCTGCTCGTCCTCGAAGCGGCCGGTGGCCGAGGCGTGGCCGGCGCCGACGATCTCGCCGGTCTCGATCTCCAGGTTCGGCACCGAGTCGACGCGGGCGCCGTCGGTGAGCACCAGGTTCCGGTTGAGCTCGTAGGTGTCGGTGCCCTCGGCGGCCTTGCGGATGAGCACGTCGCCGATCCACACGGCGTGCGCGGACTCGCCCTGCAGCGCGCCCTTGTAGGCGACGTTGCTGCGGCAGTGCGGGCTGTCGTGGTCGACCATCAGGCGGTGTTCCTGGTGCTGGCCGTTGTCGGTGAAGAACACGCCGTACAGCTCGGCCTCGCCGCCGGGACCGGCGTAGTTGACCCGCGGGTGGAGGCGGACGACGTCGCCGCCGAAGGTGACGACGACGGACTTGAAGGAGGCGTCGCGGCCGACCAGCGTGTTGTGCTGCGAGCAGTGGACGGCGGTGTCGTCCCAGTCCTGCACGGAGACCACGGTGAGCTTGGCGCCGTCGCCGAGCACGTACTCGACGTTCGCGGCGCGCACGCCGTCACCGGTGTGGTCGATGACGATCACGGCCTCGGCGAAGGCACCGAGCTCGAAGACGGTGTGCCCGTAGGTGACGCCGCCTTCGCCGTGCAGGTTCACCCGGATCGGCTCCCCGAGCACGGACTCCTTGGGCACGGTGACGACCGTGGCCTTCTCGAAGGAGCTGAACGCCTGGGCCGCGACCCGGTCGACGGGCTTGCCCGCCCGGCCGACGCGGGCGTCGTCCCGGCCGACGGTCTCCACCGTGACGCCGTCGGGCGCGGCGATCTCCGCCTTGAGGGACCCGGAGGCCTCGGCACTGCCGTCGTGCAGCCCGCCCAGCCGCTCGAGCGGGGTGAAGCGCCACTCCTCCTCGCGGCCGTGCGGCACCGGGAAGTCGGCCACGTCGAAGGACGGCTCGGCGCTCATCCGGGTGGCGACGGTCGACTCCGCGGCCACCGCGATACCGCCGGAGGCGGTGGAACCCGCCGGGATGTTCTGACTCTCAGCCATGGCTGTTCGTGCTGCTCTCTTTCTCGGGACGCAGGTCCGTGGTCGGGGTGCGTGCCGCGGCGTCACGCCGCGGCACGCGTGGAGGGACGGGGGACGGCGTCAGCCGACCGCGCCCTCCATCTGCAGCTCGATCAGCCGGTTGAGCTCCAGCGCGTACTCCATGGGCAGCTCCTTGGCGATCGGCTCGACGAAGCCGCGCACGATCATCGCCATCGCCTCGTCCTCGGAGAGACCGCGGCTCATCAGGTAGAAGAGCTGGTCGTCGCTGACCTTGGAGACGGTCGCCTCGTGGCCCATGGTCACGTCGTCCTCGCGGACGTCCACGTAGGGGTAGGTGTCCGAGCGCGAGATGGTGTCGACCAGCAGCGCGTCGCACAACACGTTGGACTTGGAGCCCTCGGCACCCTCACCGATCTCGATCAGGCCGCGGTAGGAGGTGCGGCCGCCGGAGCGGGCCACCGACTTGGAGACGATGTTGGAGGAGGTCCGGGGCGCCATGTGCACCATCTTGGCGCCGGCGTCCTGGTGCTGGCCCTCGCCCGCGAAGGCGACGGACAGCGTCTCGCCCTTGGCGTGCTCGCCCATCAGGTAGACGGCCGGGTACTTCATCGTCACCTTGGAGCCGAGGTTGCCGTCCACCCACTCCATGGTCGCGCCCTCGTAGGCCACGGCGCGCTTGGTGACCAGGTTGTAGACGTTGTTCGACCAGTTCTGGATGGTCGTGTAGCGGCAGCGGCCGCCCTTCTTGACGATGATCTCCACGACGGCGGAGTGCAGCGAGTCCGAGTTGTAGATCGGCGCGGTGCAGCCCTCGACGTAGTGCACGTAGGCGTTCTCGTCGACGATGATCAGCGTCCGCTCGAACTGGCCCATGTTCTCGGTGTTGATCCGGAAGTATGCCTGCAGCGGGATGTCGACGTGGACGCCCGGCGGCACGTAGATGAAGGAGCCGCCGGACCACACGGCGGTGTTCAGCGCGGCGAACTTGTTGTCGCCGGCCGGGATCACGGTGCCGAAGTGCTCCTGGAAGATCTCCGGGTGCTCGCGCAGCGCGGTGTCGGTGTCCAGGAACAGGACGCCCTGCTCCTCCAGGTCCTCACGGATCTGGTGGTAGACGACCTCCGACTCGTACTGCGCGGCGACGCCGGCGACCAGGCGCTGCTTCTCCGCCTCCGGGATGCCGAGCTTGTCGTAGGTGTTCTTGATGTCCTCGGGCAGGTCCTCCCACGAGGTGGCCTGCTTCTCCGTGGACCGCACGAAGTACTTGATGTTGTCGAAGTCGATCCCGGAGAGGTCGGAGCCCCAGTTGGGCATCGGCTTCTTCTCGAACAGCTTCAGGCCCTTGAGCCGCAGCTTCAGCATCCAGTCGGCCTCGTCCTTCTTCGACGAGATGTCGCGGACGACGTCCTCGTTGAGGCCTCGCTTGGCGGCGGCGCCGGCCGAGTCGGAGTCGGCCCAGCCGTACTCGTAGCGGCCCAGGCCCTCGAGCTCGGGGTGGGCGGTCTCCGTGGGGAGAGTCATGCGGGGTTCCTCCCGGCCGTGTTCTCGGCAGATGCTGTGGTGGCTGTGCTGGCTGTGGTGTCGTGCGTGCTGCTGTTGCGGGCGTTCTCTCCGGCCCGGGGGCCGGATCCGGTCTGTGCGGGCTGCGCCCGGGGGACGTAGGTGGTGCACACACCGTCGCCGTGGGCGATGGTGGCCAGACGCTGCACGTGCGTCCCCAGCAGTCGCGAGAAGACCTCGGTCTCCGCCTCGCAGAGCTGCGGGAACCGTTCGGCGGTGTGCGCCACCGGGCAGTGGTGCTGGCAGAGCTGCTCCCCGCTCGCGGCAGGGGCGCTGCGCGCGGTGGCAGCGTACCCGTCCTCGGTCAGGGCTTCTGCCAGTGCTGCGGTGCGCTGCGACGGGGGTGCCTCGTCCAGTGCCGCGCGGTAGCGCTCGGCCTGTGCGGCGACCCGGGCGCGGGCGAAGGCGGCGACGGCCGCCTCTCCTGCCGCTCCCCCGCCCGCCGACTCGGCGATCCAGTGCAACGCCTCGGCGGCGAGCTGGTCGTACGCCTGGTCGAAGGCGTCCCGGCCGGCGTCGGTGAGGGCGAACACCCGGGCCGGACGACCGCGCCCACGGGTGCCGTAGACGCGCTTGGCGCGGGCCTCGACGACCCCCTCGGCCACCAGGTGGTCCAGGTGGCGGCGGACGGCGGCCTGGGTGAGTTCCAGGCGCTGGGCGAGCTCGGCGGCGGTGGACGGGCCGTGGTCCAGGACGGACCTGGCGACCTTGTTCCGGGTGCCGTGCTGCTCGTCGGGGGCGCCGGGCACGGCGGCTCCGCCGGCGGCCGGTCCGGCCGTCGTGCGGGGCTGCTGCGTCTCGCCCGTCTTTTTCACAACGCCATTGTTGCGTAATTCGGCGGAGAGCGGCAAGCGACGCCGTGACCAGCCCGGATGGCGTGCATCACGGAAGGTAAGCCTTACCGAACCTGCGGCCGGGCGTCCCGGACACCCGGCCGCAGGGCCTCCAGAAGGGCTCCCTAGACTCCGGACATGCGCAACGCACCGGCCGTCGAGATCGCGGGCCTGGTCAAGCGGTACGGCGGCCGGACCGCGGTGGACGGGCTCGACCTGACCGTCGCGGCCGGTTCCGTCACCTCCGTCCTGGGACCCAACGGAGCGGGCAAGACGACCACCATCGAGACCTGCGAGGGCTTCCGCCGCCCCGACGCCGGGACCGTACGCGTCCTGGGCCTCGACCCCGTCACCCGTTCGGCGGAGCTGCGGCCCCGGATCGGGGTGATGCTCCAGAGCGGCGGCGTCTACCCGACCGCCCGTGCCGGGGAGATGCTGCGCCACATGGCGGCACTGCACGCCCACCCGCTGGACGTACCGGCGCTCTCCGCCCGGCTCGGCCTGGACGCCTGCGGCCGCACGCCCTACCGGCGGCTCTCCGGCGGCCAGCAGCAGCGCCTCGCGCTGGCGATGGCCGTGGTGGGACGCCCGGAGCTGGTCTTCCTCGACGAGCCGACCGCCGGCCTGGACCCGCAGGCACGCCGCGCGACCTGGGACCTGGTCCGCGAGCTGCGCGCCGACGGCGTCACCGTCGTGCTCAGCACGCACCACATGGACGAGGCGGAGCAGCTCTCCGACAGCGTCGCCGTCGTGGACGGCGGCACGGTCATCGCGCACGGCACGCCGGAGGAGCTGTGCCGCGGCGGCGCCGAGGACAGCCTGCGCTTCACCGGGCGGCCCGGCCTGGACCTCGCCTCCCTGCTCAAGGCGCTGCCCCCGGGCAGCGCGGCGGCCGAACTCAGCCCCGGCGGCTACCGGATCACCGGCACCGTCGACCCGCAGCTGCTGGCCACCGTCACCTCCTGGTGCGCGCAGAACGGCGTCCTGCCGGACGGCATCACGGTGGAGCGGCGCACGCTGGAGGACGTCTTCCTGGAGCTGACGGGGAGGGAGCTGCGGTGACCGGAGCGAAGCGGCACCCCCGACCGGCCGGGGGCCCGGGGGTCGCCCCCGGGAAACAGCAGCCTCGAGCTGACGGGGAGGGAGCTGCGGTGACCGGAGCGACGACGTCCATCGACGGCACGTACCGGCCGCGGCCCGGCGCCGCGCCCGTGCCGCGCATGATCGCCGCGCAGGCGGCGCTGGAGACCCGGATGCTGCTGCGGCACGGCGAGCAGCTGCTGCTCACCGTGGTCATCCCGACGCTGGTGCTGGTGCTGTTCAGCGTCGTGGAGATCGTGGACGTGCCGGTGGCGACCGCCGGGGGCGAGGGCGCCCGTGTGGACTTCCTCGCCCCGGGCGTGCTGGCTCTGGCCGTGCTCTCCACCGCCTTCACCGGGCAGGCGATCTCCACCGGCTTCGAGCGGCGCTACGGCGTACTGAAGCGTCTCGGCGCGTCGCCCCTGCCCCGCTGGGCGCTGATGGCGGCCAAGACCTGCGCGGTGCTGGTGACCGAGCTGCTCCAGGTGCTGCTGCTGACCGCCGTGGCGTTCGGGCTGGGCTGGTCGCCGCAGGGCGGCTGGCTCGCCGCGGTGCTGCTGCTCGTCGCCGGTACGGCCGCGTTCTCCGGGCTGGGGCTGCTGATGGCGGGCACGCTGCGCGCCGAGGCCACGCTCGCGGGAGCGAACCTGCTCTTCATCCTGCTGCTGGTCGGCGGCGGCGTGATCGTGCCCCTGTCGCGCTTCCCCGGTCCGGTGCAGGCCGTGCTGGAGCTGCTGCCGGTGTCGGCCCTCTCGGACGGGCTGCGGCAGGTGCTCCAGCACGGCGCCGGCCTGCCCTGGGCCGACCTCGGCGTGCTCGCGGTGTGGGCCGTCGTGGGACTCGGAGCGGCGGCCCGCTTCTTCCGCTGGGAGTAGCCCTCCGCCGCCGCCCGCTCCGGTGGCCCGGCCTTCCGGTACCCCTTGTGAAGGCGGGCACAAGCCCGGGCCTACGATGGGCGGGTGCCGAAACTGCTCGAACTGGTACGCAATCCCGTCGCGTACGTCGCCGCCCGCTGGACCCCGTCGCAGCGGATGCTCCAACGCGCCACGCTCGCGCCCGTCGTGATGAGCGTGGTCATCGTGGTCACCGGCGGGGCGGTGCGGCTGACCGGCTCCGGGCTGGGCTGCGACACCTGGCCGATGTGCAGCGACGAGAGCCTGGTCGCCACGCCCGAGATGGGGCTGCACGGCGCCCTCGAGTTCGGCAACCGGATGCTGACCTACGTGCTCTGCGCCGCCGTCGGCTGGGCCATCGTCGCCGCTCGGGCGGCGAGGCCGCGCCGTCGCGGGCTGAGCCGGCTGGCCTGGTCGCAGTTCTGGATCGTGTTGTCGAACGCCGTGCTGGGCGGCATCACGGTGCTCACCAGGCTCAACCCCTACACGGTCGCCGGGCACTTCGTCGCCGCCACGGCGCTGGTGACGGTGGCGACCGTCACCTGGCTCCGCGCCCGCGAGGGCGACGACCCGCCGCGCCCGCTGGTCGGCAAGCCGGTGAAGCAGCTGGCCTGGCTGGTGGCCTGGGTGTCGGTGGCGCTGATCGTCATGGGCACCGTTGTCACGGGCGCCGGGCCGCACGCCGGGGACAGCAGCGACGTGCCGCGCATGCCGGTCGACTGGGACACCGTCGCCCGCATCCACTCCGCGCTGGCCTGGATCGTGGTCGCGCTGACCCTGGCGATCTGGTTCGTGCTGCGCGCGTTCGACGGCCCGGTCGGCCCGCGCGCCCGGGTGCGCGAGCTGATGATCGTCCTGGTCGCCCAGGGCGCGATCGGCTACGCGCAGTACCTGACGGAGCTGCCCGAGGTGCTGGTGGGGCTGCACATGCTGGGTTCCACGCTGATGTGGATCGCCGTGGTGCGGCTGGTGCTGTCGGTGCGGGAACGGGGGCTGCCGGTGACTCCGCCGACCGTTCCGGCCCCCGCGTCGGCCCCGGACCGCCCCGTCGCCGCAGCGAGTTGAGTCCCCCGCTCCCCCTACGCGCCCCCACTCCCCCGGAAAGCCCCCTCCCGTCGCCGTCGACGCGCAGCGCCACGCCCGCACGCACCGCCCGCCGACGGTGTGGCCTGGGTCTCGCCGGGGCCGGGAGTCGTGACCCGCACGCATACCCGCCGGTAGCATCCGGTCCATGGCAGAGACACAGCATGCCGAGGAACCCGCGGACGGCACGGACGGCACGGAGGACACGACCGCCCCCGCCGACGCCTCGGACCGGAACAGGAGCAGGGGCCGGCAGGAGCGCCGGGTGGCCCGGCTCGCGCACCGCATCAGCGCCTTCGCCGACGCACACGGCGGCGGTGCCGAGGGCCAGATCTCGTACCTGGGACAGCGCGGGGCACGCATCGTCCTCGTCGGCGAGAACGGCGAGTGGGGCGACCTGGTGGCCCCGTCCGTGCAGTTGGCGGAACAGGCGGTCGCGCGCGCGGGCATCACCGTGCACGAGAAGTTCGACGGCACGATGGCGGCCCGGGTGCGCACCGGCCGCTACGAGTGGTCCCGGATGGCCGGCATCCAGCTCGGCGGCCCGTCCAACGACTGAATCCCCGCGGCCCGACCGCCGCAGGAGCATCCCCATGCGACAGGTCCCCGGAAGCGGACGCTTCCGGGGACCTGTCGTGTTCCGGACGGCGCGGCGCCCGACGCGTCGGGCCCGGGTGCGACCCGGCCCGTCGGGCCAGGGCCCGACGGGTCCGGCGGCTCAGCGCAGGAACGGGTCCACGGCGACAGCGACGAAGAGCAGCGACACGTACGTGATCGACCAGTGGAAGAGCCGCATCTCCTTGAGCCGGGCCCCGGTCAGACCGGCCTTGGCGCGGCTCTGCAGGGCGTGCGCCTCCCACAGCCACCAGCCGCCGGCCACCACCGCGACCAGCGGGTAGAACCAGCCGACGTAGCCCAGCGGCCACAGCAGGAGCGACACGCCGACCATCACCCAGCTGTAGAGGACGATCTGCTTCGCCACCACGGTGTTGGTGGCGATCACGGGCAGCATCGGCACGCCGACGCGCGCGTAGTCGTCCTTGACCTTCATCGACAGCGGCCAGTAGTGCGGCGGCGTCCAGAAGAAGATCACGCCGAACAGCACCACGGCCGCCCAGCTGACGTCGTTCGTCACGGCCGACCAGCCGATCAGCACGGGCATGCAGCCGGCGATGCCGCCCCAGACGATGTTCTGGGAGGTGCGGCGCTTGAGCAGCATCGTGTAGACGACGACGTAGAAGAGCAGAGCCCCCAGCGAGAGCGCCGCGGAGAGCCAGTTGACCAGCAGCCCGAACCAGAGCGTGGAGCCGACGGCGAGAGTGAGGCCGAAGACCAGGCCCTCGCGGGGCGAGACCATCCCGGTCACCAGCGGGCGCCGCTCGGTCCGGTGCATCAGGGCGTCGATGTCCCGGTCCAGGTACATGTTGAGCGCGTTGGCGCCGCCCGCGGAGAGGAAGCCGCCCGCGCAGGTGGCGAGCACCAGCGTCAGGTCCGGCACGCCCTGGGCGGCGAGGAACATCACCGGAATGGTGGTGATGAGGAGGAGTTCGATGATGCGCGGCTTGGTGAGGGCGACGAACGCCATGACACGGGCGCCGAACGGGCGGTGGACGGTGCCCTCGAGCACCCCCGCTGGACGGGATTCGACGGCCGTCACGAACACCCCTGATCACGTCAACGAACAAGCGAGCCCGGGCGTCACGGCGACGCACGCGCCCGGCCGGGAAGGGTCCGGGGAGGGCTCGCACCTACCACGCCACTCTAGACGGCGGCCATACCTCGACCGCCCCGGGGGTCCCACGTGTCAGCCGCCCGTCCGCGCCCGGCCGCGCGCCGCGACCGACGGCGCGCAGATGAGACGGGCGCCGAGCACATGAGGTGTGGGATGACCACAGTGCGAGCACCCGGGGGGCGGCGGACCGCACAGCGGTAGTCTCGACAGCGCCCGGTGCACACCGTCCGTCACCGGCCTTTCGACAGGTGAGAGGAGCCCTGACGCAGGGTGAGCGAGAAGCCGACCATGACAGACCTCGAGTGGACCGATCTGGACTCCCGGGCCGTGGACACCGTGCGTGTCCTGGCCATGGACTCCGTGCAGAACGTCGGCCACGGCCACCCGGGCACCGCGATGAGCCTCGCGCCGGCGGCGTACCTGCTCTTCCAGAAGCTGATGCGCCACGACCCGGCCGACGCCGAGTGGACCGGCCGCGACCGCTTCGTGCTGTCGCTGGGCCACTCCAGCCTGACCCTCTACATCCAGCTGTACATGGCGGGCTACGGCCTGGAGATGGACGACCTGAAGTCGTTCCGCACCTGGGGCAGTCTCACGCCGGGCCACCCGGAGTACGGGCACACCCGCGGCGTGGAGACGACCACCGGTCCGCTGGGCCAGGGCGTCGCGAACGCCGTCGGCATGGCGATGGCCTCCCGCTACGAGCGCGGCCTGTTCGACCCGGACACACCGGTCGGCGAATCGCCGTTCGACCACACCGTCTGGTGCTTCGCCAGCGACGGCGACATGCAGGAGGGCATCGTCTCCGAGGCGTCCTCGCTCGCCGGCCACCAGAAGCTCGGCAACCTGGTCCTGATGTGGGACGACAACCACATCTCGATCGAGGGCGACACCTCGGGCGCGGTCTCCGAGGACACCGCGGCCCGCTACGAGGCGTACGGCTGGCACGTGCAGCGCGTGGAGCCGCTGCCCAGCGGTGACCTGGACCCGAAGGCCCTGTACGCGGCGATGAAGGCCGCGCAGGAGGAGACCGAACGGCCGTCGTTCATCGCGGTCCGCTCGATCATCGCCTGGCCCGCGCCGCACGCGCAGAACACCGGCGCCGCGCACGGCTCCGCGCTGGGCGAGGAGGAGGTCGCCGCGACCAAGCGCGTCCTCGGCTTCGACCCGGAGCAGCACTTCCACATCGACGACGAGGTCCTCGGTCACGTCCGCGGCGCGGGCGACCGGGGGCGCGCGTGGCGGGCGGAATGGGACAAGCGGTTCGAGGCCTGGCGCGGCGCCGAACCGGAGCGGGCCGCCGAGTTCGACCGCATCCGCGCCGGCGAACTGCCCGAGGGCTGGGAGCAGAAGCTGCCCACCTTCGAGGCGGGCAAGGACATGGCCACCCGGAAGGCGTCCGGCGCGGTGCTGAAGGCTCTGGGCCCGGTCATCCCCGAGCTGTGGGGCGGCTCCGCCGACCTCGCCGGCTCCAACAACACCACCTTCGCGGAGACCTCGTTCCTGCCGGAGGGCAGCGCGCTGCCGGGCGCCGACCCGTACGGCCGGACGGTGCACTTCGGCATCCGCGAGCACGCCATGGCCGCGGCGATGAACGGCATCGCGCTGCACGGCAACACCCGCATCTACGGCGGCACCTTCCTGGTGTTCTCCGACTACATGCGGAACTCGGTGCGGCTGGCCGCGCTGATGGGCGCGCCGGTCACCTTCGTGTGGACGCACGACTCCATCGGCCTGGGCGAGGACGGTCCCACCCACCAGCCCGTGGAGCACCTGGCGTCGCTGCGCGCCATTCCCGGGCTGAACGTGGTGCGGCCGGCGGACGCGAACGAGACCGCGACCGTGTGGGCGGAGATCCTGCGCCGCCACGCCACCAAGCCCGCCCCGCACGGCCTGGCACTGACCCGGCAGAACGTGCCGACCTTCGACGCCCACCCCGAGGCGGTCCGCGGCGGGTACGTCTTCGCCGAGGCCGAGGGCGGCGCCCCGCAGGTGGTGCTGATCGGCACCGGTTCCGAGGTGCAGATCGCCGTGGAGGCCCGTGAGGAGCTGCAGAAGCAGGGCGTCCCGACCCGGGTCGTCTCGATGCCGTGCGTGGAGTGGTTCCAGGAGCAGGACCGTGCCTACCGCGAGTCGGTGCTGCCGCCCGGCGTCCGGGCCCGTGTCGCCGTGGAGGCGGGCGTCGCCCTGACCTGGTACCCGTTCGTCGGCGACGCCGGCCGGGTGGTCTCGCTGGAGCACTTCGGCGCGTCGGCCGACTACCAGACCCTGTACCGGGAGTACGGCCTCACCGCGGACGCCGTGGTGGGCGCGGCCCGCGAGTCCCTCGAAGCCGCAGCCGGCTGACGACCGCTCGAACCCGACAAGAACCAGGAGGAGATGCATCCCGATGACGGAGGCACTCAAGCGCCTGTCCGACGAAGGCGTAGCGATCTGGCTGGACGACCTGTCCCGCAAGCGCATCACGTCCGGCGCCCTCGAGGAACTGCTCCGCGAGCAGCACGTGGTGGGCGTGACGACCAACCCGACGATCTTCCAGAAGGCCATCTCGGCCGGTGACGGGTACGAGGAGCAGGTCGCCGACCTGGCCGCCCGCGGCGTCACCGTGGAGGAGGCCGTGCGGATGATCACCACGGCGGACGTCCGGGACGCGTGCGACATCCTGCTGCCGCTGAACGAGGCGACCGGGGGCCGCGACGGCCGGGTCTCCATCGAGGTGGACCCGCGCATGGCGCACCGCACGGACGCGACGGTGGCCGAGGCCAAGCAGCTCGCCTGGCTGGTGGACCGGCCGAACGCGTTCATCAAGATCCCGGCGACCCGAGCGGGCCTGCCCGCCATCACCGAGACGATCGCCCGCGGCATCAGCGTCAACGTCACGCTGATCTTCTCGCTGGAGCGCTACCGCGAGGTGATGGACGCGTACCAGGCCGGTCTGGAGAAGGCCGACGCCAAGGGCCTGGACATCTCGCAGATCCAGTCGGTGGCGTCGTTCTTCGTCTCCCGCGTGGACACCGAGATCGACAAGCGCCTGGAGGCGCTGGGCACCGACGAGGCCAAGGCACTCAAGGGCAAGGCCGCGGTCGCCAACGCCCGCCTGGCCTACCAGGAGTACGAGCAGGTGATCGCCGCCGACCGCTGGAAGGCCCTCGCGGGCAAGGGCGGCAACCCGCAGCGGCCGCTGTGGGCCTCGACGGGCGTGAAGGACCCGGCCTACCCGGACACCCTCTACGTCACCGAGCTGGTCGCGCCGAACACGGTCAACACCATGCCGGAGGCCACCCTGGAGGCCACCGACGACCACGGCGAGATCACCGGCGACACCGTCCGCGGCACCTACCAGCAGGCGCGTGCCGACCTGGACGCCGTGGAGAAGCTGGGCATCTCCTACGACGAGGTGGTCCAGCTGCTCGAGGACGAGGGCGTCGAGAAGTTCGAGAAGTCCTGGACCGACCTGCTGGATTCCACCGACGCAGAGCTGAAGCGTCTCGCTCCGAAGGGGGCGTAAGGCCAAGTGAGCAGCGCGGTCAACCCGCTGCGTGACGCACAGGACCGGCGGCTCCCGCGGATCGCGGGGCCGTCGGGCCTGGTCATTTTCGGCGTCACCGGGGACCTGTCCCGTAAGAAGCTGATGCCCGCGGTCTACGACCTGGCGAACCGGGGGCTGCTGCCGCCTGGCTTCTCGCTGGTCGGCTTCGCCCGCCGGGACTGGGAGCACGAGGACTTCGCCCAGGTCGTGCACGACGCGGTCAAGGAGCACTCGCGCACGCCCTTCCGCGAGGAGGTCTGGCAGCAGCTCGCCGAGGGCATGCGGTTCGTGCCGGGCGTCTTCGACGACGACGAGGCGTTCGCGACGCTGAAGTCGACCATCGAGGAGCTCGACAAGTCGCGCGGCACCGGCGGCAACTTCGCGTTCTACCTGTCGGTGCCGCCGAAGTTCTTCCCCACCGTGGTCGCCCAGCTGGAGAAGCACGGCCTGAACCGCGGCGAGGGCGAGAGCTGGCGGCGCGCGGTGATCGAGAAGCCCTTCGGGCACGACCTGGCCTCCGCGCAGGAACTCAACCGGACCGTGCACGGCGTGTTCCGGGCCAGCGAGGTCTTCCGCATCGACCACTACCTGGGCAAGGAGACCGTCCAGAACATTCTGGCGCTGCGCTTCGCCAACACCATGTTCGAGCCGCTGTGGAACCGGTCGTACGTGGACCACGTGCAGATCACCATGGCCGAGGACATCGGCATCGGCGGTCGCGCGGGCTACTACGACGGGATCGGCGCGGCCCGCGACGTCATCCAGAACCACCTGCTCCAGCTGCTGGCGCTCACCGCCATGGAGGAGCCGTCGTCCTTCGACGCGAAGGCCCTGGTGGCGGAGAAGCTGAAGGTGCTCAACGCCGTCCAGCTGCCGAAGGACCTCGCCCGGCACACCGTGCGCGGCCAGTACGCGGCGGGCTGGCAGGGCGGGAAGAAGGTGCCCGGCTACCTCGACGAGGAGGGCATCGACCCGCAGTCCGTCACCGACACCTACGCGGCGATCAAGCTGGGCATCGACAACCGGCGCTGGGCGGGCGTCCCGTTCTACCTGCGCACCGGCAAGCGGCTGGGGCGGCGCGTCACGGAGATCGCGGTCGTCTTCCAGCGCGCCCCGCATTCGCCCTTCGGCGCCACCGACACCCAGGAGCTGGGGCAGAACGCCCTGGTCATCCGGGTGCAGCCGGACGAGGGCGTGACCATCCGGTTCGGTTCGAAGGTGCCGGGCACGCAGATGGAGATCCGCGACGTGACCATGGACTTCGCCTACGGCGAGTCCTTCACCGAGTCGAGTCCCGAGGCGTACGAGCGGCTGATCCTGGACGTGCTGCTGGGTGACGCCAACCTCTTCCCGCGCCACCAGGAGGTCGAGCGGTCCTGGGAGATCCTGGACCCGGTCGAACGGCACTGGGCGCGGAGCGGCCGGCCGGAGCAGTACCCGGCCGGCACCTGGGGACCCGGAGCGGCGGACGAGATGCTCGCGCGAGACGGACGGAGCTGGCGGCGGCCATGAACATCGACCTCACGGACACCACGTCCAGCCAGATCAACGCGGCGCTGGTGAAGGCGCGTCGGGCCAGCGGGTCGCCCGCGATCGGCATGGTGCTCACGCTGGTGATCGTCACCGACGAGGGCAACCACTACGACGCGCTGAAGGCCGCGGGCGAGGCGTCGAAGGAACACCCCTCCCGCATCCTGGTGGTCGTACGCCGCCCCGGCCGGTCGCCCCGCGACCGGGCCATGGCGCGACTGGACGCCGAGGTGCGGATGGGCCCGGACGGCGGCGCCGGGGAGACCATCCTGCTGCGGCTGCACGGCGAGCTGGCCGCGCACTCCTACAGCGTGGTGCTGCCCCTGCTGCTGCCGGACGCCCCGGTGGTCGTCTGGTGGCCCGAGGACGCCCCGGACAACCCGTCCAAGGACCTGCTGGGCACGCTGGCGCAGCGGCGGATCACCGACGCCTCGGCCACCGAGGACCCGGTGGCGACGCTGAGTCTGCGGTCCGAGACCTACGCGCCGGGCGACACCGACCTGGCGTGGACCCGGACGACGCCCTGGCGGAGCGTGCTGGCGGCGGCGCTGGACCAGAAACACACCAAGATCAAGTCGGCGCAGGTGGAGGGCGAGGAGTACAACCCCTCGACCGAGTTGCTGGCCCTGTGGCTGGCCGAACGGCTGCGGGTGCCGGTGGAGCGGGTGTTCTCCGAGGGACCGGGGATAACGGCGGTGCGGATGGCGACGGCCGACGGGGAGATCTGCCTGGACCGGCAGCACGGGTCGCTGGCCGAACTGGCGGTCCCCGGACAGCCGGACCGGCACGTGGCGCTGCACCGGCGCAACACCGCCGAGCTGATCGCCGAGGAGCTGCGGCGGCTGGACCCGGACGAGGCGTACGAGGGTGCGGTGCGGTTCGGTGTGGACCGCATCCGCGGCGTGCGGCCGGGCGCCGCGGACGGAGACGGTTCCGGTTCCGGTTCCGGTTCCGGTTCCGGTTCCGGTTCCGGTTCCGGTTCCGGTTCCGGTTCCGGCGGAGCGTCCGGCGCGGGCACCGGTACGGCGGAGGCCGGGGCCGGTGCGAAGGAGAAGCCCGCGAAGCGCGCCGCCCGCGGTGGCAGGAACGGTTCGAAGGCGGCCTCCTCGTGACCCACACTCCTCAGGTCGCCGTCCACCACGACCCCCGGGAGATGGCGCGTGCGGCCGCCGCCCGGCTGATCACCCGCATCGTCGACACCCAGGCCGCCCGCGGCACCGCGTCCGTGGTGCTCACCGGCGGCCGCAACGGCAACGGGCTGCTCGCCGCGCTGGCCGAGTCGGCGGCGCGGGACGCCGTCGACTGGTCGCGCCTGGACCTGTGGTGGGGCGACGAACGGTTCCTCCCGGAGGGCGACCCGGACCGCAACGTCACCCAGGCCACCGAAGCACTCCTCGCGCACGTGCCCCTCGCCCCGGAGCGGGTGCACGCCATGCCCGCCTCGGACGGCGCGTACGGGAACGACGCGGACGCGGCGGCCGCGGCGTACGCGGAGGAACTCGCCCGCGCGGCGGCGCCCGAACACCACCTCGGCGTGCCCGCATTCGACGTGCTCCTGCTGGGCGTCGGCCCGGACACCCACGTGGCGTCCCTGTTCCCCGAGCACCCGGGCGTCCGGGAGACCGGGCGCACGGTCGTCGGCGTGCACGGTGCGCCCAAGCCCCCGCCGACCCGCGTGTCACTGACCCTGCCTGCGATCCGGGCGGCGCGTGAGGTGTGGCTGCTCGCCGCCGGCGAGGACAAGGCCGACGCGGTGGCGCTCGCCCTGTCCGGCGCGGGGGAGCTCCAGGCCCCCGCGGCGGGCGCGTACGGCACCGCCCGCACCCTGTGGATGCTCGACACGGCGGCCGCTTCCCGCCTGCCCCGTGACCTGGCCTCTCCTCCCACCGCCTGAGCCGAGGAGGGGGACCGCGCGGGGCCGTCCTGTTCGCCCCGCGCGGTCACCCCCAGCCGCGTTGCCCGCTCAGGCTGAGCGGACCGGCAACGCGGCGCGGTAGGCGGTCCAGCGGCTCTCCAGGAAGCGCACGAGGCGGTGCACGGCGTCGAGCTCCGCGGGGTCCGGCACCCACAGCCACGTCTCACGGGCGTGCAGCGTGGCCCCGCGGATGAGTTTGGCGCCGAACCCCTCGAAGCCGAACCGCACCCGGGCGCCCCCGTGCGCCGCCGCGTGGCGCAGCGGCTCGTAGAAGGTGAGGCACGGATAGGCCGTGCTGAGCTGCTCGGCGCCTTCGGCGTCGCTTCCGTAGAGCAGGACGCAGTAGTCGCCGCCGTCGGCGAGGTGCACGCCGCAGGCGAGGACGCGCTCGTCGCGCACGGCGACGGGGACGCGTACCCGCTTCCCGAGCAGCCGGGCCATGGCGGTACGGGCGGCCGCCACCTTCTCCCGGTCCGCCCGGCCACCGTGCTTGGCGGTGTTGGACGTCTCCAGCTCCGCGACCCGCTGCACGACGTCGGCGAGCTCGCGGTGTTCGAGGCGCAGTCCCGCTTCGCCGAACTCCCGTTCCTCCTTGCGGTAGCGGTGCCGGTGACGACGGGAGAGACCGGTGAGCAGCTCCTCGTACGACACCCCGGCGGGCACCTCGAACTCGGTGGTCGCGGTCAGCCGGGCCGAACGGAACCCGGCCTCGGTCAGGGCGGCGCGCAGCGGCGCGTCGTCCTCCCGCACGTAGGGGAGGGCCACGGCACCTGCCGCTCCCTCCCGGACGGAGGTCTGCAGGGCGTGCAGCAGCGCGAGCGCCGTCCGCCGGGCGGCCTCCGTATCCGGTTCCGTTCTCAGCTGGGCCCGGCTGGTGTCGAAGCCGCGGATCACGAGCGCTTCGCCCAGGGCCGCGGTCAGCGCGCCCGCCCCGGGCACGCCGTCGGCCTGGAGCGCGGAGGCGGGAGGGGGTGCCGCACCGCAGACCTCGCCGACCCGGGCGGCGTGTTCCGCGCGGGCGGCCGCTTCGTCCCCGTCCTCCCCCTCGGCCTCGGCCCGGCGGAACTGTGGCGCGGTCAGCAGCTTCCACGGGTGGCTGAAGAGTCCGGAGCCGGGCGTGGTCGCGGCGCCGTGCAGCGCGCCGGAGAGTCCCAGCGCGTCGTGGGCGGTGACCACCACCGGCCGCCCCGGTTCCACGTGTTCGCGGAAGTGGAGGTAGCCGTGGCACGAGTCCACGCGGTGCGTGCCGCCCAGCTCCGCCCAGTCGCGTTCCGCGACGTCCGCCACGCTGTCCCGCCACCGGACCGTGGTCACCGCGTTCACCTTCCGATCGTCTTGGGGTCGTGTGTGTCACCGGCCGGCCCGGGGGCCGGGACGGCTTCCGCCTCCTCCACGCGCCGCACCCGTTTCAGCGGTGAACGGAGCAGCAGCAGCGAGCAGAGCGTGACGGAGAGGCCCGCCCACACCAGTGCCTCGCCCGGTCCCGCCAGGTCGGCGAGGACGCCGCCCACGAGTGCGCCGAGAGGTGCCGGCCCCAGGGAGACCAGCCGGTAGTTCGCCGTCACCGCGCCGAGGAGTTCCCGGGGCGGCAGCACCTGGCGGAGGCTCACGGCGTACACGTTGTAGACGCCGAGGGCCACCCCGTTGCACAGGAAGGCGGCGGAGAACACCACGGCGGTCGGTCCGGCGGGCGCCGCCAGCGCGGCCGCGGCCAGCGAGGCGGAGGCGATCACCAGACCGGCCGTCAGGGTCCGCCCGGCGTGCAGCCGTGCGGTCCACCGGCCGACCGCGACCGAGCCGACGAGGGCGCCGGCGCTGGCCACCCCGATCAGCAGGCCGACGGTGCCGGCGGACAGTCCCGCCTCGCGCACGCCGTAGATCATGAACGCGGTCAGGAACGCCTGCTCGTGCAGGTTGAACAGACCGGACTGGACGCAGAGGTCACGGATGGGGCGGCAGCCCCAGGTGAAGCGCATGCCGGTGAGGACGGCCCGCACGCCGCGCTGCGGGCGTCCGGCCGGTGAGGCGGCCGTCTCAGGGTCGCCGGCCGGTATGCGCAGCGACCAGAAGCTCACCAGCGCACCGGCGAACAGTGCCGTGGTCACGGAGACCGCGAAGGGCAGGCCCGCGAGCGAGACGAAGAGCCCGGCGAGCGCCGGACCGGCCATCTGCGTGGCCGAGTTGACCGCCTGGAGCAGGCTGTTGCCCGCCGCCAGTTCCTGCGGACGCAGGAGCTTCGGGATCGCGGACTGGTACCCGACGTCGTAGAAGACCGTGGCGGAGCCCACCACGAGAGCGACGGCGAGCAGCATCCACAGCGTCAGCCCGAAGGCCGCGTAGCTGAGACCGAGCATGCCGAGGGCGGCACCGCGGACCACCGTGCAGACCAGGACGAGGCGACGGGGGTCCAGCCGGTCGGCGAACACCCCGGCGGTCAGGGAGAGCGCGACCACGGGCACGAACTGGGCGGCGGAGACCAGCCCGGTCTGCGAACCGCTGCTGCCGAGTTCGACGACCGCGAGCAGAGGGAGGAGGAACTGCGCGGTCCGGTAGCCGAGCCGCGCCATCGCCTCGCCCGCCCACAGCCGGCGGAAGACCCCCCGCCGCAGCAGCGCCCGCTGTTCCGATGCCATCGTGAAACCGTTCCCCTCCGTAGCCCGCCTGGTCCCCCCGCGTCCCGTCCCCCGGTGGTCAGGTCAGGAACGGCCGCCATTCCCTCACCTGTGCGACCTCGACTCCGGTGGTGCCGAAGTAGGGGTCGGCGGCGAGCAGTCCGTCGAGTGCGGCGCGGTCGTCCACGTCGAAGACGAGCACCGCACCGGAGTCGTCGGCGAGCGGCCCGGCCATCCGCACCAGGCCCTTCGCGTGCAGTTCGTCCAGCTTCTCCCGGTGCGCCGGGCGTGCCTCCAGCCGCTCCGGGCTGCCGTCGAAGGCGAGTTCCACGATCCACATGACGAGCACCTCACAGGTGAGATCCGACTGGTCCGGGCAGCGCGGGGCGGGGACGGGTGTCCCCGCCTCCTCGCTACCGTCTGACGGTCACGTCGACGGACGCCCGCACCTCGGCCTCCAGCGCGTCGAGTTCCGCGGTGGTGGCGGCGTCGATGAGGAACGTGACCACGCGGTCACCCGACTCCGTCAGCGGGCCGATGCTATCGCCGCGTCTCCGCAGCACCAGGACCGCGCGCAGCGCGGGCGGGTCCTGCGGCGCGCCGGGCCGCAGCGGGGGCCATGCCTCGCCGTCGGCCGCCCATACGGGCGCCGCGCACTGCGGGTGACGCACCTTCACGTCCTCCAGCACGCCCTGCGGCGTCTCCAGGTAGACCTGCCGCGCCACCCTGTGCGGGGCCGGGGCGTGGACGGTCTCGCCCAGCGCCGTCCGGAGGATCTCCCGCTCCAGCGGGCGCCCGGTGGCCAGGTGGTAGAGGTGCAGGATGCCGTCGCCCGGGGTGCGGGCGGCGACCTCCATCAGCACCACGGTGCCGGCGGCGGTGGTGCGCAGTTCCGTGTGCACGATGCCGTCCTCGAAGCCGAGCCGCGCCACCACCGCCCGGTTGGCCTCCAGCAGCTGCCGGGTCTCCGGGCCGTCGGGGGCGGGAACGGTGTGCCCCATCTCCACGAACCGGTCGGTGCCCTGCTCGTTGGTGCGTTTGGCGGTGACCGAGTCGAAGACGACGTTCCCGTGCTGGACCACGGCTTCGACCGAGTACTCGGGGCCGTCCACCGCCTCCTCGACCAGCAGCGTCTCGCCCGCCGGGTAGGACGCCAGCGCGGCGGCGAGTTCCTGCGGGCCGCCGATCCGGCGTACACCGGAACTGGACCTGCGCGCTGCCGGTTTGAGTACGGCGGGGTACGGCAGCTCCGACGCCGGGAGGGCGTCCCGGCCGTTGGGCGGGACCACCCGCACTTGGGGGCTGAACTCGGGCAGGTAGGCGCGTTGCAGGTACTTGCTGCGGCAGATCCTGGTGGCCCGGAGCCCGGGCGACGGAACGCCCAGCAGATCGGCGGCGACGCCGGTCTGCTCCACGAGTATCTCCCCGGCGGCGAAGACGCCGGTGATGCGGTAGCGGCTGCGCCACTCCATCAGGTGCGCGATCACGCCGGAGGTGAATCCGCCCTCGATCGCCACGTCGCCCTCGACGAAACCGGCGTCGTCGATCAGCGCGCCCGGCTCCTCCCCGGACCGCATGGCCCGCAGCGTCTCGGCGCGCCAGTCCTCGGAGGTGAGGACCAGGACCTTCAGTCCGCGGTCGCGGAGTTCGGTCAGGTAGACGGAGTTGCGCAGGATGACGCGGAGCCCGCCCAGCAGCACGAAGGCCGGTGGGCGGGACGCGTCCGGGACGTTCGGTGTCACCACGTGTATCCGTACTGCTCGACGAGGTCGCCGAACTGCTCGCGGAAGCGCTCGGCGTTGCGGTCGGTGAAGTGTTCCTGCCAGGCGCCGGACCGCCCCTTGAAGAAGCTCCAGGAGCTCTCGTTGTAGATGCGGTCCACGATCTCCTCGGCGTCGATGTCGGAGGAGAGGTGCGTCAGGATGCGCGAGAGCGCCCCGACCTGCCGCTCCCGCGAGCCGCCGCCCTTGGGCCCGACCAGGTCCTCGAAGCGGACGGTGCAGACGTCCGGGTGCCGGAGCAGCCACATCGACCGTTCGAACTGGTCGCGGCCCAGGAAGGACGGGTCGCGCAGGGCGTAGTCGATCTTCTCCTCCCAGGTCTTCATCGAGCGGAGCGTGCGGTGGAAGACGTCGAACTCGTAGAAGTTGCCGTAGCCGGCCGGCGTCCGCCCCTCCAGGAAGTTGATCATGGAGATCACGGTGTCCCGGGGGTCCCGGAAGTTGAGGAAGAGCGGCGGCGCGGCGGTTCTCACCCACTCGTCGAGGAACGCCCCGTCGACCTTGTCGATGTCCAGCTCGTGGAAGATCCAGCACAGGCCGGGCGGGGTGTCGGCGAACCGCGAGTAGGAGATGTGCGGGTTGGTGATGACCTCGTCGGCGTGGTCGTAGGAACGCTGCCCGTACCGGTTGACGACCCGCTGCCCGAGCCGGCGCTGCCAGCTCCAGCCGAGCGCCGTCCAGTCGTGCCGGGTGGCGCGGCGGAGCTCGTCACCGGACAGCTTCCGCAGGGCGGCCCAGTCGTCGGCGGACCGGGTGACGGAGGCGATCTGCAGCAGCTCCTCGTCCCCGAACTCCGGCACGTTGTCCGGCGAGGGGCGGGGGACGCCCGCCATCTTGTAGCCCAGCTGGACCATCAGTCCCTGCATGAGATGGGTGCCGGCCTTCTGCAGGGATATCACCATCGTGCGAGGTGCTTGGCGCATGCGAAGTCTTCCGTCCTCCCGCCGGGCTCGCCGCCCGGACCCGTCCTGTGTCCTCAGCCGAGTGGTTCCGTCAGTGCGTGGTGTCACCGAACGCGCGCTGGTAGAGGACCCCTTCGGCCCAGACCAGGTCGAGGCGCCCCCACTCCATGGCCGAGGCCGCGTCGGGGAAGAAGCTGCTGCCGTTGTAGTTCGCGCTGGTGTTGCACAGCACCGGGATGCCGCTCCACTTGTGGTACTCGCGGAGGACCGCGGCCAGGTTCGGGTCGTCGTCCTGGCTGACGGTCTGCAGCCGGGCGGTGCCGTCCAGGTGCAGGATCGCCGGGATGCGGTCCACCCAGTCCGGACGCACCCGGTGCTCGAAGAGCATGTGCGGGTCCGGGGTGCCCGGGTCGAAGATCTCCGGCGCGTGCTCGACGAGGCAGATCGGCGCGACGGGCCGGTAGTGCTCCCGCTTCTTCACGTCGTTGAGGTGCTTCTTCATGTCCGGGTCCACCGCCGGGGCGATGATGCTGCGCGCTCCGAGCGCCCGCGGGCCCAGCTCGGCGCGCCCGTTCAGCAGCACGGCCGCCTTTCCGGTGCGGTGCAGGATCCGGGCGAGCTCCTCCGGACGGCAGGGCGAGATGGTCCAGCCGTGCGGCACGTGGGGGGTGCGGACGAGTTCCGGTCCGAGCAGGGTCCCCCACCGCACCGGGCCGAGCATGCCGTCGGCCGAGGCGCGCAGGCAGGCCGCGCCGACGGCGGAGCCGGAGTCGTCGGGGAAGGGCGGCACCCACATGGCCTTGATCGCCGGGTGGCTGCGCAGCGCGCTGTTCCACTTGATGTTCAGGGCGCAGCCGCCGGCGAAGCACAGGTTCCAGGGCTCGTCGCCCTTCCAGGCGCGGATCTTGGCGACCACGCGTTCCAGGAGCAGTTCCTCGAGGAAGGCGTGCACGCTGGCGAGCACGTCCTCGTCGGACACGCCCAGGGCCGTGGTGCGGTCGTGCACGTCCCGCAGGAAGGCGTGCACGTAGCCGTGCGAGGGCTCCCCCGTGCTGCCGCATCCGATGATCTTCTCGCGGTAGGCGCGGACGCGCGGGCTGTCGGCCTCGAAGTGCTCGTGGAAGAGTTCCGCGAACACCTCCTGGATCTCCCGCCGGGGCGTGCCCAGCGCGATGTAGGCCATCATCTTGCCGGCCACCGCGAGATCGTCGACGTGACTCGACTTCGCCGTCCGCCGGTACGGCCCCCAGTGCTGGGACGCCATCGCATAGGTGTGGCCGATCAGGGGGAAGACCTCACCGCCGGGTTCCACCCTGCCGTCGGCGTCGACGCAGTAGAGGCGGGGGAAGCAGCCGCCGTCCCACACCATGACCATGGTGGGCTCGCCGCGCTGCGCGAACGGGCTGGTGCAGTAGGCGGCGGCGAGGTGGCTCGCCACGTGCACGTAGCTGGCGTAGCTCCGCGCCTCGCCGCCCAGCGTGAACTCGCCGTGGTATCCGGGGGTGGCGGGGTTGGGCACCGCGTCGGTCTCGCGGTAGGGCGCGACGGTCAGTTCGAGAGGACGGCCGGCGTTCAGCAGGGAGACGCGGCCGTCGACGGCGCCGTCCCAGCCGTCGATCGCCCACCGGTCGACGTCGGCCGTCTTGTAACCCTCCGCGGAAAGGATCGCGGAGACGTCCTGGAGTTCCTCGACATCGCTGTAGCGCGCACCGTTCCGCAGCTTCTGGATCTCGATGTTGAACGCCAGACGGTCGCCGTCCAATAACGCGACGCCGCCACTCTGCGTCAGTTTCACACCGGCAGTGAGCATGTTGGATCCCCTCGTTGAGTTCGTCCCGCGAGATTTCGATGGCAGTGCCGGATCAGTACGGGGTCCTCCGGCCGTCGTCGTGCACGCTGCGCACGACGCAGGTCGCCGTGTGCACCGCGGCTCTGGCCGCGCTCAGCGCCTCCCTGGCCGTCTCCACGTCGTCGCCCTTGGGCAGCAGTTCCACCACGGCCATGGCGCATTCGACGAGATGCACGGCGGCACGCGGAAGCTTCTCGCTGTCGCCGAATTCCGCGACCAACGCGTCCCGAGCGGAAAGGAGTAAGCCGGCTGACCGCTCCGCATGCCGACTCGGCTCCATGGTGCCGCCCCCGTTGAATGTCGTGCCCGACGTCTCCACCGACAGCGCTTACAGCGCCCACGGCCGTACCACCGAGGGAAATCTAGCCGCCGCCGGACCGCGGTCAAGAGCCCGCAGGGTCCAGGGGGCGTTTCCGGCCAGCGAAACGGAGGCGAACCGGGCCCCGAAGACCTGGATGCGGGGAGGGTGGGCGCGGAGGAAGTCTGACCGGAAAGCCCTTCTTGACGTCCGGGGGGCGCAGTCGCAGCGGTGCAGCCCCGTGCCGGACCCGGCGCGGGTGACACGCAGTCATGTGGCCGCAGGATGGGTAGAACGCCAGGAGGAGACCGTGCGCACCTTCCCGGAGACGGGAACAGCCGGTCGTCGGGGCCGCGTTCAACGGCTCCATGAGGAAGGGAGTTCAGACCCATGGCTACGCCCCTGAGCGCGTCCCGGTTCGTCAGAATCCTTCGCGAGGAGGGCCTGGAGGTCCACGAGTACCGCAGCTGGCGGACCCACAACCGCAATCACAAGGGTGCCTGGGGGCCGATCAACGGCGTGATGATCCATCACACCGTCACCCGTGGCACGGACAGTTCGGTGCGCCTGTGCTACGACGGCTACGCGTCGCTGCCGGGCCCGCTGTGTCACGGCGTCATCGCCAAGGACGGCTCGGTGTGGCTGGTCGGCAACGGCCGCGCGAACCACGCCGGGCTGGGTGACGACGACGTCCTGCGCGCGGTCATCGACGAGTCGGCGTCGCTCCCCCGGGACAACGAGTCCAACACCGACGGCAACGCCCGCTTCTACGGGTTCGAGTGCATCAACATGGGCGACGGGAAGGACCCGTGGCCGGAGGCGCAGCTGGAGGCGATCGAGAAGGCGGCCGCCGCCGTGTGCCGTGCGTACGGCTGGACCGAGCGGTCGGTCATCGGGCACCTGGAGTGGCAGCCGGGCAAGGTCGACCCGCGCGGCTTCTCCATGAACGGCATGCGGGACCGGATCGCCGCCCGGCTCGGCCGTCCGCCGCAGGGTCCGGAGTTCGAGCCCTTCCCGGGCGCCGACTTCTTCCATGACGGGCAGCGCAGCACGATCATCACCCGGATGGGTGAGCGCCTGGTCGAGGAGGACTGCGGCCGCTACGAGGTCGGCCCGGGGCCGCGGTGGACGGACGTGGACCGCGCGTCGTACGCGGCGTGGCAGCGGAAGCTCGGCTACTCCGGGGACGACGCGGACGGCATTCCGGGGACGGTCAGCTGGACGAAGCTCCGGGTCCCGGGGGGGGGGCGGGCGGGGCGGGGGGCCGGGGCGGCGGGGCGCCGGCGGGGGCGTGTCCGGCGCGGGCCCCGGGGGGGGCGGGGGGCCGTCGACGGGGTGCGCGTGCGGTCAGGGGGTTCCGGTGCCCGCGTCGCCGGGCCAGTAGGCGGGCACGGCGTCGGGGGCCTGGAAGCCGGTGTCGACCGGACCGTCGAGCAGGTCGGCGGCCTCCGGGTAGGAGCCGTTCAGCGGAACCGGGGGCGTGTCCGCGTCCGGCACGGCGACAGCCTCGGGGCGCACGTCCAGGACGACGGCCGGGACGACGTCCGGCACCTCGCGCGGCAGCGGCGGCACCTCCGCGGCGGCGACGTCGTGGCCCGGCTGGGTGGCGGTGTAGAGGTCGCGGAAGGCGACCGCTCCGCCGTTCTCGCGGATCATGCGCTGCGAGTTCTCGCGGGCGAAGAGCACCGCGGTCTGTCGCACCGAGCCGCCCGTGGCCGCGGCCCGGCTCATCAGGCCGGCCACCAGTGGACGGATCTGCGCGGACAGGCGGCTGCACGCGCCGACGGGGCTCACGACCTCGCCGAGGATGACCCACCAGGCACCGGCGGCGGCGCCGGTGTTGGCGATGAAGTCCGGGATCACGGTGACGCCCCGCTCCAGCAGGCGCTGCTCCGCCTCCGGTGTGGTCGGCACGTTCGCCGCCTCCACGATCAGGCTGCCGCGGACGCGGTCGCAGTTGTCGGCGGTGATCGTGTACGACACGGCCGCCGGCACCAGCACGTCCACGTCCTGGCTCAGCCACTCGTCGCCGGGGACTTCCTCGTCGTCCTCCCGCAGCGCGGACCGGTCGATGAGGCCGGACGAGGTCCGTGCGGCCAGCAGAAGCTCGACGTCGAGGCCGCGTGCGGCGTTGCGGATCATGCCCCGGGCGTCGGTGATGCCGACGATCTTCACGCCGGCCCGGGCCAGGTAGAGGGCGGTGGAGCCGCCCATGGCGCCGAATCCCTGCACCACGGCCCGCGCCCCGTCGGCCGGGATGTGCCGCTCCTCCAGGGCGGCGAGGGCGGCCTCGGCCACGCCGTAGCCGCCGACCAGCTCGGACAGCTTGAGCCCTTCGGTGCGGGTGTCCGACGCCTGCCGGATGCGGGCGCGGACCTCGGCCTCGTCCTCGGCCCGGACCACGGCGGCGTGGAAGGACGTGTCGCCCATGCCGATCCGCGCGAAGGTCTGGTCGAGCTGCTCCTGCTGGGTGCCGAGGTCTCCCGCGGTGACCCAGAAGCGCTCCAGGAGCGGGCGCACGCCCTGGAGGAACCGTTCCCGGACCTCCTCCGCGCGCGGGTCGGCCGGGTCGAAGTCGATACCGCCCTTCGCGCCGCCGACGTGAATGCCGAAGGCGCCCATCTTGAGCGTCATCTCGCGGGCGAGTTCGCCGACCTCGTGGAGGGTGCAGCCGGGCCGCATGCGCAGCCCCCCGGTCGCGATCCCGGTGACCAGCTGGTCGATGACCACGAAGCCGCGGGCGGGTGTCTCCGTGTCGCGCCATGTGACCTGCAGATAGGGTTCATGCTCGAGGACCTGCAAAGGCGTCTCGACGGCGGTCTGCGTCATTTCGGCACTCACCCTTTCCAGTCACTTATCGACACGTGCGGAATTGCACAGCCCGTTTCCGCCGATGCGCCCGCAGGCTGTTTCGGCGGTGGTATGGGCAGCTCGAATAGCACCCGCTGGGCACGCAGTAGCAAGCCCGCATGACGGCGCCATGAAAAATGTTCGGCGGAAATACGCATTGAACGCTTCTGATTGCGTTGTGCGTAGCGCCCACTGTGAGGTCACGGTTCCGGGCGTGTCAAGACATCTCTGGGGTCAGTTCCGCCAGTCGAGTTGGACCCCTGGAAGGCCGTCTTCGATCACGGAATCGAACGTTCTGTGGGTGCCACCTCGCGGGGGTCGGCACCCGCCGGAAAAGGCCAGTTCAGGGCGCCTTTCCCGACGTCCTCGCGACCCTCCCGGAACACCCCCTGCCGACCCCGGCGCGGCGGCCTGACACCCGGTGCCGCACAGGGCCCCGAAGACCGCCGCGCGGCGCCCTTCGCAGAATCTCCATACGGCCTCCCGCCGCATTTCCCGGCACCCCCGCCGACGGCCCTTTCCGCGGAAGCACGAGGGGCGTACGGCGGGGACGGACATCCGCCCCCCGTATGCGCCTGCCCGGCGACCGCGAAACGGCGGCCCGCCGGCAAGGGCCCCCCACCGTGCCGCGGCTCGGCGCCCGCCCGGGGTTCACGGCAGGTGCTCCGCGATGACGGTCTCCGGATCGTCCAGCCACGCGTGCTGACCGCGATCGGAGACGGTGACGCCGAAGCGGCCGAGGTCCGGCTGCCCGGCCGTGCGCCAGCTCGTGTACGCGGCGACGACCTCCGGCCACAGGTCCCTGGGGCCGTACGCGACCACCGCGGCGGGTTCGTACCAGCCGCCGTACGACACGAGCGTCACCGAGGTGCCCGTCTGGTCCCAGAACTGCACCTGGCGTTCCTCGCCGTCGCCGCGGTGTGCGTGACCGACGTCGGGCACCCACAGGCCGAGCGCGAAGTCCTGCGCCCAGGGACCGCCCATGACCTGCCCGGGATCGAGGGGGGACGCCGCCCTGCGGCACGTCTCGGGCGGGTGCAGCGCACGGCTGGGGCGTTCGCTGCGCACCCACATGTAGCGGGCCGTCCCCACAAAGCGGCCGGTCGCCCTGCCGCGGGCCACCGTGAGCCTGAGCAACCCGCCGTTCGCGAAGCACGTCCCGAACGGGGTGAGGATCACCGCGCCGTCGGTGCACTGGGCCGGCCAGGCCCGGGGGACGTGCCGCACGGCCGCGGTGGCGATCACGCGGTCGAACGGCCCCGAGGCCGGGTGCCCCGCCAGACCGTCCCCGCACACGACCTCGGGGTGGTAGCCGGCCCTGGCGAGATTGGCTGCGCCCCGGGCGGACAGCTCGGGATCGATCTCCAGCGTCGTGACGTTGCCGTCGCCGACCCGTTCGCACAGCAGGGCGGTGGCGTACCCGCTGCCGGTGCCCAGTTCCAGCACCCGGTGTCCCGGCTCGAGGCCGAGCCGGGACAGCTTGGTGCACACGATGTCGGGTGCCGACACCGAACTGGTGAAGTCGCCACGCGCGGCGTGCACGGGCAGCGCGCCGTCGTCCATCTGCGTGACGACGCTGCGGTGCGGGTCCCAGACGGCCCGGTACCAGCCGCCGGGGTCCCGCTCGCGATCGAGCACCGGGTACAGCCCGTCCCGGTCGGCCGACTGCGACCAGACCCTGCCCGGCACGAAGTCCGCGCGGTCGACGGCCAGGAACGCGTCCCGCACCCATTCCGCGCCGAAGCCGCCCTTGGCCGCCACCGCGCGGGCGCACACGTCTCGGTGGTCCATGGCGACGGCTACGCGTGGCCGGGGTTGTCGCCGTCCGGGCTCGGCGGCTCCGGCGGCGGAGTCCACGGCTTGTCCGACGGCTCTCCCCTGTGCTTCCCCATGTCGTCTCCCTCCGGCGCACGACCGATGCTTTCGGTCCTTGCGGTCGCATGCTGCCGTGCGTGCCCGCATCCGGCCAGGAACGACGGGGACACAGCGGCGTCTGTACGCGTCCACGCGGAACGTGTACGCGTCGCGGAGCGTGACGGCCGCCCTCACTTCCCCGTTGAGCGCCAAGAGCGGTGCACGGCAGGCGAGTCGGCGAACGGATGCCTCGGAGGGGCGGAGCGATGGACGAACACCAGCGGTCGTCGGAGCAGGACCCCGACCACGGGTCCGGCATCCTGCAGGTCTTCGGCCGGCAGTTGAAATTGAGCCGCAAGCGCGCCGGCCTGGAACGGACGGACCTCGGCTCGCGAACAGGCTACTCCCCTTCCACGATCGCCGCCTTCGAGCAGGGACGCCGCATCCCCTCCCCCTCCTTCATCGACCAGGCCGACGAGGTACTCGACGCCGGTGGTCTGCTGAGCGCCGGCAAGGAGGAGGTCGCCCGGGCGCAGTACCCGGCCTTCTTCCGCGACGCCGCCCGGCTGGAGCGCGAGGCGCTCGAACTGCACGTCTACGCGACCCAGGCGGTGCCGGGGCTGCTGCAGACCGAGGACTACGCGCGCGCCGTCTTCGCCATGTGGCGGCCTCTCCTGGACGAGGACACGATCGAACAGCGCGTCGCCGCACGCCTGGCCCGGCAGGAGATCTTCTCCCGGAGGCCGCTTCCGCATCTCAGCTTCGTCATGGAGGAAGCGAGTCTCCATCGTCGCCTCGGCGGCTCCACTGTCTGGCGAGGGCAGCTTGAGGAGCTCTTGGCTGCCGGACAGCGACGCAACGTCGAAATCCAGCTGATGCCACTCACGCGAGAGCAGCACGCGGGGCTGGCTGGCCCCTTCACCTTGATCGAGGACCGGAACGGGCGGAGGATCGCCTATACAGAAGTACAGGGGGACAGCCGCGTTCACACTGGGCGTTGCAAGGTCCGTGAGCTGGAAGCAGCGTACGGAATCCTGCGCGCGCAGGCCCTGACGCCTGACGCGTCCCTCGTCCTGATCAAGAAGCTGCTGGGAGAGAGATGAGTGGGGCAATGGCCGAACACGAAGCCGAGTGCTTGAGCTGGTTCAAGAGCAGCTACAGCGCCGGTGACGGCGGTGAGTGCATCGAGGTCGCCGGTCGGCACGGCACGGTCCATATCCGGGACTCCAAGGACACGACCGGACCCGTGCTGTCTCTCCCGCACGCCGGCTGGGCGGCGTTCGTGGAGTTCGCCGCGGGCGACTGAGCGACCGGTCCGCCGCCGGATCGTTTCCGGCGGCGGGCCGTCGGCATGCCTCGGGGTCGCCCGCTGGCAGCACTTCTCAAGGGAAGGCACTCAGGCCGCTGCACCCTGTTCCGCCTGCCGGGTCGGGGGCGTACGTCCAGTACAGGACCAGCATCTCGGCGAGGAGCAACAGAGGCAGCGCACACACTGCCGCGGCAGCCGCCCTCCCCTTCCGGCCGGACGTCGGACGATGCCCGCGGCGGACGGCCGATCCCCAGAGCAGCCATGCTGCCGCCGACGCGACGGGTGCGGCCCACGCCGTGACATACATCGGCAGTGACGGGCCGAGGTACGCGCAGTCGTGGTGGGTGTCCCCGCCGAAGAGGATCCGCGCGGCGAGCAGCACCACGGATACCGCGACGAGCCACAGGACGGCCGGCAGCCGACGGTGCCGCGCGGGTCCCGGCGTGCGGGCCTTGTCGGCGAAAGGAGTGTGCACGCGCCTCGGTTCCCCCTCGTTGCGCCGATGGACGAGCCACGGGTGCCGTGCGGGCCCGCCCGGCCGGCGGGCCCGCGTCGGCTGGTCAGCGGCCGCGCAGCGTGCGGTAGCGGGCGACGAGGGCCGTGGTGGAGGGGTCGAGGCCCTCCACTTCGGAGCCCTCGGTCAGGGCGGGTTCGATGCGCTTGGCGAGGACCTTGCCGAGTTCGACGCCCCACTGGTCGAAGCTGTCGATGTCCCAGATCGCGCCCTGGACGAACACCTTGTGCTCGTAGAGGGCGATGAGCTGGCCGAGCACCGACGGGGTCAGCTCCGGGGCCAGGAGGGTGGTCGTGGGGCGGTTGCCGGGGAAGACGCGGTGCGGGACCTGTGCGTCCGGGACGCCCTCGGCACGGACCTCCTCCTCGGTCTTGCCGAAGGCGAGGGCCTGTCCCTGGGCGAAGAGGTTGGCCATCAGCAGGTCGTGCTGGCCGGCGAGTTCGCCGAGTCCGGCGACCGGGCGGGCGAAGCCCACCAGGTCGGCCGGGACCAGCTTGGTGCCCTGGTGCAGCAACTGGTAGTAGGCGTGCTGCCCGTTGGTGCCGGGGGTGCCCCAGACGACGGGGCCCGTCTGCCAGTCCACCGGCCGGCCCTCGCGGTCGGTGGACTTGCCGTTGGACTCCATGTCGAGCTGCTGGAGGTAGGCGGTGAAGCGGGACAGGTAGTGCGAGTACGGCAGCACGGCGTGCGCCTGGGCGTCGAAGAAACCGCCGTACCAGACGCCGAGCAGGCCGAGGAGCAGCGGCGCGTTCCGCTCGGGCGGCGCGGTGCGGAAGTGCTCGTCGACGAGGCGGAAGCCGTCCAGCATCTCGCGGAACCGGTCCGGGCCGATGGCGATCATCAGCGAGAGGCCGATCGCGGAGTCGTAGCTGTAGCGGCCGCCGACCCAGTCCCAGAACTCGAACATGTGCGAGGTGTCGATGCCGAACTCGGCGACCTTCGCGGCGTTCGTCGACAGAGCGACGAAGTGCTTCGCGACGGCCGACGCGTCGCCGCCCGGGCTCTCCAGCAGCCACCGCTTGGCGGCGTGCGCGTTGGTGAGGGTCTCGATGGTCGTGAACGTCTTGGAGGCGACCACGAACAGCGTGGTGGCCGGATCCAGGCCGTGCAGCGCCTCGTGAAGGTCGGCGCCGTCGACGTTGGAGACGAAGCGGACGTCCAGGTCGCGGCGGGTGTAGGGGCGCAGCGCCTCGTACGCCATGGCCGGCCCGAGGTCGGAGCCGCCGATGCCGATGTTGACCACGGCCCGGATCGGCAGGCCGGTGTGCCCGGCCCACTTGCCGCCCCGTACGGCTTCCGCGAACGCGCTCATGCGGTCGAGGACCGCGTGCACCTCGGGGACGACGTTCTCGCCGTCGACCTCGACGACCGCGTCCCGCGGGGCGCGCAGCGCGGTGTGCAGCACGGCGCGGTCCTCGGTGATGTTGATCCGTTCGCCGCGGAACATGGCATCCCGCAGGCCGGCGACGTCCGCGGCGGAGGCCAGGTCGCGCAGCAGCCGCAGCGTCTCGTCGGTGACCAGCTGTTTGGAGTAGTCCAGGTGGAGGTCGCCGACCTGGACGCCGTACCGCTCGGCCCGGCCGGGGTCCTGCGCGAAGAGGTCGCGCAGGTGTACGTCTCCGAGTGCGTCGCGGTGTGCGGCCAGCGCCCGCCACTCGGGCATGCGGTCGAGCGGTGTGCGCGGCGCCGCACCCTCTCCGTGTGTCTGCACAGTCAGCCCATTCGTCTCGTTGGTTCCCCGCCGCAACAAACCTAAGGGATCGACGGCCCCGCCACGCCACCGGACGGGGCGGGGGCGGGGTCGTTCACGAGAGGTCCGCCCGCGGGCCACCCGACGTTCGGACACGGTGGGAGACGGCGGCGGGCGGAAGAACGGTGCACGGACGGCGCGGCTCGCGGACGGCCCCCGGACCTGGGCCCCGACGGGCCGGTCGGGGTGCGCGTCAGATCTCGCCGCGCAGCTTGGCCAGCGCCTCGGCGAGGATCGCCTCGCCGTCCGCGTCGCTGCGCCGCTCGCGGACGTAGGCGAGGTGGGTCTTGTACGGCTCGGTGCGCGGCGGGTCGGGCGGGTTGTCCCGGTCCTTGCCGGCGGGGAAGCCGCAGCGAGGGCAGTCCCAGGTGTCGGGGACGGTTGCGTCCCCGGCGAAGCTCGGCTGTGTCTCGTGCCCGTTCGAGCACCAGAAGGAGATGCGCAGGCGCGGAGCCGACTCACCGCGCTCGGCTTCTCCCATCGGCCCCGCCCCGACCCGGCTGCCCCGGATCGCGTTGCCACTTGCCACGGTCGTACTCCCTGCCTCACGGTGCCGCGGAGCGTGGAGATGCCGCTCGCCGCACACGCCCTGGTTTACGTAGGACCAACGCGCGTCCCGCGACCCGAGTTACTTACTCCGGCCGCGGACCGCGGAGCCACATGATAGGCAGGGCGGGCGGAACGTCGACAGCGTGCGGACGGTCAGCCCTCGAACTTCATCAGCAGACCGAGCACCACGATGATCGCGAACCACGCGATGGCGACGACGACCGTGATGCGGTCGAGATTGCGCTCGGCGACCGAGGACCCGCCGACGGACGACTGCATGCCGCCGCCGAACATGTCGGAGAGGCCGCCGCCCTTCCCCTTGTGCATCAGCACCAGCAGCAACAGCAGCAGGCTGAAGACGACGAGGGCGATAGAGAACCCCATGACCACGGCTGGACCAACTCTCTCGGACGGTGAGCGGAAGACTTCTGGATGGTGCGGGGGCCGGAGGACTGACTCCGGCCCCCGACAGGGTACGTCGTGTGGTCACCCGTCGTCACTCGTGCCCGTCGTGACGGGCGACGACGGCGCTGTCACGACCCTGTCACTGGTCGCGGAAGCGGACGATCTTCACGAATTCGTCCGTGTCCAGCGAGGCGCCCCCGACCAGGGCGCCGTCCACGTCGGGCTGCGCCATGATCGCGGCGACGTTGCCGGACTTGACCGAGCCGCCGTACTGGATGCGGACCTTTCCGGCGACCTCGTCGTCGTACAGCTCGGCCAGCCGGCCGCGGATCGCGCGGCAGACCTCCTGGGCGTCCTCCGGGGTGGCGACCTCACCGGTGCCGATGGCCCACACCGGCTCGTACGCGATCACGAGCGTCGCCGCCTGCTCGGCGGGCACGCCGTCGAGGCCGCCGTCGAGCTGGGCGAGCGTGTGGGCGACGTGGTCGCCGGCCTTGCGGACCTCCAGGCCCTCGCCGACGCACAGGATCGGGGTGAGCCCGTGCGCGAAGGCGGCCTTGACCTTGGCGTTGCAGACGGCCTCGTCCTCGGCGTGGTACTGGCGTCGCTCCGAGTGACCGATGGTGACATAGGTGCACTTGAGCTTGGCCAGCATCGCGCCGGAGACCTCGCCGGTGTAGGCGCCGGATTCGTGCGCGGACACGTCCTGGGCGCCGTACCTGATCTTGAGCTTGTCGCCGTCGACGAGGGTCTGCACCGAGCGCAGGTCGGTGAACGGCGGCAGGACGGCGACCTCGACGGCCTCGTGGTCCTTGTCCGCGAGGGCGAAGGCGAGCTTCTGGACGTGTGCGATGGCCTCGAGGTGGTTGAGGTTCATCTTCCAGTTGCCCGCCATCAGCGGCGTGCGGTTACTCATGGGGTGTTCAGTCCTCCAGTGCGGCGAGGCCGGGGAGCGTCTTGCCCTCGAGGTACTCGAGGCTGGCGCCGCCACCGGTCGAGATGTGGCCGAAGGCATTCTCGTCGAAGCCCAGCAGGCGGACGGCGGCGGCACTGTCTCCGCCGCCGACGACCGTGAAGGCCGAGCCGTCGAGGAGACCCTGCGCGACCGCGCGCGTACCCTCGGCGAAGTCCGGGTGCTCGAAGACGCCCATCGGCCCGTTCCAGAAGACGGTGGCCGCGTCCGCCAGCTTGGCGGCGTACAGCTTGCGGCTCTCCGGGCCGATGTCCAGGCCCATCAGGTCGGCCGGGATGGCGTCGGCGGGCACGGCGACGGGGTCTGCCGGCGCCTTCGTCTTCAGGTCCGGGAACGCGGTGGCGGCGAGCACGTCGACGGGGAGGACGAACTCCACGCCGCGCTCGTCCGCCCGCTTGAGGTAGTCCTGGACGGCCGGGATCTGGTCCTCCTGGAGCAGCGAGCCGCCCACCTCGTGGCCCTGGGCCTTGAGGAAGGTGTACGCCATGCCGCCGCCGATGAGGATGCGGTCGGCCTTCTCCAGCAGGTGCTCGATGACGCCGAGCTTGTCGGAGACCTTGGCGCCGCCGAGGACGACGGCGTAGGGGCGGGCGACGTTCTCGGTGAGCTTCTTCAGCACGCCGACCTCGGTGGCGATCAGGCCGCCGGCCGCGTGCGGGAGCCGGGCGGGGAGGTCGTACACCGAGGCGTGCTTGCGGTGCACCGCGCCGAACCCGTCGCCGACGTAGAGGTCGGCGAGGGCGGCGAGACGGTCGGCGAACGCGCCGCGTTCGGCGTCGTCCTTGCTGGTCTCCCCGGCCTGGAAGCGGAGGTTCTCCAGCAGGGCCACGTCGCCGTCGGCCAGGCCGTCCACGGTGGCACGGGCCTGGTCGCCGACGGTGTCGGCGGCGAAGGCGACGTCCCTGCCGAGGAGTTCACCGAGCCGCGCGGCGACCGGGGCGAGGGAGAACTGCGGGTCAGGGGAGCCCTTGGGGCGGCCCAGGTGGGAGGCGACGACCACGCGGGCCCCGGCCTCGGCGAGTCTGCGGACCGTGGGGACGGCGGCGCGGATGCGGCCGTCGTCGGTGATGGTGTCCCCGTCGAGCGGGACGTTCAGGTCGGCGCGGACGAAGACCCGCTTGCCGTCCACCTGAAGAGCGTCGATCGTCTTCATCGTTCCTCGGAATTCCTCGTGTCGGGCCGCGCCAGGGGGCGGCCCCGTACGAACCGGGGCCCGCGCAACGCGTCATCGCGCTCCGCGAGCCCCGGCCATGTCACCTCGCTGCTGCCGTCGTGGTGGACGTACCGCCGACGGTCAGAGCTTGCCGCCGACGAAGACCGTCAGGTCCACGAGGCGGTTGGAGTAGCCCCACTCGTTGTCGTACCAGCCGACGATCTTCACCTGCTTGCCCTGGACCATGGTCAGGGACGAGTCGAAGGTGCAGGACGCCGGCCAGTTGACGATGTCCGAGGAGACGATCGGGTCCTCGGTGTATTCCAGGACGCCCTTGAGCTGACCCTCCGCGGCCTTCTGGAAGGCGGTGTTCACCTCGTCGCGGGTGACCTCCCGGTCCAGTTCGATGACCAGGTCCGTGACCGAACCGGTCGGGACCGGGACGCGCATCGCGATGCCGTCCAGCTTGCCCTTGAGCTGCGGCAGGACCAGGGCGGTCGCCTTCGCGGCGCCGGTGGACGTCGGGATGATGTTCTCGGCCGCGGCACGCGCCCGGCGCAGGTCCTTGTGCGGGAAGTCCAGGATGCGCTGGTCGTTGGTGTACGCGTGGACGGTCGTCATCATGCCCTTGACGATGCCGAAGCTCTCGTCCAGCACCTTCGCCATCGGCGCCACGCAGTTGGTGGTGCACGAGGCGTTGGAGATGACGTGGTCCTTCTCCGGGTCGTACTTGTCCTCGTTGACACCCATGACCACCGTGATGTCCTCGTCCTTGGCCGGAGCCGAGATGAGGACCTTCTTCGCGCCCGCCGCGAGGTGCTTCGCCGCGTCCTCGCGCTTGGTGAAGATGCCGGTGGACTCGATGACGATGTCGGCGCCGAGTTCGCCCCAGGGAAGCTGGGCCGGGTCGCGCTCCGCCATCGTCCGGAAGGTCTGGTTGCCGACCGTGATGGTGTCGTCGGTGTGGCTGACCTGCTGCTTCAGGCGACCGAGGATGCTGTCGTACTTCAGCAGGTGCACCAGGGTCGCGTTGTCGGTCAGGTCGTTGACGCCGACGATCTCGACGTCCGCCCCCTGCTCAAGGAGTGCGCGGAAATAGTTGCGGCCGATGCGGCCAAAGCCGTTGATGCCTACGCGGATCGTCACGAACCGATCTCCTCGTTGGGTACGCCGGCGTGTGCGGACGCCGGCGAGAGCTGTATGGGCTGTGTCCCCGACCACTTCCGACCCTACCGCGCGCGTCCGGGTCCCGGCGCCGCTCCCCTCCCCGTGCCGTCGCGTTCCCGTCCCCGTTCGCGGGACGGGCTCCCCGCCGGAGCCCGTCCCGCGAACGGGGACGGCGGCACGGAGGCGGGCGTCAGACCGCCATCTCCTCGGCGAGGTTGGACTCGGTGCCGGGGACGCCCAGGTCCTGTGCCCGCTTGTCGGCCATGGCCAGCAGGCGGCGGATCCGGCCCGCCACCGCGTCCTTGGTCAGCGGCGGGTCGGCGAGGGCGCCGAGTTCCTCCAGCGACGCCTGCTTGTGCTCCATCCGCAGCGCGCCCGCCGCCGCCAGGTGCTCGGGGACGTCCTCCCCGAGGATCTCCAGCGCACGCTGCACCCGCGCACCCGCCGCCACCGCGGCCCGCGCGGAACGCCGCAGGTTGGCGTCGTCGAAGTTCGCGAGCCGGTTCGCGGTCGCCCGCACCTCGCGCCGCATCCGGCGCTCCTCCCAGGCGAGCACGGCCTCGTGCGCGCCGAGCCGGGTGAGCAGGGCGCCGATGCCGTCGCCGTCGCGCACCACGACCCGGTCGACGCCACGCACCTCGCGGGCCTTCGCGGGGATCTGGAGGCGCCGGGCGGCGCCGACCAGGGCCAGGGCGGCCTCCGGGCCGGGGCAGGTGACCTCGAGGGACGAGGAGCGGCCGGGCTCGGTCAGCGAGCCGTGGGCGAGGAAGGCGCCGCGCCAGGCGGCCTCCGCGTCGCAGGTGGCCCCCGAGACCACCTGCGGCGGCAGGCCGCGGATCGGGCGGCCTCGGCTGTCGACCAGGCCGGTCTGGCGGGCGAGCTGGTCACCGCCGGCCACCACGCGGACGACGTAGCGTGAGCCGCGCCGCAATCCGCCGGGGGCCATGACCACCAGGTCGGAGGAGTGGCCGAAGATCTCCAGGATGTCCTTGCGGAGCCGCCGGGCGGCGATGCCCGTGTCGAGTTCCGCCTCGATCACGATGCGTCCGCTGACCAGGTGCAGGCCGCCCGCGAAGCGAAGGGTCGACGAGACCTCCGACTTCCGGCAGCAGGTCCGGGTGACGGGGAGCCGGGAGATTTCGTCCTTCACCGCTGCCGTCATCGCCATGGGCCGATCCTTCCATGCATCCGAAAAATACGGTCGTACGCGGCCGCCAGCAGCTCCGGGTCGTGCCGGGCGGACTGGCCGGAGGCCGCGACGGGGGCCAGCTGGACCGTGGCTCCGAGCTGCTCGGCAGCCTCCCGGAGACTGTGTGCGTCCGGCACCGCGTCCTGGTCGGCCAGCACCGCGTCGAAGGCGAGTTTAGGGGCGTGTCGGGCCAAAACCTCCAAATGACGCTGCGGGGAGAAACCTTCCGTTTCACCCGGTTGCGGCGCGAGGTTGAGGGAGAGCACCCGGCGCGCCTTGGTCTCCTGGAGCGCGTCGCGCAGTTCGGGCACCAGCAGGTGCGGGATGACCGAGGAGAACCAGGAGCCCGGCCCGACCACCACCCAGTCGGCGTCCAGGACGGCGGCGACGGCTTCCGGCACGGCGGGCGGGTCCGGCGGCACCAGGTGGACCTGCTGCACCTCACCGGGCGTCAGCGCGACGGTGGCCTGTCCGCGCACCGTGCTCACCTCGTCGGGCCGGGCGGCATCGTGTCCGCGCACGCTCGCGGTGAGTTCGAGCGGGACGGCGGACATGGGCAGCACCCGGCCGTGCGCGCCGAGCAGCCTGCCGACCAGGTCGAGCGCCTGGACGTGGTCGCCGAGCTGCTCCCACAGGGCGACGATCAGCAGGTTGCCGACCGCGTGCTGGTGCAGTTCGCCCTTGCTCTCGAAGCGGTGCTGGATGACCTCCGCCCAGGTGCGCCCCCAGTCGTCGTCGCCGCACAGCGCGGCGAGGGCCTTGCGCAGGTCGCCGGGGGGCAGCACGCCGAGTTCGTCCCGCAGCCGGCCGCTGGAGCCGCCGTCGTCGGCGACGGTGACGACCGCGGTGAGGTCGCCGGTGATGCGGCGCAGCGCGGTGAGCGAGGCGGAGAGGCCCATGCCGCCGCCGAGTGCGACGACCTTGGGCTGGGCGCCGCGGCGTACCGTCTGTCCGCCGACGAGGCGCCGCAGCCGTATCGTCCTACGAGCCATTACTCACGTCCCATGTCCCGGTGGACGACGACGGTTTCCACGCCCTCTCGCGAGAGGCGGGCGGCGAGGCGTTCGGACATGGCGACCGACCGGTGCTTGCCCCCGGTGCACCCGACGGCGACCGTGACGTAGCGCTTGCCCTCGCGGCGGTAGCCCGCGGCGATGAGCTGCAGCAGTTCGGTGTAGCGGTCGAGGAACTCCTTGGCTCCGGGCTGGTTGAAGACGTAGCCCGAGACCTCCTCGTTGAGCCCGGTGAAGGGGCGCAGCTCGGGCACCCAGTGCGGGTTGGGCAGGAAGCGGCAGTCGACGACCAGGTCGGCGTCCACGGGGAGTCCGTACTTGTAGCCGAACGACATGACCGTGGCGCGGAGTTCGGGCTCCTCCTCGCCGGCGAACTGGGCGTCGAGCTTGGCGCGCAGCTCGTGCACGTTGAGGCTGGAGGTGTCGATCACCAGGTCCGCGTCGCCGCGCAGTTCGCGCAGCAGGTCGCGTTCGGCGGCGATGCCGTCCACGATGCGTCCGTCGCCCTGGAGGGGGTGGGGGCGCCGCACGGATTCGAACCTGCGCACGAGGGCTTCGTCGGAGGCCTCCAGGTAGACGGTGCGCCGGGTGACCTCCTTGGCGTCGAGGTCGATCAGCGACTGCTTGAGGTTGTCGAAGAAGCGCCGGCCGCGCACGTCGACGACCACGGCGATCCGGGCGACGTTGCCCTGCGAGCGCGCGCCGAGATCCACCATGGTGGGGATGAGCGCGGGCGGCAGGTTGTCGACCACGAACCAGCCGAGGTCCTCCAGGCACTTCGCGGCGGTGCTGCGCCCCGCCCCGGACATGCCGGAGATGATCACCAGCTCCGGTGTCGTCGCGTCCTCGGTCTCGGCGGGCGTGCCCGTGCTCACCTGTGCTCCGTCTCTGCGGTCCTCGTGTGCTTCGTCCATGATCGCGTCCCCCGGTCCGGCCGTCGTCAGCGGTTGCCGCCCCGCGTCTGGCGGAGGCGTTCTTCGTCTTCCACGATCTCACCCGTGGCGGTGTTGACGGCGGGTCCTCCCGCAGCCGCCCCGGCCAGCGACGCCACCACGGTCTCCGCGGTCTTGCGGCCGAAGCCCGGGACCTCGCAGATCTGCTCCACGGTGGCCGCGCGGAGCCGTTTGACCGACCCGAAGTGCTTGATCAGCGCCTGTTTGCGGGTCTCGCCGAGACCGGGCACGGCGTCCAGCGGGCTCGCCGTGAGGGCCTTCTTCCGCTTGCTCCGCTGGTAGGTGATCGCAAAACGGTGCGCCTCGTCGCGGACGCGCTGGAGGAGGTAGAGGCCTTCACTCGTACGGGGGAGAACGACGGGGTCGTCGTCCTGCGGCAGCCAGACCTCCTCCAGCCGTTTGGCGAGGCCGCACACGGCCACGTCGTCGACCCCGAGCTCGGTCAGTGCCCGCTGCGCCGCCGCGACCTGCGGCTTGCCGCCGTCGACCACGAGGAGCTGCGGCGGGTAGGCGAACTTCTTCGGACGCCCGTCCTCGTCCCGGCCGTGCTCGCCCTCCTCGCCCTCGGGCCACTCGCCGGTCCGCTGCATCTCCTGGAGGTACCGCCGGAAACGCCGGGCGACGACCTCGTGCATGGCCCGTACGTCGTCCTGGCCGGCGAAGGAGCGGATCTGGAAGCGCCGGTACTCGCTCTTGCGGGCGAGGCCGTCCTCGAAGACGACCATGGACGCGACCACGTCGTCGCCCTGGAGGTGCGAGACGTCGAAGCACTCGATGCGCAGGGGCGCGGAGTCGAGGTCGAGGGCCTCGGCGATCTCCTCCAGGGCGCGGGAGCGGGTGGTGAGGTCGGAGGCGCGCTTGGTCTTGTGCAGGGCGAGTGCCTGCTGGGCGTTGCGCTGGACGGTCTCCATCAGGGCCCGCTTGTCGCCGCGCTGCGGGACACGGAGGTTCACGCCGGCGCCGCGGCGACCGGCCAGCCACTGGGCGAGCGGCTCGACCGGCTCGGGCAGGGCGGGGACCAGCACCTCGCGGGGCACGGTGTCGCCGCTCTCCTCGCCGTAGAGCTGCTGGAGGGCGTGCTCGACGAGTTCGGCGGTCCCGACCTCCTCGACGCGGTCGGTGACCCAGCCGCGCTGGCCGCGCACGCGGCCGCCGCGGACGTGGAAGATCTGCACGGCGGCCTCGAGTTCGTCCTCGGCCAGCGCGATGAGGTCGGCGTCGGTGGCGTCGGTGAGGACGACGGCGTTCTTCTCCATGGCGCGGCGCAGCGCCTCGATGTCGTCGCGGAGCCGGGCGGCGCGCTCGTACTCCGTCTCCTCGGCGGCCTCGTGCATCCTCTCCTCGAGGCGGCGCAGGTAGGCGCCGGTGCGGCCGGCCATGAAGTCGCAGAACTCGTCGGCGAGTTCGCGGTGCTCCTCGGGGCTGATCCGCCCGACGCAGGGGGCGGAGCACTTGCCGATGTAGCCGAGCAGGCAGGGACGGCCGATCTGCGCGGAGCGCTTGAAGACGCCCGCGGAGCAGGTGCGTACGGGGAAGACGCGCAGCAGCAGGTCGACGGTCTCGCGGATGGCCCAGGCGTGGGCGTAGGGCCCGAAGTAGCGCACGCCCTTCCGCTTCGGGCCGCGCATCACCTGGACGCGCGGGAACTCCTCGTTCAGCGTGACCGCGAGGGACGGATAGCTCTTGTCGTCGCGGTACTTGACGTTGAAGCGGGGGTCGTACTCCTTGATCCAGGTGTATTCGAGCTGGAGCGCCTCCACCTCGGTGGAGACCACCGTCCACTCCACGGATGCCGCCGTGGTCACCATCGTCCGGGTGCGCGGGTGCAGGCCCGACAGGTCCTGGAAGTAGTTCGCCAGGCGCGAGCGGAGGCTCTTGGCCTTGCCGACGTAGATCACGCGGCGGTGCGCGTCACGGAACCGGTAGACCCCCGGCGAGTCGGGGATCTCTCCCGGCTTGGGTCGGTAGGTGGAGGGGTCTGCCATGCGTCACACCCTACGTGCGGGGACCGACGTCCTGCGGGGCGCTGCCCGGGCGGTTCCGCCGCCCGCGGCCGGGTCACGTCCAGGCGACGCGGAGGGCGGTGGAGGCGTCCAGCGGCGAGGCTCCGGCCTGGGCGGCGAGCACGCCCGCGCCCTCCGGGGAACGGGTGTAGACGGGCACGGCCTCGCTCACGTACCGGCGCCAGGCCGCCGCGTACAGGTCGACGCGCCGGCGGTTCTCGCCCAGCACGGCGGGCACCGCGTGGTGCACCACCGCGTGGGAGCGGAGGCGGCCGCGCGCCGCCAGGTCCCCGTCGCGCAGGCCGTGCCCGGTGACGAGGTAGCGGGGAAGGAGGTAGCGGGGGTCGCCGACGGGCGACACGGCCTCGTCGAAGGCGGTGGCGAACAGGGCCGACGCCGCCGCCGGCACCCCCGCCAGCCGCACCCGGTAGGCGCCGGTCTCGTCGGGGGCGACGGACACCGCCTCCGCTCCGCGCGGGACGAGCCCTGCCGCGTGCAGGGCCTCCGCGACGGCGCGGGCGACGGCGGGGACCGGAGGCTCCGCTCCGGCGGCGCGGAGCATGCGGGCGCCGAGCGCGGCCCTGCGGAGCGTGTAGGCCGCCCCTCCCCCGGTCGCGGCGGCGAGCGGCGCGAGGACGCCCGCGCCGAGGAGCACGGCCGCGACCGCGCACACCAGTGCCGCCGCCGCGGTCGCCGCCCACAGCGCCGGGGGTCGCGGGACGGCGGGGGCGACGCCGACGGGCGCGGGGACGGCGACGGGAGGGCGTACCGGCGCGCCGGGTTCGGCCGCGGCGGGGACGGGACCGCGTCCGGCGGGCAGCGCCACCCGCACGGTGTGCACGAGGCGGTCGTCGTACGGGCTGCCGACGCGCCACGCCTCGCGGGTGGTCTCCCGCTGCTCGGCGCGGCGCAGCATGACCGCGTTGAGCCGGTCGAAGTCGTGGGCCGGCGGCGGCGCGTACGGGGACAGTGCGGCGTGGACGTGGGCGACGCCGGAGACGACCTCGCCGGCCTCGGTGATGCCGAGGTAGCCGGCGTGTTTGCGGACGAAGCGGTCCCAGTCGCCGGTGCCCTTGGGGTGGCCGTCGGCGACGCAGACGACGGACCAGGTGTGGGCGGTCTTCTCCGGCCAGGAGGGGTCGATGCGCAGGGCGCGGCCGCGGGTCTGCACGACGGCGGTCGCGGTGGTGGCCTCGGTGAGGTCGACGAGGGTGTTGACGCCCCGGGCGTCCCATCCCTCGCCGAGCATGCCGCGGGTGCCGACCAGGGCGCGGGTGCCTCCGCTCTCGAAGAAGCGGGTGGCCAGGGCGACCCAGCGGCGGCTGTCCCAGCGTCCGGTGATCTCCACCGTCCCGCCGTTCCCGGTGGCGGACGGCGGGTCGAGGCGGAGAGCGGGGTCGGCCTCGGCGGCCCAGGCGTGGAAGCGGCGCGCGGTTTCCGGCGCGGCGGCGACCGTACGGCCGGTGACCAGGAGCGGGCCGAGCACGGCGGTGCGGGGGTCGGCGGCGAGTTCGTCGAGGACGAGGCGCGCGGAGCCGGCCTCCTGGGCGAGGACGCCGTCGAGGGAGGCGGGCAGCGTGGCGGTGGCCCGCTCGTGGTCGCAGACGACGACCGCGCGGAGCCGGTCGCCGAGCGTCGTGCTCTCGGCGGCGAGGATCTCCCGGACGGCGGTGGTCTTGGCGGCGCTGCGGGCGAGCACGCGGTCGACGGGTGAGCGGCCGGCGCGGATGCCGGCGCGGGTGAGGCGGTGCCCGACGGCCGGCAGGGCGGCGCGTACGGCCTCCACCGCCCGGGTGTCGCGGGGGTCGTCGCTGCGGAGCAGGCAGCGGCGGATCCAGTCGTCCAGCAGGCAGACCCAGTCGGCGGCGAGCGGCGCGTGCCGGTGCTCCTCGCGCAGGCGGGCACCCTCGGGCAGCTCGAGCAGGCCGTGGTAGTGGAAGCGGAGGGCGGCGTCGGCGGTGTCCGGGTTCTCGCGGGCGAAGCGGTGCCAGGGCAGGGCGCGTTCGCCGGTGGCCGTCCGGCGTCGCACGATCCGCTCGTCGAGCCAGGCGAGGAAGGGGGTGGCGGCGAAGCCGGGGTCCAGGAGGTCGGTGGTGAGAGTGGCGAAACGTTCGGCCTCCGCCGCGAGCCAGTGCTCCTCGTCGGCGGTGGGCGGGGTGATCCAGGCGAGTTCGGCGTACGGGGCGAGATGACCCTCCCGGACGGCGGCGGGGATGGACGGGCCCTGGACGGCGGGGCCGAAGAGTTCGTCGACCAGTGCCGCCTGCGCCGGGGTGAGACGGTCGGGCGGGGTCGCGGTGAGGCCGATGACGGTGGCGTCGGGCAGTTCGCGCAGCAGCTCGGCGAGCAGTTCGCCCCAGGTGTCGAGCAGGTGGTGGCACTCGTCGAGGAGGAGCGTGACGCGGCCCGCATCACGGAGCGCGGCGACCAGGGCGCGGCCCTGCGGGCGCAGCCGGTACAGATGCTCGGTTCCGCCGGGTTCGCCGGCGCCCTCCTCGTCGACCTCGGCGTCCGGGTCGAAGGTGGCGAGGGCCTGGTAGGTCAGCACGGTCACCGGGTCGGTCAGCGCGCGGTCGGTGCCGGCCGGAGGCGGCGCGGGGCGGTAGGTGCTCCACGCGGTCAGCCACTGGCCCTGGATCGCGGTGTTCGGGCCGAGGACGACGGTCCGGTCGCCCCGTCTGCGTGCGGCTTCCAGGCCGGTCAGGGTCTTGCCAAGGCCGGGTGGGAGCACCACCCAGGCCCGGCGTCTGCCCGCCGCGAACGCCTCGTCGAGGGCGTCCAGCGCCTCGGACTGGTGCCGGCGCAGCAGTACGGGCGGCCGGACGCCGGCGAACCCGGTGCCGTCCACGGCGGGCGTGCTCACCAGCCGCGCTCGCGCCACTCCGCGAGGTGCGGGCGCTCGGTGCCCAGCGCGGTGTCGGCCCCGTGGCCGGGGTAGACCCACGTCTCGTCGGGGAGCCGGTCGAAGAGCTTGGTCTGCACGTCGTGCAGGAGCGTCGTGAATGCCTCCGTGTCGCCGAAGGTGTTGCCGACGCCGCCGGGGAACAGGCAGTCCCCGGTGAACAGGTGGGGATGACCGTGCGGGTCGTCGTAGACGAGGGCCACCGAGCCCGGGGTGTGGCCGACCAGGTGGCGGGCGGTGAGCTCGACCCGGCCGACGCGGACGGTGTCGCCGTCCTCCAGCGGCACGTCGGTGGGCACCGGGATGCCCTCGGCGTCGTACCGCCCGGCGTACGTGCGGGCGCCGGTGGCGCCTACCACCTCGGCCAGCGCCTGCCAGTGGTCGCCGTGGCGATGGGTGGTGACGACCCCGGCGATGCCGTCCTCACCGATGAGCCGGAGGAGCGTCTCCGGCTCGTTGGCCGCGTCGATCAGCAGCTGCTCGCCGGTGGCGCGGCAGCGCAGCAGGTAGGTGTTGTTGTCCATCGGGCCGACGGCCGCCTTGGAGATCATCAGGTCGGCCAACTCGTGCACGTCGGCGGGACCGCCGACCTTCACCGCTCCGCTGTAAGCCATGCCCTCACCTTAGTCCTCACGGGCCGGCCGACGACCTCCCCGTGCCTGCCCGGAAACGGTTCCGGGCAGGCACGGGGAGTTCCCCCGCGCCTGTCCGGCAACGGGGCGGACGTCAGAAGGTGGGGAGGGCCGGCAGCGGCTCCGGGGCGGAGAGGCCGGACCCGTCGGCGCGGCCGGTGATCCAGCCCATGAGGGCGACGGGCGTGCCCGTGACGACGAGCGGCTCGCCCTCGGCCGCACCGGTACGCCAGGACCGCCCGTCCCCGGTGCGCAGCTCGACGCCGACGGTCAGGTCGGCGTGGCCCTGGTACCGCGCGGCCATGTTCGCGATCTCGCGCTCGACGAAGTCCGCCGGAACGTCCGTCAGTTCGTATCCGACACCGAGGTCCACGTGGTGCAGTTCGGTCTCGATCCAGCGCCGCCACGGGATGTTCGCGACCCGGTCGGTGACGCCGTTGCGCAGCTCGACGGTGCGCTCCCATCCGGCGTCGCCGTCCGGCTGCCCCTCGAAGGCCCCGTCGAGGCGGAGGGCCGTGACGGCCACGTCCTCCATCTGCTCGGCGGCCGGGCGGGGCGCGCCGCTCTCGATGTCGGCGTCGCGCGCCTCGGCGCTGACGTACATCGGCCTGCCGGCGAGTACGTTGAGCAGCGCGTCGGAGTTGCGGGCGAGGTGGGCGAGGACGTGGCCGCGGGTCCAGCCCGGGAGGCGGGAGGGCGCGGAGACCTCCGGGTCGCTCAGCTTCGCGACGGACTCGAGGAGGCGTGCGGTGGACTCGCGGAGGGCCGCGCAGTCGTCGGCGGGAGAGTGCGTGGTCATGATCCCAACGTAGCGGCCTCACACCATCGGGTGAAGCTCGCACTCCAGGCCCGGAAATCGAATGCGCGTGCTATAGGCTCGCTCTGCGGCATCCGAAGCACACCGTCGCGGCGCTCCCATACCCTGGGGTTCGTGGGCCTGCGCCCACAGCTCCCGCACGAAAGGTCTCATCCGGCGTGGCCGACCGTCTCTACGTACGTGGCGCTCGCGAGCACAACCTCAAGAACGTCTCCATCGACCTCCCCCGGGACGCGTTGATCGTGTTCACGGGGCTTTCCGGGTCGGGCAAGTCCTCCCTGGCCTTCGACACCATCTTCGCCGAGGGCCAGCGGCGCTACGTGGAGTCGCTCTCCAGCTACGCGCGGCAGTTCCTCGGCCAGATGGACAAGCCCGACGTCGACTTCATCGAGGGCCTGTCGCCTGCCGTCTCCATCGACCAGAAGTCGACCTCGCGGAACCCGCGGTCCACGGTCGGCACCATCACCGAGGTCTACGACTACCTGCGGCTGCTCTTCGCGCGGGTCGGAAAGCCGCACTGCCCCGTGTGCGGCGACCCGATCGCCCGCCAGTCCCCGCAGGCCATCGTGGACAAGGTGCTGGACCTGGAGCCGGGCAGCCGCTTCCAGGTGCTGTCGCCGCTGGCGCGGGAGCGGAAGGGCGAGTTCGTCGATCTCTTCCACGAGCTGCAGACCAAGGGGTACAGCCGGGCCCGGGTGGACGGGACGACGATCCAGCTGTCGGACCCGCCCAAGCTGAAGAAGCAGGAGAAGCACACCATCGAGGTGGTCGTGGACCGCCTCACGGTCAAGGAGGGCGCGAAGCGCCGCCTGACCGACTCGGTGGAGACCGCGCTCGGCCTGTCCGGCGGCATGGTGATCCTCGACTTCGTCGACCTGGACGAGGACGACCCGCTGCGCGAGCGCATGTACTCCGAGCACCTGTACTGCCCGCGGGACGACCTGTCCTTCGAGGAGCTGGAGCCGCGGTCGTTCTCCTTCAACTCGCCCTTCGGCGCCTGCCCCGAGTGCACCGGCATCGGCACGCGGATGGAGGTGGACCCGGAGCTGATCGTCCCGGACGAGGAGAAGTCGCTGGACGAGGGCGCCATCCACCCGTGGTCGCACGGCCACACCAAGGACTACTTCGGCCGGCTGGTCGACGCGCTGGCCGACGCACTCGGCTTCCGCACCGACATCCCCTGGGCCGGCCTCCCCCAGCGGGCGAAGAAGGCCCTGCTGAACGGCCACCGCACCCGCATCGAGGTCCGGTACCGCAACCGCTACGGCCGGGAGCGCGCCTACACCACGGCCTTCGAGGGGGCCGTGCCGTTCGTGCGGCGGCGCCATCAGGAGGCCGAGACCGACAGCAGCCGGGAGCGCTTCGAGGGCTACATGCGCGAGGTGCCCTGCCCGACGTGCGAGGGCACGCGCCTCAAGCCGATCGTGCTCGCCGTCACGGTGCAGGGCCGCTCGATCGCGGAGGTGTCCGCGATGTCCATCAGCGACTGCGCGGACTTCCTGCGGGACCTCAGGCTCACCGCACGGGAGAAGACGATCGCCGAGCGGGTGCTGAAGGAGGTCAACGAGCGGCTGCGGTTCCTGGTCGACGTCGGCCTCGACTACCTCTCGCTGAACCGCGCGGCCGGCACCCTCTCCGGCGGCGAGGCGCAGCGCATCCGGCTGGCCACGCAGATCGGCTCCGGCCTGGTGGGCGTGCTCTACGTGCTGGATGAGCCGTCCATCGGCCTGCACCAGCGGGACAACCACCGGCTGATCGAGACGCTGGTGCGGCTGCGGGACATGGGCAACACGCTGATCGTCGTCGAGCACGACGAGGACACCATCAAGACCTCGGACTGGGTGGTCGACATCGGTCCGGGGGCCGGCGAGCACGGCGGCCGGGTCGTGCACAGCGGCCCGCTGGACCAGCTGCTCACCAACGGCGAGTCGGTCACCGGCCACTACCTCTCGGGGAAGAAGCAGATCCCCACGCCCCGGGAGCGCAGGCCGGTGGACGGCGACCGCCGTCTCCTGGTGCGCGGCGCGCGGGAGAACAACCTCCAGAACATCGACGCCGCCTTCCCCCTCGGCGTCCTGACCGCCGTCACCGGAGTCTCCGGATCCGGCAAGTCGACGCTGGTCAACGACATCCTCTACACCCACCTGGCGCGCGAGCTGAACGGCGCCAAGGCGGTTCCGGGCCGGCACACCCGCGTCGAGGGAGACGACCTGGTCGACAAGGTGGTGCACGTCGACCAGTCGCCGATCGGCCGCACCCCGCGCTCCAACCCGGCGACGTACACCGGGGTGTTCGACCGGGTGCGGAAGTTGTTCGCCGAGACCACGGAGGCGAAGGTCCGCGGCTACCAGCAGGGCCGGTTCTCCTTCAACGTCAAGGGCGGCCGCTGCGAGAACTGCGCGGGCGACGGCACCATCAAGATCGAGATGAACTTCCTGCCGGACGTCTACGTGCCCTGCGAGGTGTGCCACGGCGCGCGCTACAACCGGGAGACCCTGGAGGTCCACTACAAGGGGAAGAACATCGCCGAGGTCCTCGACATGCCCATCGAGGAGGCGCTGGACTTCTTCGAGGCGGTCCCGGCGATCGCCCGTCACCTGCGCACGCTCAACGACGTGGGCCTGGGGTACGTGCGGCTGGGGCAGCCGGCGCCGACGCTGTCCGGCGGCGAGGCCCAGCGCGTGAAGCTCGCGAGCGAGCTGCAGAAGCGCAGCACCGGCCGCACGGTGTACGTGCTGGACGAGCCGACGACCGGTCTGCACTTCGACGACATCCGCAAGCTGCTGGGCGTGCTGTCGGGGCTGGTCGACAAGGGCAACACGGTGATCGTCATCGAGCACAACCTCGACGTCGTCAAGACCGCCGACTGGCTCGTGGACATGGGCCCGGAGGGCGGCAGCGGAGGCGGCCTGGTGATCGCCGAGGGCACCCCGGAGGACGTCGCGGCGATCCCGGCGAGCCACACGGGCAAGTTCCTCCGCGAGATCCTGGGCGACCGGGTGAGCGACGCGCAGGTGCCCGCATCGCGCAAGCCGCGGAGCACCGCGCGGAAGAAGGCCGCGGCCCGGAAGTAGCGCCGCCGCGTGGGGCGGGTCCGTCGCCGGGCCCGCCCCACGTCCGCGTACCGGCGCCGCTTCGGGCCGGGCGTCCCCCTTCGGTCAGGCCCAGTCCCAGCTGATGCCGAGGAGTCCGGGTTTCACGTCCTGGTGCGCCAGGTGCACCGCGCGGTGCGGCGCGGACAGGTCGAGTTCGCGCACCTGCGTCGGCCGTGCGCCCGGCGCGGTCCGCGCGAAACTCCGGCAGCCCACCGGCAGCGCGTCCGCGTCGAACCCGGCCTGGAGCACGTACTGCCCTCCGCCGAAGCTGAAGCCGCGCACGTACTCGCCGCACGGCCCGGCCGTGCCGTCCTCGAAGGTGTAGCTGAACATGTGGGTGTCGCCCACCCGCAGCCGCGTGTCGAAGAGGAGCTCCGCGGCGACCAGCCCCGTCGGCCCGTGCCGTCGCACACTGCCGGGCCGGCAGTTCTCCCCCGCTCGCAGGCGGACGCCGGACACGTCGCAGCCGGCGTCGCCGTAGTGGATGGCCACGTACCGGTCGATGCCGTCCCGGTGCGCGCGCACCACCTGTTCCGAGTGCCGGGAGGCGAGTTCGCGGCGTGCCCCGATCCGCACGCGTTCGACGTGCAGCACGGTGTGCACGCCGCCGTCGGCGGGCCAGCGCAGTTCCGCGAGCAGCTGCTGGAGCGCGTCCGCGGCGTCGACCAGCGACCGGTACGGTCGTGCGGCGGGCCGTTCCGCCGAGGCGGTCTCGCGCAGCAGCCGGGTGAGCGCGTCCCGCGGCAGATCCAGCACCTGCTCCAGCGCGGTGACCGCACGCATCGACTCGGGCCGGGCCGGGCGCCGGTTGCCCTGCTGCCAGTAGCTGAGGCTGGTCACCCCGACCTGTATGCCGCGCTCCGCGAGCCGGTGCTGGATGCGGTGCAGCGCGAGACCGCGCGCCTGGATGGCGGCGCGCAGCGCGACGTGGAACGGCCCGGTCTTCAGAAGCTGGTCCAGTTCGGAGTGCATGCTCACGGTGTCGCTCTCGTTCTCGCGCGGGCCGGCAGCGCGGCGCCGGCTCCTCGACGTCCGTTCGTTCACTTCGGCGCCGGTGACGTTCACATCGTTTCGCTCCCGCGCATTACAGCCTGTTGACCAGCGAGTCAGCAAGGCTTTCGGCACCGCCAGAGGTCGGCCCAATAGTTCGTGCCGAATTCGCCGACGGCCCTCTGGTGCGACCCGCCCTCCCTTGCCACTGTGTGCGGCTGTGTGCACGCCTTGTGCGCTGAACTCACCTGTACCGAGGGGGTTTTGTGAAAGAAGCTCGCCCGCGCAGACGGTTCCCCGTCCGTTGGATACTCGTCCCGGTGGCCGCCGCGTCCGCGCTGGCCACCGGGCTCACGGCTCCGGCCGGTGCCGCTCCCGGCGCTCCGGTCCCGGCGCACGCCCCGGCCTCGCCCGTTCCGGCACCCGGCACGCCGGGGCCGGGCTGGGAGATCGACAGCACCAGCCGCCCGGTGGCGCCCGGCGCCACCCTCACCTCCTTCGACCGGCTCGCCCCCGACAAGTGGCTGCGGGCCGACGCGCTCAGCGTCGACCTCGAGGAGGGCACGCGCGTCGACCACCTCTCGGGCGCGGTCTCGGAGCGCCGCACGCTCGGCGAGCACGTCGCCGCGCACGACCCCGGCGAGGGACGCCGCACGGTCGCCGCGATCAACGCGGACTTCTTCGACATCAACGCCACCGGCGCTCCGCTGGGCCCGGGCGTCCGGAACGGCGACATCACCCAGTCCCCCGAGCCCGGTGCCACCCAGGCGGTCGGCTTCGGACCGGGCAGCGCCGGCCGCGTCCTCGACCTGTATTTCGAGGGCACGTTGACCCTCCCGGACGGCGAAGAGCCGCTCGCCGCCTACAACGCGGCCGACGTTCCGCAGAACGGCATCGGCGCCTACAACGCCCAGTGGGGCGACGCCGACCGGACGGCGACGGTGGAGGGCGCGGCCGAGACAGCCGAGGTGGCGGTCCGCGACGGCCGCGTCGTGAGCGTCTCGGAGAAGCCCGGCGACGGGGCCGTCCCGCCGGACACCACCGCGCTGCTGGGCCGCGACGCGGGCGCCGAGGTGCTGGCCGGGCTGAAGGCCGGCGATCCGGTGTCCTGGGAGTACGACCTGCGCACGGGCGACGGCGGGCCGCTGCCGCGGACGGCGGTCGGCGGACGCGGCATCCTGGTGCTCGACGGCGAGCCGCAGGACTGGGAGGGCCGGCCGAACAACACGACCGCGCCGCGCACCGCGGTGGGCTTCTCCCGTGACGGCTCCACGCTGCACGTACTCACCGTCGACGGGCGGCAGGCCGCGTCCGGCGGCGTCACCCTCACCGAGCTGGCCCGGATGATGGACGAGTTGGGCGCCTACAACGCGCTCAACCTGGACGGCGGCGGTTCGTCCACGCTGCTGGCCCGCGAGCCGGGCTCGGACACGCCTCAGCTGGAGAACGCCCCCTCCGACGGGGAGCAGCGCGAGGTGCCCAACGGTCTGGCCCTCACCGCGCCCGACGGCAGCGGCGACCTGCGCGGCTTCCGGGTGGAGACCGCCGCCGACCCCGCCCTCGCTCCCACCGCGGACCCCGTCCCCGGCGGCCACCCGGAGCGCGTCTTCCCCGGCCTCACCCGGCAGTTGACGGCCGCCGGCTACGACGAGACCTACGGTCCGGCCGAGGGCGACCCCGACTGGCGGGTGCACCGGCGCAGCGTGGGCCGGGTCGACGACGACGGCACGTTCCTCGCCCGCCGCACCGGCAGCACCGAGGTGACCGCCCGGCGCGGACGCGCAGACGGCTCCGTCGAGCTCCGGGTCCTCGGAGAGCTGCGTCGCGTGACGCCGACCCGGGACCGGGTGGGCCTGGCGACGCCGCAGGACGAGGGCACCTTCGGGGTGCTGGGATTCGACGCGGACGGCACCAGCGCGCCCGTCGACCCGGCCGATGTGGAGCTGGAGTACGACCGGGCGCTGTTCGCCATCGCCCCGGACGCGACCACCGGCGGCTTCACGGTGCTTTCCCGCAGCGGCGAGGAGGGCGCGTCGGGAACCGTGAAGGCCACCGTGGCCGGGCACAGCACCGTACTCGCCGTGACGGTCGGCCTGCGCGACCAGCGCGTCGCCGCCTTCGACGACGCCGGCGACTGGACGTTCTCCGCCGCCCGCGCGGAAGGCTCGGTCGCCCCCGAACCGTCCGGTCGCGACGGGCAGGCGCTCCGGCTGGACTACGACTTCGGACAGTCCACGGCGACCCGCGCGGCGTACGTCAACCCGCCGCAGTACCTCGAAGTGCCGGGGCAGCCGCAGGCGTTCACCCTGTGGGTCGAGGGCGACGGCCGTGGGGCGTGGCCGTCGCTGCACCTGGTCGACGCGAACGGCACCTCCCAGGTGCTGCGCGGTCCGCACGTCACCTGGGAGGGCTGGCGGCAGGTGACCTTCACCGTGCCGGAGGGGGTGGCCTACCCCCTGAAGGTACGGCGCTTCTACGTCGCCGAGACGCGTCCGGACGCGCAGTACAGCAGCAGCATCGTGCTGGACGAGCTGGTGGCGAGGACCCCGCCGGACGTGGAGCTGCCCGCGCAGCCGGCCGTGCGGGACCGCCTGATCACCACCGCGCGGGACGTGGCCGGCCGCGACTGGCGGTTCGCGGTGATGTCGGACGCCCAGTTCGTCGCCCGCGAGCCGGACAGCGAGCTGGTGGCCAAGGCGCGGCGGACGCTGCGGGAGATCCGCGCGGCGGACCCGGACTTCGTCGTCGTCAACGGCGACCTGGTGGACGAGGGGTCGCCCGAGGACCTGGCGTTCGCCCGGCAGGTCCTGGAGGACGAGCTCGGCGACGCCGTGCCCTGGTACTACGTGCCGGGCAACCACGAGGTGATGGGCGGGAGCATCGACGCCTTCGTCGCGGAGTTCGGCCCGGCCCGCCGCACGTTCGACCACGAGGGGACCCGCTTCGTCACCCTGGACACCTCCTCGCTCTCGCTCGGCGGTCTGGAACAGTTCGCCGCGCTGCGCGGGCACCTGGACGCGGCGGCTCGCGACCGGCGCGTACGGTCGGTGGCGGTCGTCCAGCACGTGCCGCCGCGCGATCCGACGCCGCAGCGGGCGAGCCGTCTCACGGACCGGCTGGAGGCGGATCTGCTGGAGAAGCTGCTCAGCGCCTTCCACGCCCGGAGCGGCAAGGACGTGCTGTTCGTCGGCTCGCACGTGGGCGTCTTCCACGCCTCACGGGTAAACGGCGTGTCGTATCTGGTCAACGGCAACGCGGGGAAGAACCCGGCCGCGCCTCCCGGTGAGGGCGGATTCACCGGCTGGTCCCTGGTCGGCGTGGAACGGGACGACACGGTGCACTCCGGCCGGGAGGCGTTCGCGGTGCAGACCCGTGCCCACGTGGACGGCCTGACGCTCCAGGCGCCGGACGCCCTGCCGGACGGCGCGACCGACGCCGCGGGGGCGACCGTGCGGCAGGGCGAGGGAGCCGGGGCGGGCGAGGTGCCGGTGGCGTGGCCGGTCAGCGCGGACTGGTCCGGCTCGCGGAACCTGTGCCTGGGCGACGGGCGGCCGAAGCGGCGCTGCGACGCCGCCTTCGACCCGGCGACGGGGGTGCTGACGGCGCTGCGCCCGGGCACCGTCTCCCTCGCGGTGGAGGTGAACGGCGCCCGGGCGGAGCGGACGGTGGTGATCGGCTGACGCGCAGGCGTCAGTCGTCGTCCTTGGAGAGGGGGCCCCGGTCGTCGCGCGCGTCCGGGGTCCCCACCGGGGCGGTCTGCTCCTCGCGCTGCTTCCGGTCCTGCTTCTTCGAGGCGTAGAGGCTGGTGACCGTGGTGACGACCAGCACGGCGCAGATGACCCCGAGGGAGACCGGGATGCTGATCTCCGGGACGTGCACTCCCGCCTCGTGCAGGGCGTGCAGCACCAGCTTGACGCCGATGAAGCCGAGGATGATGGACAGCCCGTAGGACAGGTGGACGAGCTTCTTGAGGAGGCCGCCGATCAGGAAGTACAGCTGGCGCAGGCCCATCAGGGCGAAGGCGTTCGCCGTGAACACGATGAACGGGTCCTGGGTGAGGCCGAAGATCGCGGGGATGGAGTCCAGTGCGAAGAGGACGTCGGTGGTGCCGATCGCGAGCATCACGATCAGCATCGGCGTCATCAGCCGCTTGCCGTTCTCCCGGATGAACAGCTTGGTGCCGTGGTACTGGTCGGTCGAGGGGAAGCGCCGCTCGATCATCTTGAGCATGCGGTTCTCCTCGTACGCCTCCTCCTCGTTCTCGACGCGCGCCTCCTGGATGAGCTTCCAGGCCGTCCAGATCAGGAAGGCGCCGAAGATGAAGAAGACCCAGGAGAACGTGGAGACGATCGCCGCGCCCGCGGCGATGAAGCCGGCGCGCAGCACCAGGGCGATGAGGACGCCGATCATCAGCACCCGCTGCTGGTAGATGCTGGGCACCGCGAACTTCGCCATGATCAGGACGAAGACGAAGAGGTTGTCGACGCTGAGCGACTTCTCGGTGATGTAGCCCGCGAAGAACTCGCCGGCGGGCTGCCCGCCCCCGAAGACGAAGAGACCGATACCGAAGATGACGGCCAGGACGATCCAGACGATCGTCCAGATGCCCGCCTCCCTGAGGGAGACCTCGTGCGGTTTGCGGCCGACGAAGAAGTCGACGGCGATCAGGGCACAGAGACCGATGACGGTCGCCGCCCATACGGCAAAGGACACATCCACGTGACGTACACCTCCGGCTGATGCGCTGCCGGAGGTCTCTTCCGCCCGCGCCGCGCGTGGCCTGTTCCGGTACGCGCCGCCGGACCGGCGCCCCGGGGCCGGTCCGACCGGCCCGTACTGACGGGGTCACCGCGACGTGGGAATACTCCCCTCCGCACGGTCCAGGGTAAAGCAATACCAAGAAAAGGCAAAGAGGAGCTTTACCCGATCGGGTGGCGGAAGGGCGGGAGGAGCCGGCAGGGCCGGACGGCCCGGCGTCAGAGGTGCGGCACGATCGCCGGCATCAGGTCCTGGAACGTGCGGCCCTCGGCGGGCTCACCGATGGCGGTCATCTGCCAGCCGCTGCCCTCACGCTGCACCTTTGCCATGATCTGCGCGGTGTACGCCCCGCCGCCGGTCAGCGTGTACCGGGCGAGCTCCTCCCCGTTCGCCGCGTCGAGCAGGCGGCAGAAGGCGTTCTCCACCTCGGTGAAGGTCTGGCCGGTGAAGGAGTTCACGGTGAAGACGATCTGGTCGATGTGTGCCGGGACGTGCTGGAGGTCGACCATCACTGTCTCGTCGTCGCCGCCTCGACCGGCGCCGCCGACCAGGTTGTCCCCGCTGTGCCGGACGGATCCGTCGTCGCTGACGAGGTGCTTGAAGAAGACCACGTCCACCGGCTGCTTGCCGGCGAAGAGCACCGCGGAGGCGTCCAGGTCGATGGCCTTGGTCCGGCGGCCGAACAGCCCACGACGGGGTGCCGCCTGCCAGCCCAGACCCATGCGCACGGCCGAGAGGCTGCCGCCGTCGGACTTCCGCAGGCTGACCGCCTGCCCCTTGGACAGGTTGACCGTCACCGTGTGTCCCCTCTCGACGTGCCCTCCGCCGTCACCGGCACTCCAGCGCCTGTCCGGCCCTGGGGACGGCAGCCTACTTGAGGCCGGCCTCGCGCATCTGCCGCAGCTCCTTCTTGAGTTCGCCGACCTCGTCGCGCAGCCGTGCGGCCACCTCGAACTGGAGCTCCGCGGCCGCGGCGCGCATGCGCTGCGTCATGTCCTCGATGAGGTCGGCCAGATCCCCCGCCGGGCGGTCGGTGAGGACCTCTCCGTCGGCCTTCCCGCCGCCCCGGGCGGCCCTCCCGTGGCCGAGGTCGGGCACCGGGGCCTTCTGTCCACGGCCCTTCTCCACCGCACTCTGCCGGTACCCGGTGCCGAGGAGCTCCTCGGTGTCGACTCCCTCGCGGGCGATGTCCGCCACGATGTCGCCGATCTTCTTGCGCAGCGGCTGCGGGTCGATGCCGTTGGCCTCGTTGAAGGCGATCTGCTTGGCACGCCGGCGATTGGTCTCGTCGATGGCCCTGGCCATCGCGGGGGTGACCTTGTCGGCGTACATGTGCACTTGACCGGAGACGTTGCGCGCCGCGCGGCCGATGGTCTGGATCAGAGAGGTGCCGGAGCGCAGGAAGCCCTCCTTGTCCGCGTCCAGGATCGCGACCAGCGACACCTCCGGCAGGTCCAGCCCCTCACGCAGCAGGTTGATGCCGACCAGCACGTCGAACTCGCCGGCCCGCAGCTCCCGCAGCAACTCCACCCGGCGCAGCGTGTCGACGTCGCTGTGCAGGTAGCGGACCTGGATGCCGAGCTCCAGGAAGTAGTCGGTCAGGTCCTCGGCCATCTTCTTGGTGAGGGTGGTGACGAGCACCCTCTCGTCGGCCTCGGTGCGGGTCCGGATCTCGTGCACCAGGTCGTCGATCTGGCCTTCGGTCGGCTTGACCACGACCTCCGGGTCGACCAGGCCGGTGGGGCGGATGATCTGCTCGACCACGCCGTCGCCGCGCGACAGCTCGTACGCGCCCGGGGTGGCCGAGAGGTACACCGTCTGGTCGATGCGCTCCAGGAACTCCTCCCACTTCAGCGGGCGGTTGTCGATCGCCGACGGCAGCCGGAACCCGTGGTCGACCAGGGTGCGCTTGCGCGCGGCGTCCCCCTCGTACATCGCGCCGATCTGCGGCACCGTGACGTGCGACTCGTCGATGACCAGCACGAAGTCGTCGGGGAAGAAGTCGATCAGGGTGTGCGGCGCGGAGCCGGGGTCACGGCCGTCGATGTGTCGCGAGTAGTTCTCGATGCCGGAGCAGGTGCCGATCTGCCGCATCATCTCGATGTCGTAGGTGGTGCGCATCCGCAGCCGCTGCGCCTCCAGCAGCTTGCCCTGCTGCTCCAGGGAGGCGAGCTGCTCGGCCAGCTCGGCCTCGATGCCGCCGATGGCCTTCTCCATCCGCTCCGGACCGGCGACGTAGTGCGAGGCGGGGAAGACGTACAGCTCGCTGTCGTCGGTGATGACCTCGCCGGTCAGCGGGTGCAGCGTGGACAGCGCCTCGATCTCGTCGCCGAACATCTCGATGCGCACGGCGAGCTCCTCGTAGACCGGGAAGATCTCGATCGTGTCGCCCCGGACCCGGAAGGTGCCGCGGGTGAACGCGGCGTCGTTGCGGCTGTACTGGATGTCGACGAAGCGGCGCAGCAGCGCGTCGCGGTCGATCTCCTCGCCGACCTTGAGCGGCACCATCCGGTCGACGTACTCCTGCGGCGTGCCCAGGCCGTAGATGCAGGAGACGGAGGCGACCACGACGACGTCGCTGCGGGTGAGGAGGGAGTTCGTCGCGCTGTGCCGCAGGCGCTCGACCTCCTCGTTGATGGACGAGTCCTTCTCGATGTAGGTGTCCGTCTGCGGGACGTACGCCTCGGGCTGGTAGTAGTCGTAGTACGAGACGAAGTACTCGACGGCGTTGTGCGGCAGCAGCTCGCGGAACTCGTTGGCCAGCTGGGCGGCGAGGGTCTTGTTCGGCGCCATGACCAGCGTCGGGCGCTGGAGCTTCTCGATCATCCACGCGGTCGTCGCTGACTTGCCGGTGCCGGTGGCGCCGAGCAGCACGACGTCCTTCTCGCCACCCCGGACACGGCGGGCCAGGTCCTCGATGGCGGTGGGCTGGTCGCCGCTGGGCTGGTACGGGCTGACGACCTCGAAGGGCGCCACCTTGCGTTCGATCTTGGTCACGGGCCGCATGACACCCACCGTACGGCCCGGCACCGACATGCGCCCCGACGCACGGGGTTCAGCCCTCGGACACCCGTTCGCCTGTTGTGTGTACGACGCAACCGGGAACCTCTCTCTGGCAGGAGCACGCGGATCACCGTGTGCTCACGGACGGACGCGAGGAGTCTCCATGGCGATGCGCCCTCTCACCGTGGCAGCCGGTGCGCTGCTGGGCCTGTCCACCCTCTTCCTCTCCGCCACCCCCGCGGCCTCGGCCGCCGGGGTGGCGGCCGCCCTCCCCGCCGCGAAGGCGGCGGCGAAACCGGGGCCCGGCCGGGCGCCGGTCGTCGTCGCCCACCGCGGCGCCTCGGCGTACGCCCCGGAGAACACCCTGGCCGCCGTGGACGCGGCGCACGACCTGGGCTTCGCCTGGGTGGAGAACGACGTCCAGCGCACCCGCGACGGCGAACTGGTCGTCCTGCACGACGAGAGCCTGGCCCGCACCACGGACGTGGAGGAGGTCTTCCCCGACCGCGCGCCGTGGCGGGTGGCCGACTTCACCGCGGCGGAGGTGGCGCGGCTGGACGCCGGAAGCTGGTTCGGCGAGGAGTTCGCGGGCGAGCGGATCCCGACGCTGGAGCAGTACCTGCGACGGGTCGAGGCGAACGGGCAGAGGCTGCTGCTGGAGCTCAAGAAGCCGACGCTCTACCCGGGCGTGGAGAGCCAGACCCTCAAGGAGCTGGCGAACGAGGGCTGGCTGGACCGGCAGCACGTGGCGCGCCGGCTGGTGATCCAGAGCTTCGAGGCGGGGACGGTGCGGACGGTGCACGAGCTGGCCCCCGAGGTGACCACCGGCTTCCTCGGCACTCCGGCGGCCGCCGACCTGCCCGGCTACGCGGCGTTCACCGACCAGATCAACCCGAACCACTCCACCGTGACCGCGGACTACGTGTCCGAGGTGCAGGCCCTGGAAGGCGCGCACGGCAGGCCGCTGGAGGTGTTCACCTGGACCGTGGACGACGCCGCGACCGCCCGCCGGGTGGCCGAGGCGGGGGTCGACGGGATCATCTCCAACGCCCCCGACGTCGTGCGGGACGCGGTGGGCCGCTGACCCCGGGGCTCTCCCTCTCCCCGGCCGCCCGGGGAGGGGGAGCCGCCGCGGCGGCGCGATGTCGGTGGGCCGCCGTACGCTGACTGCGTGGTGAACGGAGCGGACGAGGCGGACGAGAACGGGCCCGGCAGGGCGGCGGAGTGGGGCTGGAGCCTGTTCGAGTCCCCGGTGGGTCCGCTGCTGCTGGCCGCCACCGCGGACGGGCTGGTGCAGGTGGTCTTCCACGCCACCCCGGGGGTGACACGGCGTGCGCTGGACCGCCTGCATGCCCGCACCGGGCGGGAGCCCCACGGCGGGCGCGGCGCGCCGGGCACCGGTCCGTGGGCCGGGCATCTGGCGTGCGCCGAGCGGGAGCTGGCCGCCTACTTCGCGGGCGACCTGCGCGTCTTCACCGTCCCGCTGGACTGGTCGCTGACCGGCGGCTTCCACCTGCGGGTGCTGCGCGCCCTGGCAGCGGGCGTGCCGTACGGGACGACGGCGGGATACCAGGACCTGGCCGACCGGGTCGGCGAGCCCGGTGCCGCCCGCGCCGTCGGCGTCGCGATGGGGGCGAATCCGCTGCCCGTGGTGGTGCCCTGCCACCGCGTGGTGGAGAGCGGCGGCGGGCTCGGCGGGTTCGGCGGCGGGAGGGAGACGAAGCGGGAGCTCCTCGCGCTGGAGGGCCTGCTCCCGCAGCCGCTCTTCTGATCTGTTCTTCCCGGTCTTCCCGGTTCTGCCGGCTCCGGACGGTCCGCCCGGAGCCCCCTCGGAACGAGGGCCTTCAGCCGAGCGTCACGGGTTCAGGCCGTGGCTCTTCAGGAAGCCGACCGGGTCGAAGCCGGAGCCGTAGACCGGGGTGGTGCGGATCTCGAAGTGCAGGTGCGGACCGGAGGAGTTGCCGGTGCTGCCGGACTGGCCGATCTGCTCGCCGGTGTTCACCTGCTCGCCCGTGCCGACGCCGATCTTCGAGAGGTGGGCGTACTGGCTGTACTTGCCGTTCGGGTGCTCGATCACGATGCGGTTGCCGTAGGAGCCGCCCCAGCCGGTGGTGACGACGGTACCGCCGTGCACGGCCTTCACCCCGGTGCCGGTGGGCACGGCGAAGTCCTGGCCGGAGTGCGTGGCGGACCAGCGGTTGCCGCTGTCGGCGAAGCCGGCGGTCTTGGTGTACGGCTTCTCCACCGGGAGGGACCAGGACGGTGCCTGCGCGCGGCCCTGGCCACGGCTCGCCTTCTTCGCCTTCTTGGCCTTCCCGTCCTTGCCGCCACCGGCCTTGTGCTGGTGGCCGCCGTCGCGGGACTGGGCCTTCTTCTCCGCCTGGGCCTGCTTGCCCGGCCCGTCCTTCTTCTCGTCCTTGCCGTCCTGGGCGGCGCCGGCCTTCTTCCCGGCCTTCTCGCCCTTCCCGGCCTTCTCGCCCTGGCCGCCCGTGTCGGCCTTGCGGTCCTTCTTCTGCGCGGCGTCGGCCTGCTGCTGGGTGGCGTGTGCGGCCTTGGCAGGGGTGTCCGTCGCGAACATGTCGTCGCCGGCTGCGAGCGCCACGCCGGAACCCAGGGCCAGGGACGCGCCGACCCCGCCGGCGATGACGGCGTTACGGGTGCGCGGGATGCGGCCGAGGGCGTCGGTAATCGTGGTGTGCAGGCGCATGGGGTACTTCCTCCGGAATTCGGTGGGGGGTTTCCTGGCTCTGCGGACCAGGCCCCACCTTGGTAACCCGCCAATCCGGCATTTCCAAAGAAGACCGGCTACTAACGGGCGCCGTACCCGAAAAGGACAAAAGGGGCATGAGGTGGAGGTGCTCGCGGTCTCCGGGAACGGCCCCGCGAGGGACTCCCGGCACGCCACCTGCGCACATCCCCCAGCAGGAGCGGCCCGTGGCCTGCCACGGCGACGAGGCGAGAGGCCCGGCCGGGGGCGGGCCGGGAGTCCGGGACCTTCGTCCCGGGCATTCCTATGCCGCTTCGTAGGGGCCGTTCTCCTGTGCCTCACCTCACCCGCGGAAAGGCTCCGCCGGTGCTTCTTGTGACGTGCGGCACGGGAATTCTGTGACGTGGCTTACCTGAATTCTGTGACCTGACGCACCAGGAATTCTGTGACCGGCAGCACTCGGCACCCGGACCCACCCGACCGGTGCCGGACGACCCCCTGCGCCGCGGGTGGCGCGCTGGCAGACTTCCGCTGTGACCGACATCCGCGAACCCTCGGACGCTGCTGACGCCTTCCCCGCGCCCTCCTCCGCGCCCGCCGCACCGAAGGCCCCGGACGCGGGCGCGTTGCGGGCGGTGCGGCGGCGCACCACGGCGGTGCTGGTCGCCAGCCAGATCCTGGGCGGACTGGGCGTGGCGACCGGCATCGCGCTGGCCGCCGTGCTGGCGGAGGAGGTGAGCGGCTCCGAGGGCCTGGCAGGACTGGCCTCCACCGCGTCCGTGATCGGCACCGCGCTGCTGTCGCTTCCCCTCGCCTCCCTGATGGCGGCGAAGGGCCGGCGGCCCGGCCTCACCCTGGCCTACCTCATCGCCGCCGTCGGAGGCGCGACGGTCGTCCTGGGCGCCACCGCGGACAGCTTCCCCCTGATGCTCTGCGGCATGGCGGCGTTCGGTGCAGGGTCGTCGGCCAACCTCCAGGCCCGGTTCGCCGCGGCCGACCTCGCCGAGCCCCACCACCGGGCGCGGGCGATCTCCACCGTCGTCTGGGCGACCACGATCGGCGCGGTGCTCGGGCCGAACATCGCGGGCCCCGCCGGGGAGAGCGTCGCCGCCCTCGGCACGGGCATACCGGTCGCGGCCGGGCCCTTCCTCTGGGGTTCCGCGATATTCCTGGTCTCCGCGCTGACCGTGCACCTGCTGCTCCGGCCCGACCCGCTGCTCACCGCCCGCGACCTCGCCTCCTCGGCCGCCGCGCAGGGGGAGGGTGGCTCCTCCGGCGGACGGCGCGCGGACGAGAGGTCGCTGCGGGCGGGTCTCGCCGCCGTCGCCGCCTCCGCACGGGCACGGCTGGCGCTGGTGACCATCGCCGGCGTGCACACCGTCATGGTGTCGATCATGGTGATGACGCCGGTGGACCTCGGTCACCACGGCGCCGGCATCGAGCTGATCGGCCTGGTCATCAGCATCCACATCGCCGGCATGTACGCCTTCTCACCGCTCATGGGCTGGCTGGCCGACCGGCTCGGCCGGGTCGCGGTCATCGGGCTGTCGGTCGGCCTGCTGGCCTGCGCGGCGGCGCTGGCGGGCACGGCCGGGGCGGACCACCTGCAGTCCGCCGCCGGACTCTTCGTGCTGGGCCTGGGCTGGTCGGCGGGCCTGGTCTCCGGCTCCGCGCTGCTCACCGACGCCGTACCGCAGGGCGCACGGGCCGCCGTGCAGGGCCTCTCCGACCTGACGAGCAACGCCGCCGCCGGCGCGGGCGGTGCGCTGTCCGGCCTGGTGGTGGCCCAGGCCGGCTACGGATGGCTCACCGCGCTCGCCGCGGCCCTGCTGCTCCCCGTGGGCGCGACGGCCCTGGCCGTCGCCCTGCGCCGTACGCGCACCCCGGCGTCCGGGGCCTGACCGGCTTGCGACCGCCGCACCGGCGGCCCCGACCGCCGGCCCGGTCTCAGCGCGGGTAGAGCTGGAACGACACGCCGCGCCGGCCGCCGAAGCTGCCCGCGACACCGCTGATCGCCTCGCCGAGGAACCTCCGCGCGTACGCCTCCGGCTCCTCGTCGCTGAGCACGGTCAGGTACGCCCGGTGCTCCGCCAGCGAGGCGACGGCCAGCTCCATCGACCCTTCCGAGACCTCCTCTGCGTGCGTCGCGTGCGGGGAGGCCGCCACGGCCACCCAGCGCACGCCGCCCCAGGGCTCCAGCCCGCCCTCCTCCAGCTGCTCGCGGAAGATCCACCGGTTCCCCGCGTCGCCGACCGCGTCCAGCACCGCGCGCCCCACCGCCCGGTGGTCCGGCGTGTTCCACCACGTGCCGCCGAAGGTGTCGTGGTGGTTGAGGGTGATCACCAGCTCGGGCCGGTGCCGCCGCACCGCTGCCGCGACGTCGCGGCGCAGCGCCAGGCCCTCCTCGATCACTCCGTCGGCGTGGTCCAGGAACTCCACCTCGCGCACCCCCACCACCGAGGCACTGGCCCGCTGCTCGCGCTCGCGGACCCGGGCGGCCTCCTCCGGCGCCATGCTGTCGATGCCTGCCTCACCGCGCGTGACCAGCAGGTACGTCACCTCACGGCCGGCCGCGGTCCACTCGGCGACGGCGGCGGCCGCACCGTACTCCAGGTCGTCGGGGTGCGCGACCACCGCCAGCGCACGGGACCAGTCCCGCGGCATCGGCTCCAGCTGCCGTACCTGCCCGCCGACGACGGCGTCCTCCTGGCTCATCGCGTCCCTCCGTCAACCGCTTGCGCCGCATCACTCAAAGGCTCGGTCATCCTGGGCACGCTATCGCCAAACGGGCTTCGAGCGGGGAAAATGCCCAATCACAGACATCACGGCCGTCACGCGCCGGGGCACGCCCGGCCGCCGGCTCCCCCGGACAAGCCGTCAGACGCAGGAGACCCCGTAGCAATGCCCACCGCCGTCCCCTCCCACAACCGCTCCTCGCTGGCCCACCGCCTGCGCTACGCCGCCCGCCACCCTCAGCGCGTCGTGCCGTACCTCCGCCGGCACCTGCGGGACTGGCGGCTCCAGCGCCGGTCCGGCGGAAACCACATCGCCTACTACCGCGCCGTGATGAAGTCCGACACCGCGCGGAACCCGCTCGGCGCCGTCGGCACGCCGTCGCAGGAGCGGTGGAACGCTCTGGGCAGGATGCAGTTCGACTACCTGGTCGGGCACGGCCTGAAGCCCGGTGACCACATGCTGGAGATCGGCTGCGGCAACCTCCGCGCGGGACGCCACTTCATCGACTACCTGGAGACCGGCCACTACTACGGTGTGGACATCTCCCCCGACATCCTGCTCGCCGCGCAGCAGACGGTGGTCGACCACGACCTCCAGGACAAGCTGCCGCACATGACGCTGGTCGACGACATGCGGCTGGCGCATCTGCCCGGGGGCCGCTTCCGGGTCGTGCACGCGCACAGCGTCTTCTCGCACTCGCCGGTCCACGTCATCGAGGACTGCTTCCGCCACGTGGGCAGGCTGCTGGCGCCGGGCGGGTTCTTCGACTTCACCTACAACCGCACCGACGGCACGGAGCACGACGTGCTGCGGGAGGACTTCTACTTCCGCCCGGCCACCCTGATCGCGCTGGCCGAGAAGCACGGTCTGGCCGCGCACACGATGGACGACTGGGACGACCTGCCGCACAAGCAGTCCAAGATCCGGGTCACGCTCCCGGCGCCGGAGGAGGCGGCCGGGAAGAGCGGGGAACGGGCGCAGACCCCCGACGGAGACGGGGAGCCCAGCGGCAGCCCCGCCTGAGACGTCCGCCCGGTTCCGCCCCGGCGACGAACCGCCCGGGGCGGCCCGGCCGGCTGCTCAACCCTTCCGGAGCGCGGCCAGCCGGGCGGTCAGGGTGTCCACGTCCTGGTAGGTCATGCCGAGCAGCGCCACGTGCTTCCAGGCGACGGTGCCGTCCGGGGCGACCAGAAACACCGACCGGCGCAGCCCGATGCCGGGCGCGGCCACGCCGTACGCGCGGGCGACGGTGCCGTCGGTGTCGGCGAGCAGGGGCATCCGCAGGTCGTGCTTGCGGGCGAACCGCTCGTGGCTGTCGACGCCTTGCGGGCTGATCCCCCAGACGGTCGCGTCGAGTTCCTCGAAGCGCTCCAGTCCGGAGGAGTAGGAGCACAGCTGTTTGGTGCACACGGCGGTGTCGTCGCCGGGGTAGAAGGCCAGCACCAGCGGACGTCCCGGTGCCCCGTCGACGGTGTAGTCGGCGCGTACGAAGGCCGCTTCGGGCCCTTCGCCGCTCAGCACGCCGCCGGGCAGGCTGAACTGCGGCGCCGGGCCGCCGGCCTCGGTGGGCTTCGCCATGCGGACTCCTGGAGGTGCGGGGCAGACGCCCGGCAGGGCGCCCTCCGTCACGCTACCGGCGGGTCACTTCCCGTCCGGTTCCGGGGGCCGGACTTCCGTGCCGCAGGGGCGTCGGCGCCGCCCCGCGAGCCGTCGCCCGATGCGTCGCCCGGCGCCGCGCCGCCGTCGTCGGTCGCGGCGCCGTCGGGAACGGGCTGCGGTTCGGCGTGGACGTGCGGCAGCACGCGGTCCAGCCATCGCGGCGCCCACCAGACCCGGCTGCCCAGCAGGTTGAGTACCGCCGGCACCAGCAGCAGCCGTACCAGCGTCGCGTCGACCAGGACGCTCACGGCGAGCCCGAGGCCGAGCATCTTCACCACGATGTTGCTGCTGAGCACGAACGCGGCGAAGACGCTGACCATGATCAGCGCGGCGCAGGTGATGACCCGGGCGGTGATCTCCAACGCGTGCGCGACGCTCGCTCTGCTGTCGCCGGTGCGCAGCCACGCCTCGTGGACGCGGGAGAGCAGGAAGATCTCGTAGTCCATGCTGAGCCCGAAGACGATGGCGAACATCATCATCGGGACGTAGCTTTCCACCGGGACGGTGCCGGACACCCCGAGCGCGGGCCCGCCCCAGCCCCACTGGAAGACCGCGACCACGACGCCGTACGACGCACCGATGGACACCAGGTTGAGCACCGCCGCCTTGACCGCGACCAGGACGCCGCGGAAGACGGTGAGGATGATCAGCAGCGCGAGACCGACGACGACGGCGATGATCAGCGGCAGCCGTTCGGCGACGATGTCGCGGAAGTCGGTCTGGCCCGCGGTGGTGCCCGTGACGTACCCCTGTGCGTCGGTGCCGGCGACGGCCTGCGGCAGGACGGTGCCGGTGAGGCGGTGCACCAGGTCGGTGGTGCCGGCGCTCTGCGGCCGTTCGGCGGGGATGACGGTGGCGGTGAGCACGTCGCCGTCCTGGGTGGGCTGCAGGGTGCTGACGGCGGCAGCGCCCGGCAGGCCCTTGAGAGCGGAGGAGACTCTGTTGTCCAGACCCGAACGGTTGCCGCCGGAGACCCCGCTCTGGTCGACGACCACCGTCAGCGGGCCGTTGACGCCGGCCCCGAAGGCGTCGGTGACCAGGTCGTACGCCCGCCGGTCCGTGTAGGAGGTGGGGTCGGCGCCGTCGTCGATGTGGCCGAGGCGCAGCGAGAAGAGCGGCACGGTGAGCACCGCCAGGACCACGAGGCCGGCGGCCAGGTACCGCCACGGACGCCGCCCGACGCGGAGTGCGTACCGGTGCCAGAAACCGCCGGATGCGTCCGCGCCTGCCTCGGCCACCGGGGTGCGCACGTGGAAGCGGTCGAGGGAACGGCCGGCGAGTCCGAGCAGCGCCGGCACCAGGGTGAGCGCGCCGAGCACGGCGGTGACGACGGTGACCGCCGCGGCCGCCCCGAGTTTGCCGATGAAGCCCACCCCGGAGGCGTTGAGGCCGGCCAGGGCGACGATCACGGTGGTGCCGGAGACCAGCACGGCCCGGCCGCTGGTGTGCGTGGCGCGACCGGCGGCGGCGACCGGGTCGGCGCCGTCCATCAGGTCCTGCCGGTGCCGGGTGAGGAGGAAGAGCGCGTAGTCGATGCCCACGCCCAGGCCGATCATCGTGGCAAGCGTGGGCGAGACCTGGGCGAACGTGGTCGTGACCGCGATCAGTCCCAGCACGCTGAGCCCGACCAGGACCGCGGCGAGGGCGGCGACCAGCGGGACGGCTGCGGCCAGGACGCTGCCGAACCCGACGAGCAGCACCACCACCGCGACGCCGTAGCCGATGGACTCGCTGGCCAGGTCGGCCGCCTCGGGCCGGGCCAGTTCGCCGAGCGAGCCGCCGTACTCGACCTGCACGCCCGCCTGGCGCAGCGGCTCGACGGCGTCGTCGACGCCGTCGAGGTAGCCGTCGCCGAGCGAGGCCGGGTTCTCGTCGAAGGTGACCGTGACGTAGGCGGTCCTGCCGTCGGGCGAGACCGGGCTGAGCGGGGCGGACGGTGTGCCGTCGGCCTGGGGCTTCGGCGCGGTGAGGGGGTTCTGCGCGGAGAGCACGTGCGGCAGCCCGCCGAGGTTCTTCACGACGGTGGCGACCTGCTGCTGGTGCCCGGAGAGCTGCTGCCCGTCGTGCAGCACGACGAGAGAACTCTGGCCGCCGCGGTCGGGCTGGTGTGCGCGGAGGACGTCGAGGCCCTGCTGGGACTGGGAGTCGGAGAGGGTGAAGTCGTCGGCGTACGACCCACCGAAGGCGCTCTGCGCGGCGTGCAGCCCGCCGACGGCCGCGAGCCATCCGAGGAGCACGACGACGAAGTGCCGGGCGCACCATTCCCCGAGCCGCCGCAGCCGCCCCTTTCGGGGTGGTGCCGGGGGCCGTCTTCGCGCCGCGGGGCGACCGGTGGTCACTCTTGAACTGTAGGTCCGCCCTGCGCACCGGGCACCCGGTGACGGCGGCCCGGGCGGTGCCCCGGGCCCCGGCCGCGACGGGCCGTGCGGGGCCCCCGCCCGCGCCTACGATGGCGGGGAGACCGGCAGCGGAAGGACGGGGAGGCCGCCATGGCCAGCAAGCGCGTGATCGTCTCCGGGAAGGTCCAGGGCGTCTACTACCGCAACGACTGCCGGGCGGCGGCGGTCGAGCACGGGGTGCGCGGCTGGGTGCGCAACCTGCCGGACCGCACGGTCGAGGCGCACTTCGAGGGCGACGCGGACGCAGTGGAACGGCTCGTCGCGTGGGCGCGGCAGGGCCCGCCGGCGGCGCGGGTGTCGGACGTGCGGGTCTCGGAGGCCGAGCCCGAGGGCCTGCCGGACTTCGAGGTCCGGCCCACCCCGCGCGGAGCGCGGTGACGGACCGGCCGCCGGACGCGCCCCGCCGGATACGGCTCCGGTTCGCGGCGGAGCTGCGGTTCCTGCTGCCCGCCCCGTACCGGGGCGGTGACGTGCGGCGCGTGCACGACGGCAGGTCGTCCCTGGGCCACGTCGTCGAAGCGCTGGGGGTGCCGCTCACCGAGGTCGGGGAGTTCACCGAGGCCGTGGAGCCCGGCCACGGCCCGGGCTCCGGTGGCGTGCGCTCGCAGGTGCGCACCGTCCCGCGGGCGTACGTGCCCCGCGCCGGCGACGCGCTGGACGTGCACGCCGTGCGGCGCCCGCAGCCGCTGCCGCCGGGGACCCCCGGGCCGCCGCGCTTCCTGCTGGACGTCCATCTCGGCGCTCTGGCCCGCCGCTTGCGGCTGGTCGGCGTCGACACGGCGTACCGCAACGACAGCGACGACGACACGCTGCTGGAACGCGCCAACGCCGAGCAGCGCGTCCTGCTCACCCGGGACCGGGGCCTGCTGCGCCGGCACGCGCTCCGGCTCGGCGCGTACGTCCGGGGGGACGGTCCGGACGACCAGCTCAGGGACGTGCTGACCCGGTTCGCGCCGCCGCTGCACCCGTGGAGCCGCTGCCCGTCGTGCAACGGCTCCCTCGTCCCGGTGCCGAAGGCGGAGGTAGCGCACCGCCTCGAGGCGGGCACGCGCCGGACCTACGACGCGTTCACCCGGTGCCGGGACTGCGACCGCCTCTACTGGCCGGGCGCGCACCACGCCCGGCTGGCCGCCACCGTCGCCGCCGCCCGCACCGCGGTGGGAAGCGCGGAACACCTTGGCGGAAGCAGGGATTCCGGGGGAGGATCCGGACATGCAGAGTGAGCTCTTCGCCTCCGAGAACATGGCGCAGCCGGCGACCGCGCCCGGGATGACCCGGCAGAACTCCAAGTCCCTCAAGTACGCGGTCAACGGCGAGTGTCTCGCCCGGCAGGGCGCGATGATCGCCTTCCGCGGGAACCTCCAGTTCGAGAAGCAGAGTCAGGGGGTCGGCAACTTCATCAAACGCTCGGTCACCGGCGAGGGCCTGGCGCTGATGGCCGTGCGCGGGCAGGGCGAGGCGTGGTTCGCGCACCAGGGCGCGAACTGCTTCATCGTCGACTTCGCCCACGGCGACGCGCTCACCGTCAACGGACGGAACGTGCTCTGCTTCGACGCCTCGCTGAGCTACGAGATCAAGATGGTCAAGGGCGCGGGCATGGCGGGCGGTGGCCTCTTCAATTGCCTCTTCACCGGCCAGGGCCGGCTCGGCGTGGTGTGCGACGGCGACCCGATCGTCATCCCGGTGTCGCCGCAGGCGCCGGTCTTCGTCGACACCGACGCGGTGGTGGGCTGGAGCGCGGCGCTGCACACCTCCCTGCACCGCTCGCAGAGCATCGGCTCGATGATCCGCGGCGGGTCGGGCGAAGCGGTCCAGCTCAAGCTGGAGGGCGAGGGCTTCGTCGTCGTCCGCCCCAGCGAGACCCGCCCCGCGGGCCAGGCGGCCTGACGGCACACCCGTGGTCGGCGCGGGCGGGAGCGGCCTCAGCGGTGTTCGGGGTTCTCGAAGCCGGGGCGGCAGCCCGCGTCCCACTCGGTACGGCGGTTGCCGTAGGCCGGGACGCCGCCCGCGGCGCGCAGCATGGCCGCCGTGTGCAGCAGGTTGAACGTCATGAACGTGGTGTTGCGGTTGGTGAAGTCGTTCGCCGGTCCCCCGGATTCGGGGTCGAGGTAGGAGGGCCCGGGCCCGGCTTCGCCGATCCAGCCGGCGTCGGCCTGCGGCGGGATCGTGTAGCCCAGGTGCTGGAGGCTGTAGAGCACGTTCATCGCGCAGTGCTTGACGCCGTCCTCGTTACCGGTGATCAGGCATCCGCCGGCGCGGCCGTAGTAGGCGTACTGTCCGGCGTCGTTGAGGAGGCTGGAGCAGCCGTACAGCCGCTCGACGACGCGCTTCATGACCGAGCTGTTGTCGCCCAGCCAGATGGGTCCGCACAGCACCAGGATGTCGGCCGCCAGCACCCGGGGGAACAGGTCCGGCCAGGCGTCGGCCGCCCAGCCGTGCTCGGTCATGTCCGGCCAGACGCCGGTCGCGATGTCGTGGTCCACGGCGCGGATCGTGTCCACCTCGACGCCGTAGCGGCGCATGATGCCCGCGCTGAGGTCGATCAGCCCTCCGGTGTTGCTGACCTCGGGCGACCGTTTGAGGGTGGCGTTGACGAAGAGCGCGCGCAGGCCGGTGAACCGGCGCACCGCCTCCGCGTCGGCCCCGTCGGCTCCCGCAGCCGCCTCCGCGCCCGTGCCGTCGTGCCCCACGCCTGACCTCCGTTCGGCGGCAGCCGTCCGCCCGGTGGCGCCGGCTTCCGGGCCCAGCCTGCTGGCCCGCGCCGGGAGCGGCAACCGGTACGGGCCGATCGTGCGCGCGGGACCGCACCACCGTGCCGGGCCGTTCGGGCGACCTGGGATCATCGTCGGACCGACCGTCCCGGAGGGTGAACAGCGTGCAGCAGATCGGAACGTATGTCCTGGAGCGCGAACTCGGACGGGGTGCTCTGGGCACCGTCCACCTCGCGCGGACCGCCGCGGGGAGGGCGGTCGCCGTCAAGGTGCTGCACCCCGGGGCGGCGCGGGACGAGGCGACCGACGACCGGCTGCGCGCGGCCGTCGAGGCGGTACGGGGTGTCGGCGGGTTCCACACCGTGCCGGTGCTGGATGCGGACACGGACGCCGGCACCCCGTGGTTCGCCACCCCGTACGTGCCCGGTCCGTCGCTGGCCGAACTCCTCGCCTCCCGGGGCGCCCTCGGGGAGGACGAGGTGCGCCGCCTGGGCACCGGCGTCGCGGACGCCCTCCGGTCGGTGCACGCGCGCGGCCTCGCGCACGGCGGTCTCAAGGCCACCGACGTTCTGATGGCCGACGACGGCCCGCGCGTACGCGACTTCGGGCTGCGGCCGGCCCCCGGCGACGACGCCGGGGCGGCCGCGGACGACGTGCGGGCGCTCGGCGGCCTGCTGCTCGCGGCCTGCGGCGGTGACCCGTCGCGGGTGCCGGCGGCGCTGGGCGCAACGGTCCAGGCGTGCCTGGACGACGACCCGGCTCGCCGCCCTGCCCCGGAGGCGCTGATCGCGGCTCTCGCTCCACCGACGCAGGCGCAGACGGAGACGCAGATGGGGGAACCCGCGCCGGTCGCGCCGCCCGCCGCCCAGCAGCCCGCCGGTGCCCCTCCAGTACCCGCGCAGGCGCCCGCCCCGCCGCCGATGCCGCCTGCCGCCCCGGCTCCGGGCCCCGGCGCGTACGCGCCGCCGCCCGCCCAGGCCGGTCACCCGGGGCACCCGGCGCAGATGCCGCAGCCGGGCCCGGGCGGCTTCGGCCCGGCGGCGCCGATGCCCCCTCCCGGACAGCCGGGACATCCCGGACAGCCCGGCCACCCTGCGCAGCCGCATCCGGGCGCGCCGGGGATGCCCGGCGGGGAGGCCGGCGAGCCGGAGTTCCTCGCCATGGACCGCAAGAACGACATCGTCGCCGACGCCCACGGCGTCTCGTTCACCGCGCACGGCCGGAGCACCCACCTCGCCTGGCAGCACATCCGGTTCGCCCAGCACCGGCGCGACCCCCAGGGCTCCAGCCACGTCCTCACCCTCGTCCTCCACCTCACGAACGGCGCGCAGACGGTGTGCCGGGTGAGCACCCGCAACGCGTGGGAGCTGGAGCATTGGGCGGCCCAACTCGACGTCGTGCTCTCCCGCTTCCTCCCCAGGCGGTGAGCGAGCGGCGCAAAGACGGTCACATCGGGCTTCCGGTGTGCAAGTCTGGTCGCGGTCACAGCAGTTGAGAGGCGGAGGGGTTCGAGGGATGGCTGACGACGGCCGGGACGGAACGCGCGGCGACACGATCGCCGACAAGATCGACAACACCGTCCCGCACTCGGCGCGGGTGTGGAACTACCTGCTGGGCGGCAAGGACAACTACGAGCCCGACCGCCAGATCGGCGACCACATCTCCCGTACCTGGCCCGGGCTGGCACTGGTCGCCCGCACCAGCCGCCACATGCTGGCCCGCGCCGTCCGCCACCTCGCCGCGGACGCGGGGGTACGCCAGTTCCTCGACGTGGGCACCGGCCTGCCCACCGTCGACAACACCCACGAGGTCGCCCAGAGCGTCGCCCCGGACGCGCGCGTCGTCTACGTCGACAACGACCCCCTCGTCCTGGTGCACGCCCAGGCGCTCCTCACCAGCACCCCGGAGGGTGCGACCGCCTACGTCGACGCGGACCTCGGCGACGCGGACACGATCCTGGCCGAGGCCGCCGAGGTCCTCGACATGGAGCAGCCGGTCGCCCTCATCCTCATGGGCATCATCGGCCACGTCGCCGACTACGACGAGGCCCGCGCCATGGTGCGCCGCCTCCTCGACGGCCTGCCCTCGGGCAGCTACCTCCTCTACTACGACGGCACCGCCACCAGCGAGGCGATGCTCACCGCGCAGGAGGAGTACAACCGCAGTGGCGCCGTCCCCTACTACGTCCGCACCCCGGAGCAGATCGCCGGCTTCTTCGAGGGCCTCGACCTCGTCGAGCCCGGCGTCGTCCCCGTCACCGCATGGCGCCCGGACCCCGAGCCGGAGCCCCCGGCCACCGTCGACGCCTACGGCGGCCTGGCCCGCAAGCCGTAGGCCGCACAGGCCTGTTCCCCCACGGGCGTGAGAAACCGGGTCAGCAGACAGGGCCGCGGGTGGCGGCCGTGGCGCGGAGGAGGTCGCGGACGAGGGACCAGTCGATGTGGTCGGGGCTGCGGAAGCGGAGGCAGACCTTGCCCATGTCGTGGGCGGCGAGGCGGTCGGCGAAGGCGGCGGTGACGTCCTCCCGCACGTAGAGGGAGAGGTACCGCTTCTGGTTGGCGAAGGCGAACTCGGCTGTGTCTTCGCGCTGGTAGCAGGGCATGCCGTGGGCCATCGTCTCGGTGTGGCCGGCCAGCTCGCTGCGGCACATCTCCCGCAGGCGGTGCAGGGCCGGGCGGCGCTCGGCGGAAGCTTCGGCGAGGTAGGTGTCGACGTCTGTCGCGCTGCTCTGGACCATGCCGCCGGAGTGTAGGAGGCGGCACTGACAGCGGCAGCGAGGCCGGGGCGGTGCGAGAAAGGCGGCGGGGGTGTGGGGCGGCGTCGGTAGGGTGGGCGGGTGGATGAAGCACGACGTTCCGGGCGGCGGGTGCCGGCCAACCGGCCGTTCCTGCTCGGTGAGCTGAACCGGACGGTGCCGGGCGTGGACGACCGGGTGCGGGCACTCGGCGAGGACGCCGGACCGGCGGAGTACGAGGACGTGGCCGACCGGTTGTGGAGTCTGTTCCTGGTCGCTCGCGAGCTGGCGCCGACGCGTTCGCGCACGGGGTGCGACGTGCATCCCGACGGGCCGGTGGATCCGCTCGCGCCCGAGGGGTGGACACGCTGCCTGCTGTGCAACCGGAACCGGCGCATCGGCGACCCTTCGGTGCCGGGCGTGGAGACCGGACGGGCGCCCGGTCAGCGGTACGAGGCACCGCGGCCGCCGTACACCCGCGAGGCGCTGACGGAGGCATTGCGCCGGGTCCGGGAACTGCAGCTGGACCTGGGCCCCACCTCGCCGAACGAGGAGTTCGCGCGGCTCGCGGAGGCGGTGCACCGGGCGTTCGTCACGGCGCGGGAGCTGTCCCGGCCGCGGACGGCCTCCGGATGCGCACGGCACCCCGGCGCCCCCGTGGACCCGACGGCGGAGGAGACCGGCGGCGCGGCGTGCCTGTTCTGCCGGGGCGAGGAGACGCGGCGCGCGCGGCAGGGCCCGCCGGTCCCCCGGCCGCGCCGGACGCGTCCGCGCCGCCGCATCGGGCATCGCATCACGCCCCCGCCCCGGGGAGACCGTCCGGACGGGCCGCCTAGCACCAGCCGTTGACGGGGCCGCTCACACCGGTCCACAGGTAGGCGTCGCTCACCCAGGTGCCGTCCGAGAGGCGGTTCCACAGGCTCGTCGTGCCGTAACGGCCGGTGTGCGACGTGCCGTCGGCCGAGCAGGCGATGTCCACCGTGGCGCCGTCGGCGACGGTTCCGGCCAACCCGTGGCCGGTGCCCGGGCCGGTGCGCTTGTTGAGGTGGGTGCCGCCGAAGGTGTCGATGACGCCCTGCGTGAAGCCGAGGGCGCCGTGGTGGTGGAGGGCACCTCCGGGACCGACCTGACGGCTGCCGAGCAGGGCGTGGCCCTGGTAGGCGCCGCCGCCGTTGAAGAACACCCACCTGCCCAGGGCGTGGCCGGCCACGCCGACGTAGTCGCCGTTCTGGCGGAGCGCGAAGTGCACGTGGCGGCCGGTGGCGGAGCCGCCGCAGGTGACGTCCGTGCCGGTGTCGCCGAGGTAGGTGCCGGTGTTCACCGCGGCGCCGTCGGCGTCGATGTGGTTCCACAGGTGGTAGTAGTCGGTGGCGTAGCCGCGGTCGTGGACGACGCGGATCCAGCCGCGGCACATCGTGTACGCGGTGCCCTGGCGGGCGGCGCGCACGGCCTCGTCGCCGCCGGCGAAGTCGAGGGAGCTCCACGGAGCTGCGGCGCCGGACCAGCCGTGTGGTCCGCTGGTCATGTACGTGGCGCGGTCGGCGGTCGTGGGCAGGGCCATGCCGGTGCGGAAGTCACCCCCGGCGGCGAACGTCCCCCGCCGGTCCGCTGCTCCGCGAGCCTCGGGCCGGCGGGCCTCGGGCCGGCTGCCGTCCTGGGCGGCGAGGAGCGCCTGTTCCCGGCCCTCGACCAGCGGGGCCCGGCGAGCCAGCGCGGCGAAGGCCCGCTCGCCCTCGAGGGCCGCGGTCCACCGTCCGTCGTCGCGTTCGGCGAGGAACAGCCAGCCCTGGGGCAGGGGTGCGGAGCCGGGTTCGGTCGCGAGCACGGCGGTGCCGAAGGCCCAGTCGCCGGACCTCCGTGTGACCTGGACGCGGGGCTTGGTGGCGGCGGTGGTCCGCGCGGTGCGGGCGCGGTCGGCGAGGCGTTCGGTCACGGCGGCGGCCGGGCCGGTCTCGGGGCGTGCGGCGGACGCGGCGGACGCACCGGGAGCGGCGGACGCGGCGGCGCCGGCCGGCGGGGAGACGGCGAGTGCGCCGGCGAGTGCCAGCGCGGCGGCGGTGACCCGCGCCCAGCGGGCGTGGCGTCGTCTTCGGACGGACATGGGACCTCCCGGGGTCGGACGTACGGACGGCACGGTGCACCGGGCGAGGTGGGCGCGGGGCGCGCCGGACGGGCCGCGCGGGGCCCGTCCGGCGCGCTCACCGAGGAGGGGCGGACGGCTCAGCAGCCGCCGCAGTTGTAGAAGGTGACGTCCCAGTGGTTGCTCTCGCGGGCGTAGATGTTGCCCGAGGCGGCCTCGTACAGCGCCGCTCCGTCACCGCGGTCGCCGATGTAGGTGAAATTGCCGGTGATGTAGCCGCTGACGCAGCTGGTGGGGCGGAAGTCGAGCTTGTAGCCGTTCCAGTGGCTGTAGGTGCCGCCGGCGTGGCCGGTCTCCGTGCCGCCGGTGATGTGGAGGGCGCATCCGCTGGCGCTCTTGAGCGTCTGGGCGCCCTGCACGGTGGCCAGGTTGATCTGGGAGAACGAGGTGCAGGTGGGGGTGTTGCGGTCCGAACAGCCGCCGGTTGACGACCAGGTGATCCCGGAGGAGCTGAAGCGGGACGCGGCGTCGGAGTGCGAGAGCTTGGTGGCGGCGAGGGCGGGCGCGGCCGGTGCGGGGGCGGCCGTCGCGGTGGGGGGAGCCGCGGTCTCGGCGGCGGTGGCGAGGCCGACGCCCGGGGCGGCGACCAGGGAGCAGGCGAGGGCGACGGCGCCCAGGCCGGAGCGGAGGCGAGACACGCTCATGGGGGGTTCCTCCAGCGAAAGTGAACGTCGCGCACACGTTGTCGTGCACACGTCGTGTCTGATGATGCCCGAGATCTACGCGCGTGCAAGGCCCCGGCGAGGCACATCCCTGCGGAAGCCACCGTCGAGCGGCCGATTGTGGTGCCCCGCACCATGTCGCGGCGGGGCCGACCTCCGTACGGTGTCCGGCGCCCTGACGATCCGACAGCCGGAGGTCGCCGTGCCGCCCACACCCACCAGACCGCCCCGACCGGGCCGCCCCCGGCGCGCCCCGTGGTCCCGCCGCGAGGGCGCCGCGGACCGGCGCCGCCGCGGCACGTACACCGCACCGCTGGCAGCCGCGGCCGGCCTGCTGCTGTGCGGCGGCCTCCTCTCCCCCGCCGCCGCCTCCCCCGCCGGGCCCGACGGGCGCGGCGGGGAAGGCCACTGCGACCGTCTGGACCGCGTCCGCGTCCCCGGCGCCGCACACCAGCAGGCCGCCTGCCTGGCCGAGTTGACCACGGCCGGGACCGTGGAGTCGGGCCACACCGTGCCCGCCGACTGGGCGGGGCTGACGGCGTCGGGCACGGACGTGCCGACCGGCGTCCCCGGCATCCAGATCGACGGCTACTTCCCGGACTCCTCGAGCGGCAACACCCACCACGGCTGGGACCACGACGCGCAGTTCGTGATCCGCCTCCCCGACGACTGGAACGGCGGGCTGGTCGTCACGGGCGCGCCGGGGGTCCGCGCGCAGTACGCGAACGACCGGGCCATCGCCGACCACGTGCTGTCGCGCGGCTACGCGTTCGCCTCCACGGACAAGGGGAACGTCGGCGGCACGTTCTTCCGGGACGGCCGCCGCCCCGGCGACGCCGTGGCCGAGTGGAACCGCCGCGTCACCCAGCTGACCCGCGCAGCCCGCGCGGCCGTCGTCCAGCGCTACCACCGGCCGCCGGAGCGCACGCTCGCCGCCGGGATGTCCAACGGCGGCTACCTGGTGCGCTGGCAGCTGGAGAACCGGCCGTGGCTCTACGACGGCGGCGTGGACTGGGAGGGCACGCTCTGGCGCGCCGACGGCCGCGGCCGGGCGGAGACCGGACGGGGCCCGAACCTGTTCACCTTCCTGCCACCCGCGCTGCGCGCCTACCCCGCCTACGCAGCCGGCGGCGAAGGGGCCGACGAGGCGCACGCCCGCATGGTGGACGCCGGGTTCCCGGCCGGGTCGGAGTTCCTCTGGCCGTACCACCACGACTTCTACTGGGACGTCACCCAGCGCATCTACCGGGAGGAGTTCGACCCCGGGTACGACGGCGACCGCGAGGCCGGCACGCCGTACTGCCCGCCCGGCTCCGGCCCCGGCTGCGACACCGACTACGCGTACGCGGACCGCCCGCACCAGGTGCACCGGGCGGTGGAGCGGATCGGGCTGACCGGCCGGATCGGACGGCCGCTGATCACCTTCCACGGCACGCTGGACGTGCTGCTGCCGATCAGCCGGTCCTCCGACGTCTACACCCGCATGGTGCGCGACGCCGGACGCGAGGACCTGCTGCGGTACTACCGCATCGCGGACGGCACCCACGTCGACGGCCTGTTCGACACCTACCCGGAACGGCTCCGGCCGCTGGAGCCCTGCTTCCGCTCCTCGTTCGCCGCACTGGACGGCTGGCTCGACGGGCGCTCCCGGCCCCCGCACAGCCGTACGATCGAGCGGCCCGCCGGCGCGGACCGCGACGCGCTGACGGCCTCCTGCCGGCTGGACGCCGCCGGCTGACCGTCCCCCGGCGAACCCGCTGCGGCCCCGGGCCGCCCGTCGTGCCCCGGAGCGGGCCCGCCCACCCCGGCGGGCCCGCTCCGGCACGTCACCCCGAAGAGCGGTGTGGGGGAACACCATACCTACGGGCGTCACTGTGGTGATCCCACCTGTAGGCGTGGCAGCCGTGCGTCCCTACCGTTCACGCCATGACAAGCCGATTCGACGCGGGCGTCACCGCGCCCCCCGCCGCCGACCTCTCCGGCCGCACCGCCATGGTGACCGGCGGCGGCAGCGGCATCGGGCGGGCCGTCGCCCGCGCGCTGGCGGCGGCCGGGGCGGACGTGCACGTCGTGGACGTGGACGCCGAGGCCGCCAAGGCGGTCGCGGAGGACACCGGCGGCCGGCCGCACGCCGTGGACCTGGCCGACGCCGGGGCGCTGGAACAGCTCCCGTCCGAGGTCGACATCCTGGTGAACAACGCCGGGCTGCAGCACGTCGCCCCGCTGGAGGCGTTCCCGCCGGAACGTTTCGCGCAGATCCAGAAGGTGATGGTCACCGCGCCGTTCCTGCTGCTGCGCCGCACCCTGCCGCACATGTACGCGCAGGGCTGGGGGCGGGTGGTGAACGTGTCGAGCGTGCACGGCCTGCGCGCCAGCCCGTACAAGGCCGCCTACGTCGCCGCGAAGCACGCCCTGGAAGGGCTGAGCAAGGTCACCGCCCTGGAGGGCGCGGCGTACGGCGTGACCAGCAACTGCGTCAATCCGGGCTACGTGCGCACCCCGCTCGTCGAGGGCCAGATAGCGGACCAGGCGGAGGCGCACGGCATCCCCGAGGAGAGGGTGGTGCGCGAGGTGATGCTGGAACGCTCGGCGATCAAGCGGCTGATCGAGCCGGAGGAGGTGGCGGGCCTCGCGGTGTGGCTCTGCGGCCCGCACACCGGCTACCTCACCGGTGCCTCACTCCCCGTCGACGGCGGCTGGACCGCCCACTGACGCCGGCGCGACCGCCGCACCTCCCGGTCCCCCACCCCCCGTCCCCGCGCCCGCACCCACCCGCACCCGCACCACCGTCCCCGTTCAGCTCCACCCAGCGAAGAGTGGTGAACCTCCCATGGCAGCAACCCCGCAGCCGGACGTCAGAGACAAGACCCGCATCGGCCGCGTCATCAGCGCGAGCATCATCGGCACCACCATCGAGTGGTACGACTTCTTCCTCTACGGCCTGGCCGCCGCGCTCGTCTTCGACAAGCTGTTCTTCCCGGAGAACGACCCGCTGGTCGGCACACTGCTGGCGTTCGCCACGTTCGCCATCGGCTTCGCGGCCCGCCCGATCGGCGGCCTGGTCTTCGGGCACTACGGCGACAAGATCGGCCGCAAGAAGCTGCTGGTCGTCAGCCTGATGCTGATGGGCGGCTCGACCTTCGCGATGGGCCTGCTGCCGACGCACGCGACCGTGGGCGCGCTGGCGCCGGCGCTGCTCGTGCTGCTGCGCCTGGTCCAGGGCTTCGCCCTGGGCGGCGAGTGGGGCGGCGCCGTGCTGATGGTGTCCGAACACGGCGGGCCGGAACGGCGCGGGTTCTGGGCCTCCTGGCCGCAGTCCGGCGCGCCCGGCGGCAACCTCCTCGCCACCGGTGTTCTGGCGGTGCTCGCCGCCGTGCAGACCGACGAGGCGTTCCTCGCCTGGGGCTGGCGCATCCCGTTCCTGCTGTCCGGCGTGCTGGTCGTCGTCGGCCTGTGGATCCGGCTGGTGGTCAGCGAGTCGCCTGTCTTCCTGGAGGCGCAGCGCAAGGCCGCGGAGATCAAGAAGGAGACCGGCGGCGACGAGCAGGCCCCGGTCGTGGAGGTCTTCCGGTCCAGCTGGCGCGAGGTCCTCACCGCGATCGGCGCCCGGTTCGGTGAGAACATCTCATACTACATCATCACCTCGTTCCTGGTGGTGTACCTCACCACCCAGCTCGGACTGGACAAGTCCACGGCGCTCAACGCGGTGCTGATCGCCTCCGCCGTCCACTTCGTCACCATCCCCCTGTGGGGTGCCCTGTCCGACCGGGTCGGCAGGCGCCCGGTGATCGCGATCGGCGGCCTGGGCATGGCGGTGTGGGCGTTCCTGTTCTTCCCCGTGCTCGACACCGAGTCCTTCGCTGCCATCACGGTCGCGGTGACGATCGGTCTGCTCTTCCACGGCGCGATGTACGGCCCGCAGGCCGCGTACATCTCCGAGATGTTCGACACCAAGGTGCGCTACACGGGTGCCTCGATGGGCGCGCAGGTCGCCTCGATCGTCGCGGGTTCCATCGCTCCGCTCATCGCGGTCGCCCTGCTCGACGCGTTCGGCTCCTCGGTGCCGGTCTCCCTCTACCTCGCCTTCGCGTCGGTGGTCACCGCGGCGGTGGTCCTGGCGAGCCGGGAGACCCGTGGCCGGGACCTCACCAAGGACCTGCGCACCACCGGCGTCCGGGACGACTCGGGAGAGGTGAAGGCCACCGCCGGGTCCGCCTCCGTGTCCGGCTGACGCACCGGGCGGGCGCACCCGCCCCGCCGCACCCCTCCCGGCCTTCCCGGGAGGGGCGCGGTCACCTCGACGGCCCGCTGGAAAGCACCCCGTATGCTCCCCACCGTGACAGCCACCGGCTCCCCCCGAACCCAGGGCGCCCTGCGCACGCTGCTCGACCTGCTCGCCGCCGGCGCCCCCGCCGAGGACTTCGCCCGCCCTGCCGCCCGGGCACGTGCCGACGGCGCCTCGGCCGCCGAACTGGCCGAGGTGGACGAGGCGACCCGGGTGGCGCTGCGCATCCGCCGGACCCTGAGCCAGCACCGGGTGAGGGAGGCGGAACTGACCGCCCTCTTCGACACCGCCAGCGACCTCGCCGCGCTGCGCGACCTGGACGCGGTGCTGCGGGCCATCGTGCACCGCGCCAAGCTGCTGCTCGGCACCGACATCACCTACCTGTCGCTGAACGACGAAACGGCCGGCGACACGTACATGCGAGTGACCGACGGCTCGGTCGCCGCCTCCTTCCAGCAGGTCCGGCTGGGGATGGGCGAAGGGCTCGGCGGACTCGTCGCCCAGTCCGCACGGCCGTACGCCACCGACGACTACCAGGCCGACAACCGCTTCCATCACACCGACACCATCGACGGCGCGGTCCTCGACGAGGGGCTGCGGGCCATCCTCGGCGTGCCGCTGCGGCTGGGCTCCCGCGTGATCGGCGTGCTCTACGCCGCGGACCGCACGCCGCGCCGCTTCGCGCGCGAGGAGGTGGCGCTGCTCTCCTCGCTCGCCGACCATGCGGCGATCGCCATCGACGGCGCGCGGCTGCTGGAGGAGACCCGCACGGCGCTGGGCGACCTGGGCGCGGCGAACGACACCATCCGCGCGCACAACCAGGCCATGCACCGCACCGAGGAGGCCCACGACCATCTCACCGACCTGGTGCTGCGCGGCGCCGACGCCACGGAGGTGGCGGCCGGGATCGCCGCCCTGCTGGACGGCGGCATCCTCATCCACGACGCGGACGGCACCGAACTGGCCCGCACCGGAACGGCGCCGCTCACGCCGCCGGTCGACGGCGTGGCCGCCTCCCGCACCAGCGGGCGGGCCGTCCCCGTCGAGGCCGCGGCCGGTACCTGGGTGTGCGCGGTGCTCGCCGGCCCGGAGCTGCTGGGCAGCATCGCCCTCACCGGCCGGCCGGACCTGCCGGACACCGACCGGCTGCTGTTCGAACGCGCCGGGATCGTCACCGCACTGCTCCTGCTGCTGCGCCGCTCGGCCGCGGAGACCGAGGACCGGGTGCGGGCGGAGCTGCTGTACGACCTGCTGACCGCGACCGGGGACGGCGGAGCGCTGGCCGCACGCGCCCGTCGGGTCGGCGTCCAGCTGTCACGGCCGCACGCCGTGCTCGTGGCGCACGGCGAGGCGGCGACCCGGCAGCGGCTGCTGTCGGCGGCGGCGCAGAGCGCCCGCACCCGGGGCGGGCTGGCGGGCATCCACCACGACCACGTGGTGCTCGCCGTGCCGTCGAAGGCTCCCGGCCGGTGCGCCCAGGAGATGGCGGCGGAACTGGGCAAGGCGCTCGGTTCGCCGGTCACCGTGGGCGCGGCGGGCGCGGCCGCGGAGCCGGGCACCGGCGACGGGACCGGCTCGCTGCCCACGGCACACGAGGAGGCGCAGCGGTGCCTGTCCGCGCTGCTGGCGCTCGGCCACACCGGGAACGGCGCCGCCCTTCCGGACCTGGGGTTCCTCGGCGTGCTGCTCGGCGACCAGGCCGACCTGGCCGGATACGTGCGGAACACGCTGGGGCCGGTGCTGGACTACGACGCCCGGCGCGGCACGGAACTGGTGCGCACGCTGGACGCGTACTTCGTGCACGGTGCCAGCCTGACCCGCACCAAGACGGCGCTGCACATCCACGTCAACACGGTGGTGCAGCGGCTGGAGCGCATCGGACGGCTGCTGGGCAAGGACTGGAACGCCCCCGCCCGGTCGCTGGAGATCCAGCTGGCGCTGCGGCTGCACCACCTGGCCCAGGATCTCTGAGGCCGGGCCGGTCCCGGGGCGCCTGACCGGCCGCCGCGGTGTCCTGCCCGTCCCGCGCGGGTGTCCGCCCGTCCCACGCCGTCCCGCAGATGTCCCACAGATGTCCCGCGGTGTCCGGATGCGGCCCGCGCACGCCGGTGTCACCGTGGAGCCATGAAGATCACGGAGCCGGTGCTGGGCGCTCCCTGCTGGGCCGAACTGGGCACACCCGACGTCGCGGATGCCGGACGGTTCTACGGCGGACTGTTCGGCTGGACTCCGGAGGAGGACGCCAGTCCCGAGGCCGGCGGTTACACGATGATGCTTCTGGACGACGACCCGGTCGCGGCCGCGACTCCGCTGTACCAGACCGACCAGCCGGTGGCCTGGACGATGGCGGTGTCGGTCGCCGACGCCGACGTGGTCGCGGAGCGGGTGCGGGAGACCGGCGGCGCCGTGCTGATGGAGCCCATGGACGTGTTCGACCTGGGCCGGTTCGCGGTGGTCGCCGACCCCGGAGGGGCGGTCTTCACCCTCTGGCAGGCCGGGCTGTTCCGGGGCGCGGCGCGCCTGGACGAACGCGGGGCGCTGTGCTGGGTGGAACTCGCCACCCGCGACACGGTCGCGGCGCGCGCCTTCTACACCACCGCCCTCGGCTGGACCGCGACCGGCGGTGACGCCGCCGGTGACGCGGAAGGGAGCAACGGCGGCGGTCCGTACGGCGGATACACCCAATGGGGCATCGGCGGCCGGGACTTCGGCGGCATGGTGCGCATGACCGACGACCGCTTTCCGCCCGGCGTGCCCCCGCACTGGCTGCTCTACTTCGCGGTCGACGACGTGGACGCCTCGGTCGCCCACGCCCTGGAACTGGGCGGGGGCACCACCTTCCCCGCCGTGGACGTCCCCGGGACGGGCCGGGTCGCCGGACTGACCGATCCGCAGGGCGGGGCCTTCGCGCTGTACACCCCGGAGAGCTACCGCTCGGCCGGGCGCGCGGCCAGCCGGGGGCTGACGGCGGACGGCTCCTGACGGCGGACGGCTCCTGAGCACAGGCGGCTCCTGACGGCGGACCGCGTCCCGGAGGAACGACGCGCGCACGGCGTGGCGGCGCCCGCTCCCGCATGGCGGGCCGCTGACGGGGCACCCGGCGTCCGGACACCGCCCCGAGGGCGGCGCCTCGGAGGCAGCGAGCCCGGTACCACCGGGGGCGGGAGGAGTTCCGGATGGGAGCGCCACACGACCACGACGGCACGGGTCCCGGCGGCGGAGAGCCGAGCGGGACCCCCGGCGGGTACGGCACCGTCACCACCGCCGTACCGGCCCGGCTGGACCGGCTGCCGTGGTCACGGTGGCACTGGATGATCGTGATCGGCCTCGGCACCGTCTGGATCCTGGACGGTTTCGAGGTCACCATCGTCGGCAACATGGCCGCCCGGCTCGCCGAGGACGGCAGCGGCCTGGACATCTCCGCGGCGCAGGTCACCGGCATCGCCGCCGCCCTCTACGTCGCGGGCGCCTGCACGGGTGCGTTGTTCTTCGGCTGGCTGACGGACCGGTACGGGCGCAAGAAGCTGTTCATGATCACCCTGGGCGTGTACCTGGCGGCCACCGCGCTGACCGCGCTGTCCTTCGAGTCGTGGTGGTTCTTCCTCTTCCGCTTCCTGACCGGCTTCGGTATCGGCGGCGAGTACGCGGCCATCAACTCCGCGATCGACGAGCTGATCCCGTCGTTCTACCGGGGGCGCGTCGACCTGATCATCAACGGCAGCTTCTGGCTGGGCGCCATCGGCGGCTCCCTGCTGTCCATCGTCCTGCTCGACACGGACGTCTTCGCCCAGGACCTGGGCTGGCGGCTGGCGTTCGCCTTCGGCGTGGTGCTCGGCCTGGTGATCCTGCTGGTTCGGCGCAACGTGCCGGAGAGTCCACGGTGGCAGTTCATCCACGGACGCGGCCAGAAGGCCGAGAGCCTGGTCTCCGGCGTGGAGGACGAGATCCGCCGGGAGACCGGGAGGGAACTCCCGCCGCCCGCCGGGGAGATCACCATCCACCAGCGCAAGTCGATCGGTTTCGGCCTCATCGCGAAGACCGTCTTCAGCAGGTACCGGCGCCGCGCGGTCCTCGGGCTGTCCCTGTTCATCGGGCAGGCGTTCCTCTACAACGCCATCACCTTCGGTTTCGGCTCCATCCTCGCCACCTTCTTCGACGTGCCGTCCGGCAACGTGGGCTACTTCTTCGCGGTGATCGCCGCCGGCAACTTCCTGGGTCCGTTGCTCCTGGGCAAGCTCTTCGACACCGTCGGCCGCCGCGTCATGATCTCCGGCACCTACCTGCTGTCCGGTGTGCTGCTGTTCGGCACGGCCTACCTGTTCGACAACGGCCACCTCACGGCGAACACGCTCACCGCCTGCTGGGCCGTGGTGCTGTTCTTCGCCTCCGCGGGCGCCAGCAGCGCCTACCTGACGGTCTCCGAGGTCTTCCCGATGGAGACCCGCGCGATGTCGATCGCGTTCTTCTACGCCATCGGCACGGCGGCCGGCGGCATCAGCGGGCCGCTGATCTTCTCCAAGCTCACCGAGTCGGGCGTGGTCGGCGAGACGACGCTGGCCTTCCAGATCGGCGCCGGACTCATGTGCGCCGCGGGCCTGGTGGCGGCGGCGCTCGCCGTCCCGGCGGAGCGCCGCTCGCTGGAGGACATCGCCACCCCGCTGTCCACCGTGGACCCCGCGGACGCCTGATCCGCTGGTCGCGTGCGCGGGGCGCCCCCCTCTTCGCGTCCGTCCGGCCGGACCGGCGCCGGGCGGGGCACCGGCGGACGGGGAGAGCGGGGCGCCGGGGTGGTGAAGGGGGCCAGGAAGGGCGGGCGGAACGGCGTCACGACGGCTCGCCGAACGTGCCGTACTCGGGAACGCCGGCCGGCCGGTAGACGCTGACGACCACACCGGTGCCGGTGGTGTCGCTCCGCACCAGCCGCAGCGCGGCAGGCGCCGCGCCCTCGGGGAACAGGCGGCGGCCCGCGCCCAGCACCACCGGGTACGTCAGCAGCCGGTACTCGTCGATCAGGTCGTGCCGCATCAGGGTGTGCGCCAGGTCGCCGCTGCCGTGCACCTGGAGCTCCCGGCCGGGCTGCCGCTTCAGTTCGGCCACGCGGCCGGGCAGGTCCTCGGCGACGACCGTGGTGCCGGCCCAGTCGGCGTGGTCCAGGGTGCGCGAGGCCACGTACTTCGGCAGCCGGTTCAGCGGCCCGGCGATCGGGTCGTCGGGGTCGGTGGCCCGCGGCCAGTAGGCGGCGAAGATCTCGTAGGTGCGGCGGCCGAGGAGGAAGGCGTCCGCCTCGGCGAACCAGGTGGTGACGGCCTTCCCCATGTCGTCGTCGGCGTAGGGGACCAGCCATCCGCCCTGCTCGAAACCGCCGCTGCGGTCCTCGTCGGGCGCGCCGGGGGCCTGCATGACGCCGTCCAGGCTCACGAAGGTGGTCAGGGTCAGTCGCATCGGTGTGCTCCTCCCGTCTCGCGGGCCCGCCGGGGGTGCGGTCCCTCACCGAGTACGACGGCAGCCGCGCCCGGAACTCATCGCTCCGGGACGCCACGGCGACGGGAGGAGCAGCGGTCCCGCCGGCGTCAGTAGACGGCGAGACCGTAGGTGCTGAGCACCTCGTGCACGGGCAGGTGGTACGCGCTGCCGCCGGCGGCGCAGTTCGAGCCGCCGAGGACGAGCCCGAGCGCCACCGTGCCGCTGAAGCCGGGCGCGCCCGCGTCGCCGGGCTCGGCACAGTCGGTGGCCCGGAAGGCGCCGTACACGATGCCGTCCGGGAACTGGATGGTGACGTTCACGGCCTGCACCACGCCGCAGCGCAGGCCGCTGGTACGGCCGGCGTGGCACACGTTCTGCCCCACGCGCGGGGCGGCGGAGCCGGTGATGTCGACGTGGTCGCCTCCGACGGTGATCTCGCCGGGGAAGGACACCTCGGGGTTGGTGTACCGGATCAGCGCGGCCGTGCCGGGCCCGGGGAGGCCTCCGCCCGCGGTGCCCACCTCGACCGTGCGGCCCGCGTCGGCATACCAGGTCGAGGCGCCCTCGGCACAGGCGCCGAGCACGATGCCGTAGCGGGTGCCGCTCGACGAACGGGCGTTGAACCCGACCTGGCACGCGCCGCCGTGATCGCCGTACACCGTGTCGCCGCCCCGTACGGCGTACTGCTGGACGGCGTTCTGGTCCTGCGCGGCGCTCGGCCCGGCCGACAGGGCCAGTGCGCCCAAGGCGGCCAGCAGCGCCGTCACGATCCGTCCGTGTCCTCTTCCGCTTCTCATCCGCGCCTCCACTCGATTCCGGTCACCCGGGCATTGTGGAGGGCGGGGCCGCATCCGCCCAGAGCGCGGCGGGCCGAACCCGCCCTGCTGGAAGGGGACTTGCCCGGCAGGCGGCCGCTACGACCGCCGGTCGGCGGCTCGCCGCAGGTCGTCCCAGAGGCGGCGGACCCGGGGTTCCAGCTCCTGAAGCGGCCCGTCGTTGTCGAGGACGACGTCGGCGACGGCGCGCCGGTCCTCCCGGGTGGCCTGGGCGGCCATCCGGGCGCGGGCGTCGGACTCCGGCATGCCGCGCAGCCGGACGAGCCGGTCCAGCTGCGTCTCCGGCGACGCGTCCACGACCACCACCGTGTCGTAGAGCGGGGCCAGTCCGTTCTCGGCCAGCAGCGGCACGTCGTGCACGACGACCGCGTCGTCCCCGGCCGCGGCCTCCAGTTCGGCGGAACGCGCGGCGACCAGGGGGTGGACGATGGCGTTGAGGGCGGCGCGCCGTCCGGCGTCGGCGAACACGAGGGCGCCGAGCTTCGGACGGTCCAGTGTGCCGTCCGCGGCCAGCACGTCCGGGCCGAACTCGGCGACCACGGCGTCGAGTCCGGGGGTGCCGGGCTCCACGACCTCCCGCGCGATGCGGTCGGCGTCGACGAGCACCGCCCCGTAGGACCGCAGCAGCCGCGACACCTCGCTCTTGCCCGCTCCGATCCCGCCGGTCAGTCCCACCTTCAGCATGCGGGCCAGGCTATACGGCGCGCGGCGCCAGCTCCGCCGTCAGGTCTCCCACGGTGACCCGGTCAAGGCCGGAGTCGTCCGCCGGACCGGGGAAGAGCCGGTACGCCGTGCCGGCCGCGTCCGCGGGCAGGCCGGGCACGTCCGCGTGCACCAGGGCGCAGAACAGGCGAGCGCCGGCGGCCACCGCCAGCGCGGGCGCCTGCCGTGCGCCCGCGGCGACGGCGTCGGGGGCCCACCGCTGCCGGACCCGGTCGGCGAAGGCGTGCACCGTCTCCCCGGCCCGGCGCCGGTAGACGTGGTGCGCCGTACCGTCCCGCACCACCACCTCACCGCCGTCCCGGAGGCGGGCGGCGGCCCGCCAGCAGGCCAGGTCCCACAGCGTGACCCGGGAGCCGTCGCCGAACACGTCGTCCAGCGCGCGGGCCAGGGCGCCGAGCCGGTCGCGGTGGCGCCACACGTCGTCCCCGGGGCCCTGGCCGGCCAGGGTCACGTCCGTCCAGCGCGCGGTCCGCTTCTCCACGTCGACGGTCATCGGCATGCTGATCTTCGCGTCGCCGTCGAGGTCGAAGCGCTGCCGCACGGCGCGCGGGTCGTACCGGGCGTTCTGCGGAGCGGACGCCGCGGCCCGCGTGCGGCTGCGGCGGGTGCGCCGGGGGGTCCCCGCGGACTGGTCGTCGGCGGCTTCGAGGCGCATGAACCCGGCGAACGCGTCGGGGAGTTCGTGGAACGGCGTGTCGGTGAACGAGAACACCACGACGACCAGATGGCGGGCGCCTGCCCGGGCGAGCCGCGGCAGGTCCAGGTCCACGTACTCGGTCGCGCCGTGCGGGGCGGGGGCCGAGGTGAAGTCGCCGGAGTGCAGGGCGGCGGCCCCCGCGTAGGAGAGGTGGGTGTAGTCGCAGAGGCCGAGGAAACGCCGCTCCGCGTCGTAGACCGCCACGGACAGGTCGAGGTCGACCCGCAGACCGCGCGGCTGCGTCCAGTGCAGGAACAGCCGCACGCGTTCGCCGTGGCCGGGCATCGCGAGTGCGCTGCCCCGCGGGATGTCCACCAGGGCCGCGGAGCCGCCCCTGGTGGCGGACGGCAGCGGGACGCGGTCGAGGGCGGCGTCCAGCACGGCCGTGTCGTAGTGGGCGTCGGCGCCGGTGCCGACGGTGTCCGCGGCGGCGAGGCGGTCGAGGAGTTCCCCTTCGAGGAGCGCGCACAGGTCGCCGGCCATGCCGGGGTCGAGCGGCAGCCGCCGGTCGGGCGCGGTGTACGCCTTGGCGACGCTGCCGCGCGGGAAGTACACCCGGCGCGGCGCCTCGTCGGGCGCCGCCGGCCCTACGGTGGTGCCGTCCGTGTCGCGGGCGCGGCGCAGCTCGCCCAGGGCGCCCAGCAGCGGCCCGGGTTCGGCACGCGGCAGGGCGGTGGCGAGGGCGTCCACGAGAGCGTCGGGGACCGAGCCGGCGGTGAACGTCGCGATCTGCAGCAGATGCCGCAGACGGCGCAGAAGTTCGCCGGGCCGCGCGGCGAGCAGCCGCGCGGCCCGCTCGACGTCGTACAGGGCGAGCGCCGCCTCGACCCGGCCGGCCCAGGTGACCGGGCGCAGCCGGTCGCCGACGCGGCGGACGTGCCGGGGATGGGCGGCGGCCTCGGCCAGCAGCACGTCGGCCAGCGGGTCGCCGTCGCGGAGCACGGTGCCGCGCAGCGTGGCGAAGGCGAGAGCGCCGCGAGGGTGGCGCGCGGCGTACTCGAAAGGGTGCAGCGACTCGGCCGCGCGCTTCCAGAGCCGGGGGTGCCGGCCGAGGTCCTCGACGAGCGAGGCGAGGGGCAGCCCGTCGAGGACGGAGAGCAGCAGGCGCCGCAGCGGGCGCGGCAGGGAACGCATCCGCAGCGGCGGCGCGAGCAGGTCGGGGTCGGCACACGACCGCACGCACAGCAGCCTCAGCACGTCGGTCGCCGTGTCGAGATGGGCGCGCAGGAGGGGTGCGAGGCCGGTGGGGTCGTGGGCGCCCGTCAGCAGGGCGTCCAGCGCGAGGGCCTTGCTCTCCCGGAGCGGTATCGCGCCGGGCATCCAGGACGTGTCGCCGTCGCCGGCGGCCATGGCCAGCAGCAGGCGGAGGTCGTCGTGGTCCTGCGGCGTGAGCGGAGTCCGGCGGGCGAGAAGACCCGCCAGCTCCTCGCGCGCGGCGGCCTCGCGCGACGGCGCGTGGTGCAGCACCCGCAGGACGGCAGGCGGGCCGGCGGCGTCCGGCAGGGCGACGGCGCGCGGGTCGGTGGGGGTGCCGGTGGGCGTGACCTGCAGGCAGACGGGGCAGCAGAACCACTCGCAGCACTCCTCGCAGCAGGCGGATCCCTGCGTCCGCCAGCAGCGGTCGCACACCAGATGGCCGCAACCGAGGAGGGAGGAGACGCCGGGCACGACGGCCGCGCAGGCCATGCAGGGCTGGTCGGGCAGAGCGGCGAGATGGGCGCGCACCCGGCGGGTGAACAGGCCGTGCGCCTCACCGCGCGGCGGCCCGTGGGGGAAGTCGCTGAAGAGCGGGCGGTGGGTGCGGTCGGCGCCGAGCAGGGCGTCGACGCCGGCGAGGAGCCGTCCCCCGGTGTCGGCGAGCGGGGTCTCCGGGAGGCGGGACAGCGCACGGCGCAGCGCGGCCGTCAGCACGTGGCCGCGCTCGGCGAGGTCCGCCTCGAGCGCGGTGAGACCCTCGGCCCGCCGCCGCTCCGGCGCGTCGGGTACGGCGGGCGCGTCCGGCGCGGCGGGTACGTCCGGCGCCGCCGGTGCGTCCGGCGCGGCGTGGGCGGGAGCGCGGTCGCCCCCGGCCGCGACGACCACGGCGCCCCGGCGGCGCAGCAGCAGTGTGTCGATGTCCTCGGCGCTCACGGCCGGCCCCCGTCCCTCGGCGTGCGAGGCGCGGGGACGGAGAGTGGGTGCGCTGGATTCCTTACCGATGGGATGAAGAAGGAAGCACACCGCGGAGCCGTCCCCGCGCAGGTCCCGACTATGCCGCGGGAACCACCGGGCCCGCATCCGGTTTTCGTACACGGAGGCGGCCGGGGGCGCGGGGGATCAGGCCTCGCCGGGGCCGGGGTCGTCGTGCCGGCCGGGTCCGCCGCTCGCGTCGTGCTCGGCGAGGAAACGTTCGAAGACCTCGCCGAGTTCGTCGGCGGAGGGCAGATCGGACGGCTCGGCGACCAGGTTGCCGCGCGTCTCGGCGCCGGCGACCGCGTCGTACTGCTGCTCCAGGCCGCGCACCACGGACACGAGTTCCTCGTCGCCCTCGGCGAGCTGACGCTCGATCTCGTTCTGCGTGCTGAGCGCGTCACCGCGCAGCGCGTGCGCGAGGTCGGGCAGGACCAGGCCCGTCGCGGAGGTGAGGGCCTCGACCACGACCAGCGCGGCGTCCGGGTAGGGCGAACGGGCGATGTAGTGCGGCACGTGCGCGGCGACGCCGAGCACGTCGTGGCCCGCCTCGCCCAGCCGGTACTCCAGCAGCGCGGCGGCGCTGCCGGGGACCTGCGCCTCCTCGAAGAACGGCTCCGGGCGGGCCGGGACCAGGTCGGTGCGGTTGCCGTGCGGGGTGAGGCCGACCGGCCGAGTGTGCGGCACGCCCATCGGGATGCCGTGGAAGGTGACGGCGAGGCGCACCCCGACCCGGGCGACGATCTCGCGCACGGCCTCGGTGAAGGTCTCCCACAGCACGTCCGGTTCGGGACCGGACAGCAGCAGGAACGGCGCACCGGTGCCGTCCCGCAGCAGCTTAAGTTCCAGGGTGGGCCTCTCGTACGCGACCCACCTGTCGCGCCGGAAGGTCATCGCCGGACGGCGCGAGCGGTAGTCGGTGAGGCGGTCGGCGTCGAAGCGGGCCACAGTGAGGGGCTGCTGCTCGTCCAGCAGCCGCTCGGTGATCTGCCCGCCGGTGTCGCCGGCGTCGATGAAGCCCTCGAAGTGGTAGAGGAGGACAAGCCCGGAGGTGTCCCCGCCGCCGATGATCTCGTCCACGGCGCGGAGGCCGTCCGGCTCCCACTCGTACAGGCCCTTGGGTTCCAGCACGCTCAGCTCCTTGTCGACTACGTCCGTGCCAACGCGTGGCGGCACGTGGTCATTCCCGAAAGGGCCGGGACCTCGGGGCGACCGAAAGCGGCGTGGCCCGCACCTCCCGGGGGAGGTGCGGGCCACGCCGTGCGACGTGCGCGTCAGCGGCGCGCGATCAGCTCTGGCCGCCGGCCAGCTTCTCGCGGAGGGCCGCCAGGGCCTCGTCCGAGGCGAGGGCGCCGGCGTCGTCGGTCGACTCCGAGGAGTACGAACCGCCGCCACCCTGGCCACCGCCCTGCGGGGTGGGGGCGCCGCCGGCAGCGGCCTCGGCCGCGGCCTGCTCGTCCGCCTCGCGGGACTTGATGACCTGCGCCTGGTGCTGCTCGAAGCGGGTCTGGGCCTGGGCGTACTGGCCCTCCCACTCCTCGCGCTGCTTCTCGTACCCCTCGAGCCAGTCGTTGGCCTCGGGGTCGAAGCCCTCGGGGTAGATGTAGTTGCCCTGGTCGTCGTACGACGCGGCCATGCCGTACAGCGTCGGGTCGAACTCGACCGCGGTCGGGTCGCCGCCGAAGGCCTCGTTGGCCTGCTTCAGCGAGAGGCTGATGCGACGGCGCTCGAGGTCGATGTCGATGACCTTGACGAAGATCTCGTCGTTGACCTGGACGACCTGCTCCGGGATCTCGACGTGGCGCTCGGCCAGCTCCGAGATGTGGACCAGGCCCTCGATGCCCTCGTCGACCCGGACGAACGCACCGAACGGCACCAGCTTGGTGACCTTGCCGGGCACGACCTGGCCGATCTGGTGCGTGCGGGCGAACTGCTGCCACGGGTCTTCCTGTGTCGCCTTGAGCGACAGGGACACGCGCTCGCGGTCCATGTCGACGTCCAGGACCTCGACCGTGACCTCCTGGCCGACCTCGACGACCTCGGAGGGGTGGTCGATGTGCTTCCAGGACAGCTCGGAGACGTGGACCAGACCGTCGACGCCGCCGAGGTCCACGAAGGCGCCGAAGTTGACGATCGAGGAGACGACGCCGGAGCGCACCTGGCCCTTCTGGAGGGTGGTGAGGAAGGTCTGGCGGACCTCGCTCTGGGTCTGCTCCAGCCAGGCACGGCGGGACAGGACCACGTTGTTGCGGTTCTTGTCCAGCTCGATGATCTTGGCCTCGAGCTCCTTGCCGACGTACGGCTGGAGGTCGCGGACGCGGCGCATCTCGACCAGGGAGGCGGGAAGGAAGCCGCGCAGGCCGATGTCGAGGATGAGACCACCCTTGACGACCTCGATGACGGTACCGGTGACGATGCCGTCCTCTTCCTTGATCTTCTCGATGGTGCCCCAGGCACGCTCGTACTGGGCGCGCTTCTTCGAGAGGATCAGTCGGCCTTCCTTGTCCTCCTTCTGGAGGACGAGGGCCTCGATCTCGTCGCCGACGGCGACGACCTCGTTCGGGTCGACGTCGTGCTTGATCGACAGCTCGCGCGAGGGGATGACGCCCTCGGTCTTGTAGCCGATGTCGAGCAGGACCTCGTCCCGGTCGACCTTCACGATGACGCCGTCGACGATGTCGCCGTCGTTGAAGTACTTGATCGTCTCGTCGATCGCGGCGAGGAAGGCTTCCTCGGAACCGATGTCGTTAACCGCAACCTGCGGGGTGGTCACGGTGGCTTCGGTGCTGCTCGTCATGTGGAAAAGGGCTCCGGTACGGACAGTGAGTCGTAGGTACTGCTACGCCGAGAGCCCGTATCGCACCGCATGCAAGCCAGCCGGACAGCCAATGAAGGACCTATGTACCGAGGGGACATACAACAGATGCGAGCGCGACCTGCTCCGTCTGAGGTCCGCAGGCCCGCAGCGCAACTTGTAGCATACGGGCGCCGCCGGGCATGGTCAATGCGCGAACGAGTACACCCGGGGCCTAACGGACCAATCCGGCGCACACCCGTCACGGCCCGCGCCGGAACGGCGTCGCACCGCCCGCTCCGGGACCGTTCCCGGACGGCTTCCGCAGCACACTACGACGACGGACACGATGATCCAAGAGAACGAACCCGAGGCGATCCGGCGCGTCGCCGGCGCCGGCGAGAGCAGCCGCGCCAGCCGCGGCTGGTGGGACGACAACGCCGACGACTACCAGCGCGAGCACGGCGGCTTCCTCGGCGACCAGCAGTTCGTGTGGGGCCCGGAGGGCCTGGAAGAGGCCGACGCGCGGCTCCTCGGCCCGGCGGGCGCGCTGCGCGGCCGTGCGGTGCTCGAGATCGGCGCGGGCGCGGCGCAGTGCTCGCGCTGGCTGGCCGCCCAGGGTGCCCGGCCGGTCGCGCTGGACCTCTCTCACCGCCAGCTCCAGCACGCGCTGCGCCTCGGCGGCGCGGCCTCCGCCGCGGGGAACGGCATGCCCGTTCCTCCGGCGGTCCCCCTGGTCGAGGCCGACGCAGCCGCCCTGCCGTTCGCGGACGGGAGCTTCGACCTGGCCTGCTCGGCCTACGGCGCGCTGCCGTTCACCGCCGAGCCGGTACGGGTGCTGCGCGAGACACGGAGGGTGCTGCGCCCCGGCGGACGGTTCGTCTTCTCCGTCACCCATCCCGTGCGCTGGGCGTTCCCCGACGAGCCGGGCCCGGAGGGCCTGACCGCGACGTCCTCCTACTTCGACCGCACGCCCTACGTCGAGCAGGACGCTCACGGCCGCGCCGTGTACGTCGAGCACCACCGGACGCTGGGCGACCGGGTGCGGGACGTCGTGGCGGCCGGCTTCCGGCTCACGGACCTGGTGGAACCCGAGTGGCCGCCGGGGAACCGGCAGGAGTGGGGCGGCTGGTCCCCGCTGCGCGGGCGGCTGCTGCCCGGCACGGCGGTCTTCGTCTGCCACCGCGACGACGACTGAACGGCCGCGGAACCGCCCCGGGAACCGGGGCAGCAAGGGCGCTGCGCGGAGGACCGGGAGGGCGCTGGGAGACTGGGGCACGTGCTGCGTACCGACGCCCTCGACCGCCTTCCCGTGCGGGACTGCCTGCCCGCCCTGACCGACGCGCTGGACGGCCACGGCACGGCGGTGCTCTGCGCACCCCCCGGCACCGGCAAGACCACGCTCGTGCCGCTGCACCTCGCGGGGCTCCTCGGACCCGCCGGCGCGCACCCGCCCGCCCGGCGAGTGCTGGTCGCCGAACCGCGCCGGCTGGCCGCCCGGTCCGCGGCCCGCCGGATGGCGTGGCTGCTCGGCGAGGAGCCGGGCGGCACCGTCGGGTACACCGTGCGCGGGGACCGGCGCGCCGGGCGCCGTACCCGGGTGGAGGTCGTCACCACCGGCGTACTCCTGCAACGCCTCCAGCGCGACCAGGAACTCGGCGGGGTGGACGTCGTGCTGCTCGACGAGTGCCACGAACGGCACCTGGACGCCGACACCGCGCTGGCCTTCCTGCTCGACGTGCGGGCCGCGCTGCGGCCCGGGCTGCGGATCGTGGCCGCGTCCGCGACCCAGGACAGCGACGCCTGGGCGCGGCTGCTCGCCACCCACGACGAGGCGACGGACGCGCCGGTGGTGCAGGGCGCCGGCCGCCCCTTCCCCGTCGAGGCGCGGCACGCCGCGCCGCCCGCCGCCGTCCGGCCGTCGCACGGCACCTGGGTCGACCCGGCCCTGCTGCGGCACGTCGCGGCCACCGTGCGGCGGGCGCTGACCGAGGTCGAGGCGGGCGACGTGCTGTGCTTCCTCCCCGGTCTCGGGGAGATCGGCCGCGTCGCCGGGCTGCTGGAGGGCTGCGGGGCCGAGGTGCTGCAACTGCACGGGCGGGCGCCGGCCTCGGTGCAGGACGCGGTGCTGCGCGGGGGCGGCACCGGCGGCGCGGACGGCGGTACCGGCGGCGCTGCGGAGCGGCGCGTCATCCTCGCCACGTCGGTCGCGGAGTCCAGCCTGACCGTGCCGGGCGTGCGGAGCGTGGTCGACTCCGGGCTGGCCCGCGAGTCGCGCACGGACCACGCGCGCGGCCTGGGCGCCCTCACGACCGTGCGGGTCTCACGGGCGGCGTCCGCTCAGCGGCAGGGCCGGGCGGGCCGCGAGGCGCCCGGCGTCGTGTACCGCTGCTGGGCGCCCGCCGAGGACGCGGGGCGCCCGAAATGGCCCTCGCCGGAGATCGCCGTCGCCGACCTGACGGCCTTCGCGCTGCACGCCGCCGCCTGGGGAGAGCCGGACGCCGCCGGCCTGGCGCTGCCCGACGCACCGCCCCCCGGGGCGATGGCGGCGGCCCGCGAGACGCTGCGCGCCGTCGGCGCCGCCGGCGAGGACGGCCGGGTCACCGAACGCGGCACGCGCATGGCCCGGATGGGAGTGCACCCGCGCCTGGCACGGGCGCTGCTCGACGGCGCCCCGCGGGTCGGAGTCCGGGCAGCGGCCGAGGCGGTGGCGCTTCTCAGCGAGGAGCCGCCGCGCGACTACGGCGACGACCTCGCGGACGCGCTGCGCACGGCCCGCCGGGGGCGCGACGCATACGGCGCACGCTGGGCGGCGGAGGTGCGGCGCCTGCGTGCCGCGCTGCGAGCGGCGGACGGCACGGACGGGCGGGACGCGGGCCCGGAGGCGGACCACGAGCAGGGCGGTCCCGTCGACCCGCGGCAGGCGGCCGGTCTGATCGCGGCGCTCGCGCACCCCGAACGGGTGGCGGCGGCGCGCGGCGGACGCAGCTGGCTGATGGCGGGCGGCACCCGCGCGGAATGCCCGGACGGCTCACCGCTGCGCGGCGCCGGCTGGCTCGCGGTCGCGGTGGCCGACCGGCCCGTCGGCTCGCCGGCGGCCCGGGTCCGGCTGGCGGCCGCCATCGACGAGGCGACGGCGCGCGAGGCGGCGGCCGCGCTGCGGCAGGAGAGCGAGGAGGTCCGCTGGGACCCCGACCGCGGCGACGTGGTGGCGGCGCGGACCGAACGGCTGGGCGCCCTCGAACTCTCCGTCCGCCCGCTGGAGCGACCCGGCCCGCAGGCGCTGCGGGCCGCCGTGCTGGACGGTCTGCGCCGCGAAGGCACCGGCCTGCTGCGGTGGACGCGGGACTCCCGCGCCCTCCGCGAACGGCTGGCCTTCCTGCACCGCGAGCTGGGCGCCCCGTGGCCCGAGGTGTCCGAACGCGCGCTGCTCGCACGCGCCGACGAGTGGCTGGGCGCGGTGGCGAACCGCGCCGGCCTGGCCCGCACCGACGCGGGCGACGTGCTGCGCGGGCTGCTGCCGTGGGCGGAAGGGGAGGCCGCGCGCCTCGACGCACTCGCCCCCGAACGGGTGGAGGTCCCCTCCGGGTCCCGGGTGCGGGTCGACTACGCGGCGGAGCAGCCGGTGCTGGCGGTGAAGCTCCAGGAACTCTTCGGCTGGCAGGAGACGCCGCGCATCGCGGACGGGCGCGTGCCGCTGCTGGTGCACCTGCTGTCGCCGGCGGGGCGGCCGGCCGCCGTCACGGGTGACCTGGCGGGATTCTGGCGCGAGGGATACCGGGCGGTGCGGGCGGAACTGCGGGGGCGCTACCCGCGGCACGCCTGGCCCGAGGACCCCCTCTCCGCCCTGCCCACCCGTCGCGTCAACCCCCGCCGCTGACCCCTGGCGGGAGCGCGGCGGCACGGTCGACGCCGTCCCCGCCCTCCCCGCGACGTCACGGGGAGAGGCGGGGCACGCCGCTACGGTGCGGAGGACGAGGGCGTCGGCGTGGGCGTCGGCGTCGGGGTGGACGGGGCGGCGGTCACCTTGACGGTGACCACCAGGGAACCGCCGCCGGGAGTGGTGAGCCGCAGGCGGTAGTCGGCGGGCTGCTCCCCGGCGTGCAGGTCGGGCAGCATGACCCGTCCCTCCGCGTCGGTACGCACCTCGAGCGTGTGCAGCTCGGCCTCGCCCTCACCGGCGAAGTACGGGCCGGTGCCGGCCGGGAGGGGCTTGCCGGCGGCGTCGAGCACCGTGGCGGTGACGGTCACCCCGGCGGCGGCTTCGCCCCCGTACGTGGCCTGGAGCTGTACGGCCGGGCAGACCGTGCCCGCCGGGGCCTGTACCGGGCCGCCCTCGCCGACGCGCTGCAGCGTGTCCGCCTCGGGTTCGGGCGCGGGCGCGACGGTCGTGGTGAACTCGGCGGCGCGCACGTCGCCGTGGCCGACCACCGTCGCGACGACCGTGAACTTTCCGGCGCGGTCGCCGGCCAGGAGGGCGGGCGCGGCCGCGGCGCCCTCCTCGTCCGTCCGCACCTCGACGATCCGGGCGCCGCGCGGGAAGCGGGCCGCGGTGTCGCCGACGATCTCGTAGCGCACCCGGGCCTGGGCGACGGGGTCGCCGTCCTCGGCCGTGACGCGCACCGGGTATCCACCGGTGTGCTGTCCGCCCGCGGTGACCGTGACCTCCGCCGCGCCGACACGCTCCAGCGCGGCCGGCACGTCCTCGGCGGGTTCCGTCGGGTCCGTCGGGTCGGTCGGCTCGCCCGGTTCGGAGGGGTCGTCCGAGGGGTCGTCGCTCGGGTCCGGGTCCGGGTCCGGGGACTCCGATCCCCCGGAGGGGTCGGGGGACGGCTTGCCCGTCCCGGAGCCGCCCGAGGACGGGCCGTCGTCACCGCCCGCGCCGGGCGACGTGGGCAGCGGGCCGGCGCCGTCGGGCACCTCGTGGACGCCGTCGCGGTAGAACTCCAGCCAGGACAGGACCGTACGCAGGTAGGCGCTCGAGTTGTTGTAGCTGAGGATCGCCCGGTCCAGGTCGGCCTTGACGGCGAGGTCCCGTTCGCCGGCGCAGAGGTAACCGCCCGCGGCCAGCGCCGCATCGTAGATGTTGTTGGGGTCGGAGCGGCCGTCGCCGTTGCCGTCCGCGCGCCACTTCGCCCACGTGGAGGGGATGAACTGCATGGGGCCGACGGCGCGGTCATAGGCCGCGTCGCCGTCGTGGACGCCGTTGTCCGTGTCGCGGATCTCCGCGAAGCCCTCGCCGTTGAGCTGGGGGCCGAGGATGGGGTCGAAGGTGGTACCGGCCTCGTCGACCGCGCCGCCGCGGGCCTGACCGGATTCCACCTTGCCTATCGCGGCGAGGAGTTGCCACGGCAGGTTGCAGGCGGGGTCGGAGCCGGATATCGCGCGCTCGGCCTTCTTGTACGCGGCGAGCACCGTCGCGGGGATGCCGGACTGGTCCGGGCCGACCTCGCCGCCCTCCTCGGGCGGCGCGGGAGTGGCGAGCGGCGGCAACTCCGTGTGGTACGAGTCGTCGCCGGGGCCGGCGTCGGGCGCCGAGCCGGAGGGGACGTCGCCCTCGGCGCCGCCGCCCTGCGCGAGTCCGATGCCGGGCGCCTGGGAGGCGGTGAGCGCGGCCATGGCCGCGGCCGCGATCGCCGCGCTGCTCACCCCTCTGCGGAGTCGCGCGGAGCCGAAGTCGGTCTGCTTGGCGGCTGCGTGCCTGCCCCGGTATCGCCCCATGCTCAGGACACCCCTCTCCCCCGGCGACTCACGTCGACAGGTGACCACATCGACACGTGACCCTACGGCATTCCGCTGTCCGCGTCAGCGGGCCCCGGCATCGAAACGGGGCCCGTCCGCCGCTGCGGCCCCCGCCGTCCCGCGGCGCCTCAGTGCGCCGCGGACTCCCAGTCGGCGCCGGACCCGACGGACACCGCGAGCGGGGCGCGCAGCGAGACCGCGCCGGTCATCTCCCGGCGCACCAGCTCCTCGCACACCTCCCGCTCCCCCGGTGCCACTTCGAGCACGATCTCGTCGTGCACCTGGAGCAGCATCCGGGAGGACAGGCGCTCCGCGCGCAGCGCCTCGTCGACGCGCAGCATGGCGACCTTCACGATGTCGGCTGCGGTGCCCTGGATGGGCGCGTTGAGGGCCATGCGTTCGGCCATCTCCCGGCGCTGCCGGTTGTCGCTGGTGAGGTCGGGCAGGTAGCGGCGGCGGCCCATGATGGTCTCGGTGTAGCCCGTGGCGCGGGCCTCGTCCACGGTGCGGCGCAGGTAGTCGCGCACGCCGCCGAACCGTTCGAAGTAGTCGTCCATCAGCCTGCGGGCCTCGTCGGGGGCGATCCCGAGCTGCTGCGACAGACCGAACGCGGACAGGCCGTACGCCAGGCCGTAGCTCATCGCCTTGATCTTGCGGCGCATCTCGGGGTCGACCTGACCGGTGGGGACGGCGAAGACGTGCGAGGCGACCGTGTCGTGCAGGTCCTCGCCGCCGGTGAACGCCTCGATCAGTCCCGCGTCCTCGGAGAGATGGGCCATCACGCGCAGTTCGATCTGGCTGTAGTCGGCGGTGAGCAGCGAGGCGTACCCGTCGCCGACGCGGAAGCCGCGGCGGATCGCGCGACCCTCGTCCGTGCGCACCGGGATGTTCTGGAGGTTGGGGTCCGTGGAGGACAGCCGCCCGGTCGCGGCGACCGTCTGGTTGTAGGTGGTGTGGATGCGGCCGTCCGCGGAGACCGTCTTGATCAGGCCCTCGACGGTGCTGCGCAGCTTCTGCTGCTCGCGGTAGCGCAGCATCTGCACCGGCAACTCGTGCTCGGTCTGCCCGGCGAGCCAGGCCAGCGCGTCGGCGTCGGTGGTCCAGCCGGTCTTGGTCTTCTTCGTCTTGGGCAGGCCCAGCTCGCCGAAGAGAACCTCCTGGAGCTGCTTGGGGGAGCCGAGGTTGAACTCGTGTCCCACCGAGGCGTGCGCGGCGGCCACGGCCTGCTCCACCGCGTCGGCGAACTGCCGCTCCATCTGCGACAGCCAGTCGCGGTCGGCGCAGATCCCGGCACGTTCCATCCGGGCCAGCAGTTCGGAGGTGGGCAGCTCCAGGTCGCGCATCAGCTCGGCGGCGCCGACCTCCTCCAGCCGGCGCCCGAGCGCCTCGCCGAGATCGAGGACGGTGCGGGCCTTGCTCATCAGCGCGTCGGCCTCGGCCTGCTCGTCGGTGCCGAAGGCGAGCTGCCCGCCGCCCTCGGCGGCCGCCGGAGCCAGCTCCCGGCCCAGGTACTCCACCGACAGGCCGTCCAGGGCGAACGAGCGGCGGCCGGGGGTGACCAGGTAGGCGGCGAGGGCGGTGTCGACCCGGACGCCGGCGATCCGCCAGCCGTGGTCGGCGAACACGCGCATCGCGGACTTCGCGTCGTGCAGGACCTTGGGGCGTTCCGCGTCGGCGGTCCAGGCGGCGAACGCCTTCTCGTCGGCCTCGTCGAGCTGCGCGGGGTCGAACCAGGCGGCCGGGCCCTCCGCCGTCGCCAGGGCGACCTCGCTCACGCTGCCGGTGCCCTGTTTCCACGCCGCGACGACGGCCATGCCCAGCGGCCCGCCGGAGCCGTGCTCCGCGAGCCACCCGGCCAGCTCGCCGTCGCCGAGGACGGTGCCGTCGACCGTGATGCCCTCCGCCGGTTCGACCTCCTCCGCCACTGCTCCCGGGTCGACGGCGAACAGCCGCTCCCGGAAGTTGGGGTGGCGGAACTCCAGCGCGTCCAGCACGACCTGCAGGGCCTCGGTGTCGTAGGGCTGCCGCACGAGGCCGGCGGGGCCCTCGTCCAGCTCCACCTCCCGCTCCAGCTCCGTCAGCCGCCGGTTCAGCTTCACCGACTCAAGGTGGTCGCGGAGGTTCTGGCCGGCCTTGCCCTTGACCTCCTCGGCACGCTCCACCAGCTCGGCGAACGAGCCGAACTGGTTGATCCACTTCGCCGCCGTCTTCTCGCCCACCCCCGGGATGCCGGGCAGGTTGTCCGAGGGGTCGCCGCGCAGCGCGGCGAAGTCCGGGTACTGGCTCGGCGACAGGCCGTACTTCTCCTGCACCTTCGCCGGCGTGAAGCGGGTGAGCTCGGAGACGCCCTTCGTGGGGTAGAGGACGGTCACGTCATCGGTGACGAGCTGGAGGCAGTCCCGGTCGCCGGTGACGATCGACACCGTGAAGCCGTCCGCGGCCGCACGCGTGGCCAGCGTGGCGATCACGTCGTCCGCCTCGAAGCCCTCGACGGCGAACCGCTTGACCCGCATCGCGTCCAGCAGCTCCCCGAGCAGCTCCACCTGGCCGCGGAACTCGTCCGGCGTCTTGGAGCGGTTCGCCTTGTACTCCGCGAACTCCTCCGACCGCCACGTCTTCCGCGACACGTCGAACGCCACCGCGAAATGCGTCGGCGCCTCGTCACGCAGGGTGTTCGCCAGCATGGAGGTGAAGCCGTAGATCGCGTTCGTCTGCTGACCCGTGGAGGTGGAGAAGTTCTCCGCGGGCAGCGCGAAGAACGCGCGGTAGGCGAGCGAGTGCCCGTCCATGAGGAGCAGGCGCGGTGCGGTGTCTTCAGGTGCTGTCTTGGCCACGCACCCGATACTCCCACGCCCCGCCGACAACGCCGTCCGGACGTGCCGGGGCCCATCACCGGGGCGCTGTCGCACCGGCATGCGACGATCGGTACATGACGCGAGAACCGCCCGCCGAGGACCCGGTACAGGACGCCCCGCAGGCCGACGGCCCGCAGCGCGCCGCCGCCGGCCTGCCCGCCGTGGGCCACTCGCTGCGGCACGCCACGGCGCAGATGGGCGTGCGGCGCACCGCGCTCACCCTGCTCCGCGTCAACCAGCCCGACGGCTTCGACTGCCCCGGCTGCGCCTGGCCCGAGCCGGAGCGCACCCACCGGGCGGAGTTCTGCGAGAACGGCGCCAAGGCCGTCGCCGAAGAGGCCACGCTCCGCCGCGTCACCCCCGACTTCTTCGCCCGGCATCCCCTCGACGACCTCGCCGGCCGCTCCGGCTACTGGCTCGGCCAGCAGGGCCGGCTGACCACCCCGATGTACCTTCCCGAGGGCGCCGACCGGTACGAGCCGGTGTCCTGGGACCGCGCGCTCGACATCGTCGCGGGCGAACTGCGCGCCCTGGACTCCCCCGACGAGGCCGTGTTCTACACCTCCGGCCGCACCAGCAACGAGGCCGCGTTCCTCTACCAGCTCTTCGCCCGCGAGTTCGGCACCAACAACCTGCCCGACTGCTCCAACATGTGCCACGAGTCGTCCGGCTCCGCACTCACCGAGACCCTCGGCGTCGGCAAGGGCAGCGTGCACCTGGAGGACCTGCACAAGGCCGAACTGATCATCGTCGCCGGGCAGAACCCGGGCACCAACCACCCCCGCATGCTGTCCGCGCTGGAGGAGGCCAAGCGGGCCGGGGCGCGGATCCTCACCGTCAACCCGCTGCCCGAGGCGGGCCTGGCCCGGTTCCGCAACCCGCAGACCGCCCGCGGCCTCGCCGGGCGGGGCACCCGCCTGACCGACCTCTTCCTCCAGATCCGCATCGGCGGCGACCAGGCCCTCTTCCGCGCCCTGGCCCGCCTGGTCCTCGAAGCCGAGGCGACCGACGACGCGTTCATCGCCGAGCACACCCACGGCTTCGACACGTACGCGGCCACCGCCCGCGCCGCCTCCTGGGACGAGACGCTGCGGGCCACCGGCCTCACCCGCGAGGAGATCGAACGGGCCGGCCGCATGGTGCTGGCCTCCCGCCGCACCGTGGTGTGCTGGGCCATGGGCCTCACCCAGCACAAGCACGCGGTGCCCACCATCCGCGAGATCGTCAACCTGCTCCTGCTCCGCGGCGACGTGGGGCGCCCCGGCTCCGGCGTCTGCCCCGTCCGCGGCCACAGCAACGTGCAGGGCGACCGCACGATGGGCATCTTCGAACGCCCGGCGCCCGCCTTCCTCGACGCACTGGAGGCCGAGTTCGGCTTCGCACCGCCCCGCCGGCACGGCTACGACGTGGTGCGCGCGATCCGCGCCCTGCGCGACGGGAACGCCAAGGTCTTCCTCGCCATGGGCGGCAACTTCGTCGCCGCGAGCCCCGACACCGCCGTCACCGAGGACGCCATGCGCCGCGCCCGCCTCACCGTGCACGTGTCGACCAAGCTCAACCGCTCCCACTGCGTCACCGGAGCCCGCGCCCTCATCCTGCCGACTCTGGGCCGCACCGAACGCGACAACCAGGCCGGCGGCGACCAGTTCGTCACCGTCGAGGACTCCATGGGGAAGGTGCACGCCTCACGCGGCCGCCTCGACCCCGCCGACCCCGCCCTGCTGTCCGAACCGGCCATCGTCTGCCGCCTCGCCCGCCGTGTCCTGGGCGACGGATCGGCCACGCCCTGGGAGGAGTTCGAGCGGGACTACGCCCGCATCCGGGACCGCATCGCCCGCGTCGTGCCCGGCTTCGAGGACTTCGACGCCCGCGCCGCCCGCCCAGGCGGTTTCACCCTCCCCCACGCCCCGCGGGACGAACGCCGCTTCCCCACCGCCACCGGCCGGGCCACCTTCACCTCCGCGCCGGTGGAGTACCCGCACGTGCCCGAGGGGCGGCTGCTGCTCCAGACCCTGCGCTCGCACGACCAGTACAACACCACCGTCTACGGCCTCGACGACCGCTACCGCGGCATCACCGGCGGCCGCCGCGTCGTCTTCCTGCACCCCGACGACGCCGCCGAACGCGGCCTGCCCGACGGCGCCTACGCCGACCTCACCAGCGAATGGCGCGACGGCGTCCGCCGCACCGCGCCCGGCTTCCGTGTCGTCCACTACCCCACCGCCCGCGGCTGCGCCGCCGCCTACTACCCCGAGACCAACGTGCTGGTGCCGCTGGACGCCACCGCCGACGTGAGCAACACCCCGGCCAGCAAGTCCGTGGTGGTCACGGTCACCCCCGCCGCCGGACGGTCCGGGGCCGATGATAGGAACGAGGCGGACACCCCACGCCCGGCCCGCGGCGGCCGGCGCAGCTGATCGGAGCCGTTGAGCATGGGCGAGCAGACCGCGACGAAGTTCCCGTCGGAGATCCTCGAACAGTGGACCGGCGTAGGCGTCGATCTCCCGTCGCTGTTCTCCGCAGGCCACCTCGGCGACCGCATGGGCGTCACCGTCGTCGAGGCCGCCCCCGACAGGGTCGTCGGCACCCTCCCCGTCGAGGGCAACACACAGCCGTACGGACTGCTGCACGGCGGCGCCTCCGCCGTCCTCGCCGAGACCCTCGGCTCCGTCGGCGCCATGCTGCACGGCGGCCCGGCGAAGATCGCCGTCGGCGTCGACCTCAACTGCACCCACCACCGCGGCGTCCGCTCCGGCATCGTCACCGGCACCGCCACCCCGGTGCACCGAGGCCGCTCCACCGCCACCTACGAGGTCGTCATCACCGAGGAGAACGGCAAGCGGGTGTGCAGCGCCCGCCTCACCTGCCTGCTCCGCGACGCCGGACCGGCCGCCGACGGCAGGTGAGGCCGCGGGTGACCCAGCGTCACCCACCCGATCCCCGCCCCACAGCACCCGCGTCCGGGCCCCGGACCGGCGCCGCCCCTCTCCGCGGGCGGAACATCCCGGTACGTGCCCCTGCGGGCGGATCCTCACGCTCGCCCCGGATACCGCCCCCGCACTCACACAGCGTCACCTCACCCGTCGAGAGAACCACCGGACGGAGTGACGTGTGCCACACCCGGCCCCCTCCCGCGCCGGACGCGTACGGAATGCGGACTCCCCCACGGCCCGCACCCGCGCGACACGCGAGGGAACTGCAGCTTCGCCGTCCGCCAGGCGTACCTTTCGTGCGCAGGGCATCTATCTCGCGCCACGATGACGTCCGTCATGACGCGCGTCATAACAAGAAAGTCACATCCTTCTCGACACCTCTCCCCCGCCGCCAGCCCTCCCCTTAGAGTCACCGCCAGTCACCGCGCCGCCGGGCGCGAACTGTCAGAGCACGGATCCAGTACCAGCCCCCAGTACGGCCCGGCGCGCTACACGGCCACTCACCTGAGTGCGCCGCGCCAGGGGAAAGGACTGATCGTGCGCCAGCGATCCCTCATCATGCTCACCACCGCGGTCACCACCGGAGCACTCGTGCTGACCGCGTGCGGCTCCCGCGACGACTCCAACGGCGGCGACAAGGGCGGCGAACGCGTCGTCCAGATCGGCCTCGACGCCCCGCTCACCGGCAACCTCTCCGCCATCGGCATCGGCATCAAGAACTCCGCCGAACTCGCGGTCAAGACCGCGAACAAGGAGAACACCGTCGACGGCGTCACCTTCAAGCTCGTCTCCAAGGACGACGTCGCCCAGACCACGCAGGGCCAGCAGAACGCCACCGAGTTCGTCGGCAACACCGACATGATCGGCGCCATCGGCCCGCTCAACTCCGACGTCGGCCAGTCCATGGCCCCCGTCTTCGCCAAGGCCGACATGGTCCAGGTGTCCCCCGCCAACACCAACCCCGCCCTCACCCAGGGCGTGGACTGGCAGAAGGGCGACAAGCAGCGCCCCCACGACACCTACTTCCGCACCTCCACCACCGACGCCATCCAGGGTCCGTACATGGCCGAGTACATGTACAACGACCAGGACCTGAAGAACGTCTACGTCATCGACGACAAGAAGACCTACGGCGCCGGCCTCGCCGGCACCTTCGCCGACCACTTCAAGGAGATCGGCGGCAAGGTCGTCGGCACCGACCACGTCAACCCGGAGGACAAGGACTTCACGGCCATCGCCACGAAGGTCTCCAACTCCAAGGCCGACTTCGTCTACTACGGCGGCGAGTACCCCGCCGGCGCCCCCCTCGCCGACCAGATCAAGCGCGCCGGCGCCGACATCCCCGTCGTCGGCGGCGACGCCCTCTTCAGCGAGGAGTACGTCAAGATCGCCGGCAAGAACGCCGAAGGCGACCTCGCCAGCTCCGTGGGCGCGCCCCTCGAGACGCTCGACACCGCCAAGGCCTTCATCGACAACTACAAGAAGGCCGGCTACGAGCAGACCTACGGCCCCTACGGCGGCTACGCCTACGACAGCACCTGGGCCGTCATCCTCGCCGTGAAGGAAGCCGCCGAGAAGAACGACGGCCAGCTTCCCGACGAGATCGACGACGCACGCGCACAGGTCACCGAGGCCATGCAGAACATCACCTTCGACGGCGTCACCGGCTCCGTCGGCTTCGACGAGTTCGGCGACAACACCAACCGCCAGCTGTCCATCTACGAGGTGAAGGACGGGAAGCACGTGCCCGCCAAGACCGGCACGTTCGAGGGCTGAGCCCCGGCACACCACAGGCCCACGGGCCCGTAACCCACCACCCACAGGCTCCGCGGGGGCGTCTCGGCGCCCCCGCGAAGCCGTCTGAACACCCATCCCCTCCGGAGGCTCCGCGGTGAACGATCTGCCGCAGCAACTCGCCAACGGCCTGCTACTCGGCGGGCTGTACGGACTCATCGCAGTCGGCTACACGATGGTCTACGGCATCATCCAGCTGCTCAACTTCGCCCACGGCGAGATATTCATGATCGGCGGCTTCGGCGCCCTCACCGCCTGGCTCTGGCTACCCGAAGGCACCAGCCTGCTGATCGCACTCCCCCTCATGCTCCTCCTCGCCATGGCGTTCTCCGTCATCGTCGGCGTCGGAGCAGAGCGGCTCGCCTACCGGCCCCTCCGCGGCGGCCCACGGCTCTCCTACCTCATCACCGCCATCGGCCTCTCCATCGCCCTCCAGCAGCTGGTCTGGGCCTTCTACCCCGACGGCCACAAGTCGCGCTCCTTCCCCCAGTTCTCCGGAGGCGGCTTCGACATCAGCGGCGTCAGCTTCGGCGGCGCCGACGTCTACATCCTCATCGCCGCCCCCGTCAGCATGATCGCCCTCGGCTTCTTCGTGTCCAAGACCCGCAGCGGCCGCGCCATGCAGGCCACCTCGCAGGACCCCGACACCGCCAAGCTGATGGGCATCAACACCGACCGCATCATCGTCACCGCCTTCGCCATCGGCTCCGCGTTCGCTGCCATCGCCGCCATCGCCCACGGCCTCAAGTACGGCGAAGTCAACTTCAAGATGGGCTTCATCGCCGGCCTCAAGGCCTTCACCGCAGCCGTCCTCGGAGGCATCGGCAACATCTACGGCGCCATGATCGGCGGTCTCGTCCTCGGCGTCGCCGAAGCCCTGGCCACCGCATACATCGAACTCCTCCCCGGCATGTCCTCCTTCGGCAGCGGCTGGAAGGACGTATGGGCCTTCGTCCTGCTCATCCTCGTCCTCCTCCTCCGTCCCCAGGGCCTGCTCGGCGAACGCGTCGCGGATCGGGCGTGATAACCATGACGACCACCACCACAACCACACCCGTGCCCGACAACGCAGGCACCGGCGCCCCCACACCCGGCACCCTCCCCCTGGGAGCGACCCCCGCACGGGTCCTCACCGCCGCCGGCGCCACGGCCACCCTCGCCAGCACCTTCCTCGCCTGGACCTGGACCCAGGCCTTCCCCGGCAACCTCACCGTCTACGGCTACCCCGGCGGCCTCCAGGTCCTCACCCTCATCGGCGCACTCCTCACCCTCGCCTTCCTCCTCGCCGGACTCGGCGTCAAGGCACTGCGCTGGCTCACCCCCGGCGGCAGCAACAGCCCCGTGCTGCTGCTCGCCCTCGGCACCTTCGCCGTCACCTGGTACGCCGCCGGCGCCGTCGCCGTGACCCTCGGCGGCCTCGTCAACCTCGAACCCGGCGGCATCATCGCCGCAGCGGCCTCCCTCATCACCGTCATCGGCGCCCTCGGCCTCCCCGCCGACACCGCGCACGACCCGCACAACCCACCCACCACCCCGCTGCACCGGTTCCTCCACAGCTTCAAAGCACCCGCGCCCGCAGCGGCCAAGGCACTGCCTCCCTGGGTGGAGATCCTCATCATCAGCGCGGCCGTCGCCATCGGCCTCTGGGTCTTCTCCTACGGCATCGCCACCCCGTACGGCGAACTCTTCATCGGCTTCCTGCTGCTCAGCGCAGCGGCCATCACCGCCGTCACCCGCGCCGGGCTCAACCGCCGGCTGGCCGCCGTCACCGCGAAGCACCGCAACATCACCGTCGCCGCGGCCTTCATCGCCGCCGTCGCCTTCCCCCTGACCCAGTCCAGCGAGGCCTACGCCAGCCTCGGCGCCTACATCCTCATCTTCGCCACCGTCGCGCTGGGCCTGAACATCGTCGTCGGACTCGCCGGGCTCCTCGACCTCGGCTACGTCGCCTTCCTCGGCGTCGGCGCCTACGCCGCGGCCCTGGTCTCCGGCACCCCCTTCTCGCCCTTCGACATCCACTTCCCGTTCTGGCTCGCCGTCCTCACCGGCATCAGCGCCTCGCTGGTCTTCGGCGTCCTCATCGGCGCCCCCACCCTGCGACTCCGCGGCGACTACCTCGCCATCGTCACCCTCGGCTTCGGCGAGATCTTCCGCATCGGCATGCAGAACCTCGACGGCACCTCCGGACCCGACATCACCAACGGGCCCTCGGGCATCCCCGACATCCCCGACCTCGTGATCTTCGGCTTCAACCTCGGCGAAGAACACACCTTCCTCGGCTTCGAAATCGGCCGCTTCGCCAACTACTACCTGCTGATGCTCCTCTTCACGGCCATCGTCGTGATGGTCTTCAAGCGCTCCGACAACTCACGCATCGGCCGCGCCTGGGTCGCGATCCGCGAGGACGAGACCGCGGCACAGGCCATGGGCATCAACACCTTCCGCACCAAGCTGGTCGCCTTCGCGCTCGGCGCCGCACTCGCCGGCATGGCCGGCACCGTCCAGGCGCACGTGACCTACACCGTCAGCCCCACGCAGTACAAATTCGTCGAAGCCGTCCCGCCCAACTCGGCCTTCCTCCTCGCCGCCGTCATCCTCGGCGGCATGGGAACCGTCAGCGGCCCCCTCATCGGCGCCGCCCTGCTCTACCTCATCCCCGAGAAGCTCGAGTTCATGGCCGAATACCAGCTCCTGCTGTTCGGCCTGGCCCTCATCCTGCTCATGCGCTTCCGCCCCGAAGGCCTCGTCGCCGACCGGCGCAAGAAGCTCGAGTTCCACGAAACGGGCCAGCTCGACATCCCGAAACAGACCGGCCTCAGCAAGGCGGAGGCGTGACACCCATGACCACCACCACGAAGACCGCGCCCCCGCCCGCCGCACCCGGCACCGGCGGCAACGTGCTCCACGCCTCCGGCGTCACCATGCGCTTCGGCGGACTCACCGCCGTCCGCGACGTCGAACTCACCGTCGACAGCGGCGAGATCGTCGGCCTGATCGGCCCCAACGGCGCCGGCAAGACCACCTTCTTCAACTGCCTCACCGGGCTCTACGTCCCCACCGAGGGAACGGTCTCCTACAAGGGCAAGGTGCTGCCCCCCAAGTCGCACCTCGTCACCAAGGCCGGCGTCGCCCGCACCTTCCAGAACATCCGGCTCTTCGCCAACATGACCGTCCTGGAGAACGTCCTCGTCGGCCGCCACACCCGCACCAAGGAAGGCCTCTGGTCCGCCCTCCTGCGCGGACCCGGCTTCCGCAAGGCCGAAAGCGACTCCGAGGCCCGCGCCATGGAACTCCTCGAGTTCACCGGCCTCGCCGCCAAACGCGACCACCTCGCACGCAACCTCCCCTACGGCGAACAGCGCAAGCTCGAGATCGCCCGCGCACTCGCCTCCGAACCCGGCCTCCTGCTCCTCGACGAGCCCACCGCCGGCATGAACCCGCAGGAGACCCAGGCCACCCAGGAACTGGTCTTCGCCGTCCGCGACCAGGGCATCGCCGTCCTCGTCATCGAGCACGACATGCGGTTCATCTTCAACCTGTGCGACCGCGTCGCCGTCCTCGTCCAGGGCGAGAAGATCGTCGAAGGCACCCCCGAGGTCGTCCAGAGCGACGACCGCGTCGTCGCCGCCTACCTCGGCACCCCCTTCGAGGGCGAACCCGGCGAGGCGGAGGCCCAGGAGGTCGCCGCCGCCGAAGCCCACCACGACACCGACACCCCCGCCCCCGCCCCCGTCCCCGACACGACCGGCGGCACCGACGGGACCGGCGGCACCGCCAGCACCACCGGCACGGACGACGACACCGGCCCCGGCGGAGGCACCGAAGGGCCCGCCGCCGACCAGGCCGGAACCACCCGCGCCGAAGAAGAGGGTGAGAAGAAGTGACCGCACTCCTCGAAGTCGAAGACCTCCGCGTCGCCTACGGCAAGATCGAAGCCGTCAAGGGCATCTCGTTCACGGTCGAAGCAGGCCAGGTCGTCACCCTCATCGGCACCAACGGCGCCGGCAAGACCACCACCCTGCGCACCCTCTCCGGCCTCCTCAAGCCCGCAAGCGGCAAGATCATGTTCGACGGCGAAGCCCTCGACGGCGTCAGCGCACACAAGATCGTCGCCAAAGGCATCGCCCACTCCCCCGAAGGCCGCCGCCTCTTCCCCCGCCTCACCATCGCCGAGAACCTCCAACTCGGCGCCTTCCTTCGACGCGACGCAGCCGGCGTCGAAAAAGACGTCCAACGCGTCTACGACCGCTTCCCCATCCTCGGAGAACGCCGCAAACAGGCCTCCGGAACACTCTCCGGCGGCGAACAGCAGATGCTCGCCATGGGCCGCGCCCTCATGTCCCGGCCCAAACTGCTCATGCTCGACGAACCCTCCATGGGCCTCTCCCCGATCATGATGCAGAAGATCATGGAGACCATCAACGAACTCAAGAACTCCGGCACCACCATCCTGCTCGTCGAACAGAACGCCCAAGCCGCGCTCTCCCTCGCCGACCAGGGCCACGTCATGGAGGTCGGCTCCATCGTCCTCTCCGGCACCGGACAGGAACTCATGCACGACGAATCCGTCCGCAAGGCCTACCTCGGCGAAGACTGAACCCGGCACACGGCGAAGGCGCCCGCCCCCGGAAAGGGGGCGGGCGCCTTCGCCGCACCGGAAACCGCGACGCCTACTGCTGCCGCTTCTTCTCCTCCGCGTTCTCGATCACGGCCTCCGCCACCTGCCGCATCGAGAGCCGCCGATCCATCGACGTCTTCTGAATCCACCGGAACGCCGCCGGCTCCGACAACCCGTACTGCGTCTGCAGCACACTCTTCGCCCGGTCCACCAGCTTCCGCGTCTCCAGCCGCTGCTCCAGGTCCACGACCTCCTGCGACAGCACCCGCAACTCCGTGAACCGCGACACCGCCATCTCGATCGCCGGCACGATGTCGCTCTTGCTGAACGGCTTCACCAGGTACGCCATCGCACCCGCGTCCCGCGCCCGCTCCACCAGCTCCCGCTGCGAGAACGCCGTCAGCATCAGCACCGGCGCGATCGCCTCCTCCGCGATCCGCTCCGCGGCGGAGATACCGTCCAGCACCGGCATCTTCACATCCAGGATGCACAGGTCCGGACGGTGCTCACGGGCCAGATCGATCGCCGACTGCCCGTCGCCGGCCTCGCCGACGACGGAGTACCCCTCCTCCTCCAGCATCTCCTTGAGATCCATCCGGATCAGCGCCTCGTCCTCCGCGATGACGACACGTGTCGTCTCCGGCGGCACGTGGGCGCTCGCCGCTTCGGCGTCGGCGGGTTCGGTGGGCTCGGGGGCGTCCGCGGTGCTCACTGGGCTCCTCGTTTCCGCACGGTGGGACCCCCGAGCCTACCCATCCACCAAAGCTCATCGGCACGCGGTATGCTCTCCGTGCGCCGCTCGGCCGGGTTGATGGAACGGGCAGACATGATCGACTCAAACTCGATTGCTCGAAAGAGCGTGCGGGTTCGAATCCCGCACCCGGCACCGACAGGGCCGCTTCGTCACCCTTTCAGGTGACGAAGCGGCCCTTTTCGCCTTTCCACATCGTAAAACTGCAACGTTTCGTTCATGGAACAGCACCTTTCTTCGACTCGCGAAGAGGCGCTCACACTGCTACGCCGGGGCACTCCCAACCGTGAGGTCTCAGATCTCCTCGGTGTGCCTCGCGGAACAGTCGGGTGGTGGCGGTACGAGGACCGGAGGGCACTAGGAGAACTCTTCGAGCGCACCCATGACTGTCCTCGCTGTTCGACTCAAGAAGTCGACGGGCCTTGGTACGCCTACCTGCTCGGCCTGTACCTCGGCGACGGCCATATCATCCGCAAACCGAAGCAGAACCACCTATCGGTCTTCTGCGACCTCAAGTGGCCGGGCTTGATCGACGCAGCCGAGGAAGCGATGCGCTGTGTGATGAGGATGCCCAGCATTCACCGCAGGGTCCGGAACGGCTGCGCCGAGGTGAAGTCGGTGTCTACTCACTGGCCGTGTCTCTTTCCGCAGCACGGGCCCGGGAAGAAGCATGACCGGCTCATAGCGCTGGAGCCGTGGCAGCAGGAGATCGTGGACGCGCATCCGTGGGAGCTGATCCGGGGGTTGATCCACTCCGACGGGTGCCGGATCACGAACTGGACGACGCGCATGGTCGGTGGGGAGAGGAAGCGGTACGAGTACCCCCGGTACTTCTTCACCAACAAGTCCGACGACATCAGGCGCATCTTCACCGACACGCTGCGCAGGGTCGGCGTGGAGTGGACGGTCCTGGCCCGCGGTCACGACCCGTTCAACGTGTCGATCGCCCGCAGGGCGTCCGTGGCGTTGATGGACGCGCACGTCGGGCCGAAGTACTGACCTGGTCGAAAGGTCCGTGCGATGGGGACGGTGCGTGCGGCAGCATGGGCGCATGTCCCCTTTGACGCGCGACGAGGCGCAGCAGCGAGCCGGGTTCCTGGACGTCCACGAGTACGTGATCGATCTTGATGTGACGGGTGGGGAGGAGAGTTTCGGGTCCACGTCGACGGTGTGGTTCGCGGCGAGATCGGGGGGCCGGACGTTTCTGGACGTGCGGCCGGTGGTGTTGCGGCGGGTGGTGCTGGACGGTGTGGAGCTGGATGCGGGGCTGTTGTCGGAGGGCCGGTTTCCGCTGGAGCTGGGTGCGGGTGAGCACGAGCTGCGGGTGGAGGCGGAGATGCCGTATTCGCGGACGGGTGAGGGCATGCACCGGTTCACGGATCCGGCGGACGGGCTGACGTATCTGTATTCGCAGTGCTTCCTGGATGATGCGCCGCGTGTGTTCGGGTGTTTCGACCAGCCGGATCTGAAGGCGACGTTCGCGGTGTCGGTGTCGGCGCCAGCGGAGTGGACGGTGCTGGGGAACGGGGTGGCCGAGCGGGTCGGTGAGGGTCGCTGGGTGTGTGCGGTGACGCCGCGGATTTCGACGTATCTGGTGGCGGTGGTGGCGGGTCCGTACCACTCGGTGCGGGCGGAGCATGCGGGGTTGCCGTTCGGGTTGCATGTGCGGGCTTCGCTGGCGGAGTTCCTGGAGCGGGATGCGGAGGAGTTGCTGGAGGTCACGCGGCGGTGCTTCGACCGGTATCACGAGATCTTCGAGGAGCCGTATCCGTTCGACTCCTATGACCAGGCGTTCGTGCCGGAGTTCAATGCGGGGGCGATGGAGAACCCGGGTCTGGTGACGTTCCGGGACGAGAAGATCTTCCGTGCTGCGGCGACGGAGACGGAGGTGCAGGATCGTGCGGTGACGGTGGCGCACGAGATGGCGCACATGTGGTTCGGGGATCTGGTGACGTTGCGGTGGTGGGACGACGTCTGGCTGAACGAGTCGTTCGCGGACTACATGGGGTATCAGGTGCTGGCGGATGCGACGCGGTACCGGGAGGTGTGGACGGATTTCGGTGCGGCGCGGAAGGGCTGGGGGTACGACGCGGATCAGCGGGGGTCGACGCATCCGGTGGCGCCGGAGCCGGAGTCGGTGCCGGACACGGCGACGGCGTTGCTGAACTTCGACGGGATCAGTTATGCGAAGGGCGCGAGTGCGCTGCGGCAGCTGGTGGCGTGGCTGGGTGAGAAGGCGTTTCTGGCGGGGGTGAACGAGCATTTCGCGCGGCATCGGTTCGGGAACGCGACGCTGGCGGATTTCGTGGATTCGATGGCGCGGGCGTCGGCGGACCGGGATGTGCATGCGTGGGCGGATGCGTGGCTGCGGACGACGGGTGTGGACACGTTGACGCCGGTGGTGTCGGAGGGGGCCGGCGGGTGGCGTGCGGAGGTGGGGCATGTGGGGATGCGGCCGCACCGGTTGGCTGTGGGGTTGTACGACCGTGTGGCGGGTGACCGTGCGCGGCTGGTGCTGCGGGAGCGGGTGGAGCGTGATGTGTCGGGGGACGGTGTGGGGTTCTCGGTGTCGGGTGAGGGGCCTCGGCCGGATCTGCTGTTGCTGAACGACGGCGACTTGTCGTACGCGAAGGTGCGGCTGGACGAGGGGTCGTGGGAGGCGGTGCGGACGTCGTTGTCGGGGTTGCCGGAGGGGTTGTCGCGTGCGGTGGTGTGGAACGCGGCGCGGGACATGGTGCGGGACGGTCAGCTGGCTCCGGAGGTGTATCTGGAGGCGGTGCGGGCGCATCTGCCGCTGGAGGCGGACGAGTCGGTGGTGCAGGCGGTGCTGGCGTTCTCGCGGGGGGCGGTGGCGGATCGGTTCCTGGTGGGGCGGGAGCGTGCGGGGGCGTTGGAGCTGCTGGTGGGTGTGTGTCGTGCGCTGTTGGAGCGGACGGAGGCCGGTGGGGAGCCGGGGGTGCGGTTGACGGCGGTGCGGTGTCTGCTGCGGAGTTCGTCGGATGTGGCGGAGTTGCTGGGGTGGCGGTCGGCGGGTTCGGTGCCGGGTGGTCCGGAGTTGGATGCGGAGTTGGGGTGGTTGCTGTTGCAGCGGTTGTCGGTGCTGGGTGCGGTGGGTGAGCGGGAGATCGCGGCGGCGCTGGCTGAGGACCGGAGTGCGTCGGGTGAGCAGGGGGCGGCGTGGTGCCGGGCGGCGTTGCCGGAGGCGGGGGCGAAGGCGGTTGCCTGGGAGGCGTTGTTCGGTGGTGGGGATGCGTTGTCGAACCGGTTGTTCCGGGCGACGGCGGAGGGGTTCTGGCAGCCGGAGCAGGTGGAGTTGTTGGAGCCGTATGCGCCGGGGTTCTTCGATGCGGCGGTGGCGGTGTCGGAGCGGCGGGGTGCGGAGATCGCGCGGGTGACGGGGGTTGCGGCGTTTCCGCATGCGGTGGCGGGTGACGAGGTGTTGCGGCTGGGTGAGGAGTTGTTGCGGTCGCGGGAGGTGATTCCGGCGTTGGGTCGGGTGCTGGCGGATCAGCTGGATGATCTGCGGCGGGTGCTGGCGGTGCGTGGGGCGGGGTGATCGGGGGTTCCGGGGGGAGGCCGGGGCTCGGTTCCGTGTGGCGGGGCCGGGCCCCGGCTGGTGCTGTGTGTACCCCCTTCGGGGGAACGTGTGCTGTGTGTGGTGGCGGGGTGGCGTTCCGCGCATAGGTTAGGTCGGCCTTACCTCTTTGTGGTGTCGATTGCGAGAGAGTTCTGCCGATGTCTGTTTCTGCCGCGTCTGTCGTTGTTTCTGCGCGGGGTGCTGCGCGGGGTGCCGTGCGGGATGCCGGGTTGCTCGCGGGTGGGTCCGGGGGGCCTGCCGCGTTGCGTCCGCTGGTCGGGACGGTGCTGGACGCGTTGGCGGTGGGGGCGGGTGAGCGGTGCGGGCCGTTGCCGCGTGGGGGTCCGGAGGTGGTGGCGGGGCGGGTGCGTGCGGCGGTGGGTGAGGTGCTGCCGGAGTACGGGGTGGGTTCGGGGGCGGCGTTGGGTGTGTTGGTGCGGGCGTTGGCGGAGGGGGCGGCGGATCCGGCGGATCCGCTGTGTGCGGCGCATCTGCATTGTCCGCCGTTGGCGGTGGCGGCTGCGGCGGATCTGGCGGCGAGTGCGTTGAATCCGTCGTTGGATTCGTGGGATCAGGCGCCGGCGGCTTCGGAGTTGGAGGCGCTGGTGTGCGGGGAGTTGGCGGGGCTGGTGTTCGGGGGCCGGGTGCCGGCGCGGGGCGGGGGGCGGCCGGATGCGCTGGTGACGACGGGTGGTACGGAGTCGAACCAGTTGGGTGTGCTGATGGCGCGGGAGCGGTTCGGGCGGGGGGTGCGGGTGGTGTGCGGGGAGAACGCGCATCACAGTGTGCACCGGTCGGCGTGGTTGCTGGGGCTTGGGGAGCCGGTCACGGTGGCGGCGCCGCGGGGGGTGCTGGATCCGGCTGCGGTGGAGGAGGCGCTGGCGGGTGTGGGGGGTCGTGCGCTGGTGGTGGCGACGGCGGGGACGACGGATGCGGGGGTGGTGGATCCGTTGCCGGAGGTGGCGGAGGTGGTGGCGCGGTGTGGGGCGCGGCTGCATGTCGATGCGGCGTACGGGGGTCCGTTGTTGTTCAGTGAGGGGCTGCGGGGCCGGTTGGCGGGGTTGGAGCGGGCGGATTCGGTGTCGGTGGATCTGCACAAGCTGGGGTGGCAGCCGGTGGCGGCGGGGTTGTTCGTGGTGCCGGATGCTGCGGAGCTGGGCGTACTGGATCACCGGGCGGATTATCTGAATGCGGATGATGATGCGGCGGCGGGCCTGCCGGATCTTCTGGGGCGGTCGCTGCGGACGACGCGGCGGCCGGATGTGCTGAAGGTGGCGGTGACGTTGCGGGCGCTGGGGCGTCGGGGGCTGGCGGAGTTGGTGGAGCACGCGTGTGCGGCGGCGGGTGTGCTGGCGGGGCTGGTGCGGGAGGAGCGGGGGTTGGAGCTGCGTGGGTGGCCGGAGTTGTCGACGGTGCTGTTCCGTCCGGTGGGGGCGTCGGACGAGGTGGTGGCCGAGGTGCGGCGGCGGCTGCTGGAGGAGGGTCGGGCGGTGCTGGGGCGGGCGTCCCTGGACGGCCGGTTGTGGTGGAAGGTGACGGTGCTGCATCCGCGGGTGGAGCGGGGGGAGCTGGCGGAGTTGGTGAAGCTGGTGCGGGATGCGGCGGCGGACGTGGCGGCGGGTGCCGGGGTGGCGTGCGGCGCGGAGGTGGGCGCGTGAGCGGCGGGGTGCGGGAGTCGGAGGGGCCGCTGGACGTCGCGGGTGTGGGGTGCGGGCCGTTCAACCTGTCGCTGGGGGCGCTGGCGGACGGGGTTCCGGGGTTGCGGTGGGCGGTGTTCGAGCAGCGGCGGTCGTTCTCGTGGCATCCGGGTCTGCTGGTGGACGGTGCGACGTTGCAGGTGCCGTTCCTGGCGGATCTGGTGTCGTTGGCCGATCCGTCGAGCCGCTGGTCGTTCCTGAGTCATCTGCGGGCGCGGGAGCGGCTGTTCCCGTTCTACTTCGCGGAGCGGTTCCACATCGAGCGGGTGGAGTACGACGCGTATTGCCGGTGGGTGTGCGACGGTCTGGCGGCGGACGGTCCGGGCGGCGATGGCGTGGGGGGCGGGCTGCGTTTCGGGCATCAGGTGGACGCGGTGCGGTGGAACGGCGAGCGGGCGTTGTTCGAGGTGGATTTCACCCGGCTGGACGAGGCGGGTGAGGCGGAGGCGCTGGGGCGGGCGTATGCGCGGAACGTGGTCCTGGGTATCGGCACGGCTCCGCATGTCCCGGAGCAGTTGCGGCCGTTGGCGGGTGCGCCGTCGCTGCCGGTGGTGCATGCGGCGGACTATCTGGCGCACCGGGACAGGCTGGTGGCCGCGGGGCACGTGACGGTGGTGGGTTCGGGGCAGTCGGGGGCGGAGGTGTTCCTGGATCTGCTGCGGGCGCGGCCGGTGGGGGGTGAGGGGCTGCGGTGGCTGACGCGGAGTCCGGCGTTCGCGCCGATGGAGTACAGCAAGCTGGGGCTGGAGCATTTCACGCCGGACTACACGCGGTACTTCCACGGTCTGCCGGAGCGGGTGCGGGACGGGCTGGTGCCGCGGCAGTGGCAGCTGCACAAGGCGGTGGATCACGAGACGCTGGCGGCGGTGCACGACGAGTTGTACCGGCGGGCGGTGCGTTGCGGCTGGCCGGATGTGGTGCTGACGCCGGGTGTGGCGGTGCGGACGGCGGGGCGGCTGGGGTCGTCGCAGCTGGAGTTGCATCTGGAGCACGCGGAGCAGGGTGAGCGGTCGCCGCTGGTGACGGACGCGGTGGTGCTGGCGACGGGGTACCGGGAGCGGCCGGCGGAGCGGTTGCTGGCGGCGCTGGCGCCGCTGGTGCGGCGGGACGCGGCGGGTCGCCCGCTGATCGACGGCGGGTTCCGGATGGGGCTGGATCCGTCGGTGACGGGTGGGGTGTACGTGCAGAACGGTGAGCGGCATTCGCACGGGGTGGGGGCGCCGGATCTGGGGCTGGGGGCCTATCGCAGTGCGGTGATCCTGAACGGGGTGTCGGGGGAGGAGCCGTTTGTGCTGCCGGGGCGGACGGCGTTCACGTCGTTCGGCCTGCGGGGCGGGGCGTCGGGCTCGTCCGGGTCGTCGGGGCCGCTCATCGGAGCGGGGCGGCGCGCAGATTCGGGAGTTGTCAACGGGGTGTTCCCCTCGGGGTGTTGAGGTGGCGCCGGAGGGCCGCTCTCTACCCGCCGGTAGGTCGTAGGCTCGGTGCATGCGCCGCGCGAAGATCGTCAGCACCCTGGGTCCCGCCTCCGACTCGTATGAGGTGATCAGGGCGCTCGTCGAGGCGGGGACGGACATGGTGCGGCTGTCTCCGGGCGACGGTTCGCACGTCGAGCTGGAGGGCCGGTACGCGCGGCTGCGGAGGGCGTCGGCGGACGTCGGGAGGAGCGTCGGCGTACTGGCGGACCTTCAGGGCCCGAAGGTTCGGCTGGGCCGGTTCCGCGAGGGGCCTGTGCTTCTTGAACGCGGGGACGCGTTCCGGCTGTTCTCGGCGGAGGCCGAGGGGGACCACGAGGGGTGCGGCACCACGCACGAGGGGCTGGCCGACGACGTGCGGCCGGGCTCGGAGGTCCTTGTCGACGAGGGCCGGGTGGTGCTGGAGGTGTCCGGCGTGTCGGGCGGGGTGGTGACGACGCGGGTGGTCCGTGGCGGCCTGGTCTCCGACCACAAGGGCGTGAACCTGCCGGGGGTGCCGTCGCCGGGCTCGGCGCTGGGCGGGAAGGTCGTCGAGGATCTGCGGTGGGCGCTGCGGCTGGGCGTGGACGTGGTCGCGCTGTCGTCGGTGCGCGGTGCGGAGGACGCGGTGGAGGCGCGGCGGGTGATGGCCGAGGAGGGTCACCGGGTGCCGGTGATCGCGAAGATCGAGAAGCCGCATGCGGTGGAGGCGCTGGAGGCCCTGGTCGACGCTTTCGACGGCATCATGGTGGCGCGTGGCGAGCTGGGCGTGGAGATGGCGCTGGAGTCGGTTCCGCTGGTGCAGAAGCGGGCGGTGAAGCTGGCGAGGCGGATGGCGAAGCCGGCGATCGTGACGACGCAGATGCTCGATTCGATGGTGGAGGCGTCGCGTCCGACGCGTGCGGAGGCCTCGGACGTCGCGAACGCCGTGATGGACGGCGCGGACGCGCTGATGCTGTCGGAGGAGACGAGCGTGGGCTCGCATCCGGTGGAGGCGGTGCGCACCATGGGCCGGATCGTGGCGGCCGCGGAGGAGGACATGCTGGCGGAGGGGCTGCGTCCGCTGGCGGAGGAGGACAAGCCGCGGACGCAGGGCGGTTCGGTGGCGCGGGCGGCGGCGGAGATCGGCGATTTCCTGGGCGCCCGCGGTCTGGTGGCGTTCACGCAGTCCGGGGACACGGTGCGGCGGCTGTCGCGGTACCGGTCGCCGATTCCGGTGCTGGCGTTCACCCCGGAGCCGGCGACGCGGGCGCAGCTCGGCCTGTCGTGGGGGGTGGAGGCGTTCTGCGTGCCGGTGGTGCGCACCACGGACGAGATGGTGGCGCAGGTCGACGAGGAGCTGCTGCGGCTGGGGCGCTGTTCCCGCGGCGATCTGGTGGTGATCACGGCCGGTTCTCCGCCGGGTGTGCCGGGGACGACGAACCTGGTCCGGGTGCACCGCATCGGCGAGGCCGGGTAGCGGGCCTTCCCCGTGCGGGGCGCGGCAGGCCGGGCCGGGGAGGGTGCGTCCCGTGCGTCCCGGTGCGGGTCAGGTCTTCTTGCCGCCGGGGGCGCTGCCGGCGATGGTCTCGTGGTGGCGGATCACCTCGGCGATGATGAAGTTGAGGAGCTTCTCCGCGAAGGCCGGGTCCAGTTTCGCGTTTTCGGCGAGCTCGCGAAGGCGGGCGATCTGGCGGGACTCCCGGTCGGGGTCGGCGGGCGGCAGGTGGTGGTCGGCCTTGAGGCGGCCGACGCGCTGGGTGCATTTGAAGCGCTCGGCGAGCATGTGCACCACGGCCGCGTCGATGTTGTCGATGCTGTCCCGCAGCTCGAGGAGCTGGGCGGCGGCGGACTCGTCGATCCGGTCGGTCTCGTTCATGATCCCTCCAGCCTATGGGGGCGCGGGCCGGCGGCGCAGCGGGTGCCCGCATGCCGGTCGGGCGTGGCGCGGTCGCGGGGTGGGTCCGGCGTGCGGTGGGACCATGGCGGGTGGGGGTGATGTGGTGATGAGCACGGTGGCGGGCCGGGCGGCGGACCCGGTGGAGCGCGGCTTTCCCCACCTGCCGACGGTGCGGTCGGCGGTCACGGCGCTGTACCGGCGGCTGTCGGCGGACACGGTGGACCAGTTCGGGGTGAGCGTGGCGCCGGCGGATGTGGCGTTCGGGGACGGGGACGACCTGCATCTGGGGGCGCAGCGGGTGGCGGGGGCGCTGGTGCGGCATCTGCGGCTTCCGCAGGCGCGGATCATCGTGTCGTTCCGGTCGATGGATCACGCGGCGAGCGTGGAGCTGGCTGCGGGCCCGGAGTACTTCGTGGAGCTGAACGAGCGGTTCCGCACGCATCGGCGGGACGTGGGGGCGGCGCTCGCGCACGAGGTGATGCACGTGTACCTGCATCGTCTGGACCTGGCCTTTCGTGGGGTGCCGGCGAACGAGATCCTCACCGACACGGCCGCGGCGTTCCTGGGGTCGGGCTGGCTGTTGCTGGACGCGTTCCGGCAGGACGGGGTGTCGTCGCAGAAGCTGGGCTATCTGACTCCCGAGGAGTTCGGTTACGTGCTGGCGAAGCGCGCGGCGGCGTTCGGGGAGGATCCGTCGCCGTGGTTCACCAGTCCGCAGGCGTACGAGGCGTATGTGGCGGGCCGGGCCAGGGCGCGGCGGGACGTGGAGCGGCCGCCGCTGGCGGGCGCGGGCCGGGTGGCGCGCCGGGCGTACGTGCGGGACCGGCGCTGGGCTCGGCGCTGGGGCCGGCCGGCGGGGCGGGGCGCGCTGTCCGACGGTGAGGGGTACGTGTTCGAGCCGGGCGGGACGGGCGAGCCGGGTGGTCCACGTGGGACGGGCGCGCAGGCCGGGGCGGACGGCGGGGCGGGGGCGGACGGGATGCGGGTGGCGTTCGCCTGCCCGACGTGCTTCCAGCGCCTCCGTGTGCCGGTGCGGGGCCCGGTGCGGGCGCGCTGCGGGCTGTGCCGGTCGGTACTGGACTGTGACACCTGAGCGGTGCGCCGCCGCGGGCGCGGGGCGTGCCGGTGGTCGTGCGCGGGGCGGCTTTGCGCATAGGCTCCGCGGCATGAGTCCTTCGATCGCGACGAACACCACGGTGGGCCGGGCCGACCTGCTGGACTTCGTGCGTCCACGGCACCGGTCCCTGCTGATCACGCGGCGTTCCGACGGTTCGGTGCAGGCGTCGCCGGTGACGTGCGGGGTGGACGGGGCGGGCCGGATCGTGGTGTCGAGCTATCCGGAGCGCGCCAAGGTGCACAACGCCCGCCGGGAGCCGGCGGTGAGCGTGGTGGTGCTGTCGGACGAGTGGGACGGCCCGTGGGTGCAGGTGGACGGCGACGCCGAGGTGGTCGACGCGCCGGACTCGGTGGAGCCGCTGGTGGAGTACTTCCGCTGCATCTCCGGTGAGCATCCGGACTGGGACGAGTACCGGGCGGCGATGCTGCGGCAGGGCAAGTCGATCGTGCGGGTCACGCCGCGGCGCTGGGGGCCGGTGGCGACCGGCGGGTTCCCGGCGCGGCTGGCGGACGCCGCGGAGTAGTCCCCTCCGGGGGCTGCGTACGTCGGCGGCGTGGGGGTGAAGGGGCTGCGGGGGCAGGACGGGGCGGCGGCGGGGCTCGCTGCGGCGGGTGTGCTGTGCGTGGCGACGGGGCTGCTGGACGTGGGCGCGGCGGAGGCGGCGCTGGTGCGGCTGGCGCCGCTGCTGGCGTTCCTGGCGTCGGTGATCGTGCTGGCGGAGCTGACCGGTGCGGCCGGTGTTTTCGACGCGGTGGCGGCAGGGGTGGCGCGGGCCGCGCGGGGGCGGTACGCGGTGCTGTTCGTGCTGTGCTCGGTGTTCGTGTCGGTGACGACGATCGCGCTGAACCTGGACACCACGGCGGTGCTGCTGACGCCGGTGATGCTGGCGCTGGCGGGGCGGGTGGGGGTCGCCGCGCTGCCGCCGGCCATGACGACGATCTGGCTGGCGAACACCGCGAGTCTGCTGCTGCCGGTGTCGAACCTGACGAACCTGCTGGCCGCCGACCGGCTGGGCCTGTCGCCGCAGGGCATGGCGGTGCTGATGTGGGCGCCGCAGCTCGCGGCGGTCGCGGTGACGATGCTGTGCCTGTGGGTGTTCTACTGGCGGCCGGCGCGGCCGGAGGGGGGTGTGCTCGCCTCGCCGGAGCCGTTCCGGGTCGCGGACCGGGTGCTGTTCGCCGTGTCGGCGGTGGCGACGGCGGGGTTCCTGGCGGCGATTTTGGGGGCGGAGGTGCCGCTGTGGGCGGCGTCGGGGGCGGCGGCGCTGGTGGTGGTGGGGGCGTTCGCGGTGCGGCGGCCGGGGGTGCTGCGGCCGTCGCTGGTCCCGTGGCGGCTGCTGGTGCTGGTGCCGGGGCTTTTTCTGGTGGTGGAGACGGTCACGGTGCACGGCCTGCACGGGTGGCTGGTGGCGGCGATGGGCGCGGACGGGGGCGTGGTGGGGATGTTCCGTTCCGCGGCCGTCGGCGCGGGGCTGTCGAACGTGCTGAACAACCTGCCGGTGTACCTGGCGGGTGAGGGCGCGGTGCCGGTGGACCAGCCGCAGCGCCTCGCGGCGCTGCTGATCGGCACGAACGTGGGGGCGCTGGTGGTGCCGTGGGCGTCGCTGGCGACGCTGCTGTGCCTGGAGCGGTGCAGGCGGCACGGGACGCGGGTGCCCGCGGGCCGGTTCGTGGTGACCGGGCTGGTGCTGTCGGTGGCCGCGACGGCGGCGGCGACGGGGGCGCTGGCGCTCGGGCGGTGACCGGCGGCGGGGCGGGACGCGGGGTCCGGCCGGCTGTGCACAGGTCGGCGCCCGCCTCCCGGTCGGGGGTGGGAGACGGGCGCCACGGGACCTGTTGCGTCCCGCGTCCGCACGACGTTGTGCGGGACGGGTGGGGACGGCCGCTACACGGTGAGCGCGCGGTCCGTCGGCTTGATCGGCGCGTGCAGCGTGCTGGCCGCGCCGGTGAGGTAGCGGTCCACGCCGCGGGCTGCGGAGCGGCCCTCGGCGATGGCCCACACGATGAGGGACTGGCCGCGGCCGGCGTCGCCGGCGACGAACACGCCGTCGACGTTGGTGGCGTAGTCGGCGTCGCGGGCGACGTTGCCGCGTTCGTCGAGTTCCACGCCGAACTGCTCGACCAGGCCGTTCTCCCGGTCGACGCCGGTGAAGCCCATGGCGAGGGTGACCAGCTGCGCCGGGATCTTCTTCTCGGTGCCCGGCTTCTGCTCGAGCTTGCCGTCCTTCATCTCCACCTCGATGAGGTGCAGCCACTGGACGTCGCCGTTCTCGTCGCCCTCGAAGTGGGTGGTGGAGACCGAGTACACGCGGTCGCCGCCCTCCTCGTGCGCGCTGGTGACCTTGTAGAGCAGGGGGAACGTCGGCCACGGCTGGTGGGAGGCGCGCTCCTCGCCCGGCCGGGGCATGATCTCGAGCTGGGTGACGGACGCGGCGCCCTGGCGGTGGGCGGTGCCGACGCAGTCGGCACCGGTGTCGCCGCCGCCGATGACGACGACGTGCTTGCCCTCGGCGGAGATCGGGGAGACCGTCAGGTCGCCCTCCTGCACCTTGTTGGACAGCGGCAGGTACTCCATCGCCTGGTGCACGCCGTTCAGCTCGCGCCCGGGGACGGGCAGGTCGCGGGCGGTGGTGGCGCCGGCGGCGATGACGACCGCGTCGTAGCGCTTGCGCAGCTTCTTCGCGTCGACGTCCACGCCGATCTCGGTCTCGGTGCGGAACTTGGTGCCCTCGGCCCGCATCTGCTCGATCCGGCGGTTGATGTGCCGCTTCTCCATCTTGAACTCGGGGATGCCGTACCGCAGCAGGCCGCCGATGCGGTCGGCGCGCTCGTAGACGGCGACGGTGTGGCCGGCGCGGGTGAGCTGCTGCGCGGCGGCGAGCCCGGCCGGTCCGGAGCCGATGACGGCGACGGTCTTGCCGGACAGCCGCTCCGGGGGCTGCGGGGTGACGTCGCCGGCGTCCCACGCCTTGTCGATGATGGTGACCTCGACGTTCTTGATGGTCACCGCCGGCTGGTTGATGCCCAGCACACAGGCCGACTCGCACGGCGCGGGGCAGAGCCGGCCGGTGAACTCGGGGAAGTTGTTGGTGGCGTGCAGCCGCTCGCTGGCGGCGGCCCAGTCCTCGCGGTAGGCGTAGTCGTTCCACTCGGGGATGAGGTTCCCGAGCGGGCAGCCGTTGTGGCAGAACGGGATGCCGCAGTCCATGCAGCGCCCGGCCTGCTTGCCGATGATGGGGAGCAGCGAACCGGGGACGTAGACCTCGTTCCAGTCCTGCACGCGTTCGGAGACCGGCCGGGTCTCGGCGACCTCGCGGCCGGTGGTCAGGAAGCCCTTGGGGTCAGCCATTGAGCGCCGCCTCCATCATCTTCTCGTGGGTCTCGGACTCGGGGAGTCCGGCTCGCTCGGCGGCTTCCTTGGCGGCGAGCACTGCCTGGTACTGCGGGGGAACGATCTTGGTGAAGCGGTCGGCTGCGGCGTCCCAGTCCGCGAGGAGCTTCTCGGCGACGGTGGAGCCGGTCTCCTCCTGGTGGCGGCGCACCACGTCGTGCAGCCACTGCCGGTCGGTGTCGTCCAGGGGGTTGAGCGCGGGGCGGAGCGCGACGTTGACGTTCGCCGGGTCGAGGTCGATGACGTAGGCGAAGCCGCCGGACATGCCGGCGCCGAAGTTCCGTCCGGTGTCGCCGAGGACGACGGCCGCGCCGCCGGTCATGTACTCGCAGCCGTGGTCGCCGACGCCTTCGGAGACCACGGTGGCGCCGGAGTTGCGGACGCAGAAGCGTTCGCCGACGCGGCCCCGGAGGTACATCTCGCCGCCGGTGGCGCCGTAGGCGAGGGTGTTGCCGGCGATGGTGGAGTACTCGGCCAGGTGGTCGGCGCCCCGTTCGGGGCGCACGACGACGCGGCCGCCGGACAGGCCCTTGCCGACGTAGTCGTTGGCGTCGCCCTCCAGGCGCAGCGTGATGCCGCGCGGCAGGAACGCGCCGAAGGACTGGCCGGCGGAGCCGGTGAAGGTGACGTCGATGGTGTCGTCGGGCAGGCCGGCGCCACCGAACCGCTTGGTGACCTCGTGGCCGAGCATGGTGCCGACCGTGCGGTTGATGTTGCGGATGTCGAGGCGGGCGCGGACCGGCTGGGCGGCCTCGACGGACTCGGCGCTCAGCGCGTCCGCGGACAGCTTGATGAGCTGGTTGTCCAGCGCCTTGGCCAGTCCGTGGTCCTGTTCGACGACCTGGTGCCGGACGGCGCCCTCGGGCAGGTCGGGCACGTGCAGCAGCGGCCCGAGGTCGAGGCCGGCGGCCTTCCAGTGGTCCACGGCGCGGCTGACGTCGAGGAGTTCGGCGTGGCCGACGGCCTCGTCCAGGCTGCGGAAGCCCAGTTCGGCGAGGAGTTCGCGGACCTCCTCGGCGATGAACTCGAAGAAGTTGACGACGTGGTCGGCCTTGCCGGCGTAGCGCTCGCGCAGCACCGGGTTCTGGGTGGCGATGCCGACCGGGCAGGTGTCCAGGTGGCACACGCGCATCATCACGCAGCCGGACACGACCAGCGGCGCGGTGGCGAAGCCGAACTCCTCGGCGCCGAGGAGCGCGGCGATCAGCACGTCGCGGCCGGTCTTGAGCTGGCCGTCGGTCTGCACGACGATGCGGTCGCGCAGGCCGTTGAGCAGCAGCGTCTGCTGGGTCTCGGCCAGGCCCAGTTCCCAGGGTCCGCCGGCGTGCTTGAGGGAGGTCAGCGGGGAGGCGCCGGTGCCGCCGTCGTGGCCGGAGATCAGCACCACGTCGGCGTGCGCCTTGGACACGCCCGCGGCGACGGTGCCGACGCCGACCTCGGAGACCAGCTTCACGTGGATGCGGGCCGCCGGGTTGGCGTTCTTCAGGTCGTGGATGAGCTGGGCGAGGTCCTCGATGGAGTAGATGTCGTGGTGCGGGGGCGGCGAGATGAGGCCGACGCCGGGCGTGGAGTGCCGGGTCTTCGCCACCCACGGGTACACCTTGTGGCCGGGCAGCTGGCCGCCCTCGCCGGGCTTGGCGCCCTGCGCCATCTTGATCTGGATGTCGTCGGAGTTGACCAGGTACTCGCTGGTCACGCCGAACCGGCCGGAGGCGACCTGCTTGATCGCGGAGCGGCGCTGCGGGTCGTACAGCCGCTCCGGGTCCTCGCCGCCCTCGCCGGTGTTGGACTTGCCGCCGAGGCGGTTCATGGCGATGGCCAGGGTCTCGTGCGCCTCCTGGGAGATGGAGCCGTAGGACATGGCGCCGGTGGAGAACCGCTTGACGATCTCGGACACCGGCTCGACCTCGTCGATCGGCACCGGCTGCCGCTCGCCCTCCTTCATGCGGAACAGGCCGCGCAGCGTCATCAGGCGCTCGGCCTGCTCGTCGACGCGCCGGGTGTACTGCTTGAAGATGTCGTAGCGGCGCTCACGGGTGGAGTGCTGGAGCCGGAAGACGGTGTCCGGGTCGAAGAGGTGCGGTTCGCCCTCGCGGCGCCACTGGTACTCGCCGCCGATGTCGAGGGCGCGGTGCGCGGGGGCGATGCCGGTGGCCGGGTACGCCTTGGCGTGCCGGGCTCCGACCTCCTTGGCGACGACGTCCAGGCCGGCGCCGCCGATCTTGGTGGTGGTGCCGTGGAAGTAGGTGTCGACGAACGACTCGTCCAGGCCGACGGCCTCGAAGACCTGCGCGCCGCGGTAGGAGGCGACGGTGGAGATGCCCATCTTGGACATCACCTTCAGGACGCCCTTGCCGAGGGCCTTGATGAGGTTGCCGATGGCGTCCTCGGGGGCCATCTCGTCGGCGCCCGGCAGGAAGGTGCCGGCCCGGACCAGGTCCTCCACGGACTCCATGGCCAGGTACGGGTTGACGGCGGCGGCGCCGTAGCCGATGAGCAGGGCGACGTGGTGCACCTCGCGCACGTCGCCGGCCTCGATCAGGAGTCCCACCTGGGTGCGCTGCTTGGTGCGGATCAGGTGGTGGTGCACGGCCGAGGTCAGCAGCAGCGACGGGATGGGCGCGTGCTCGGCGTCGGAGTGCCGGTCGGAGAGCACGACGAGGCGGGCGCCGGCCGCTATGGCCGCGTCGGCCTCCTTGCAGATCTCCTTGATGCGGGCCGCCAGGCCCTCTCCCCCGTCGTGCACCCGGTACAGGCCGGACAGGGTCGTGGACTTGAAGCCGGGCAGGTCGCCGTCGGCGTTGATGTGGATGAGCTTGGCGAGCTCGTCGTTGTCGATCACCGGGAACGGCAGGGTGACGCTGCGGCAGGACGCCGAGGAGGGGTCCAGGAGGTTGCCCTGCGGGCCGAGCGGCGAGATCAGCGAGGTGACGAGCTCCTCGCGGATGGCGTCCAGCGGGGGGTTGGTGACCTGCGCGAACAGCTGGGTGAAGTAGTCGAAGATGAGCCGGGGCCGGGTGGACAGCGCGGCGATCGGGGAGTCGGTGCCCATGGAGCCGATCGGTTCGGCGCCGGTCTGGGCCATCGGCGCGAGGATGACGCGGAGCTCCTCCTCGGTGTAGCCGAAGGTCTGCTGACGCCGGGTCACCGAGCGGTGGGTATGCACGATGTGCTCGCGCTCGGGCAGGTCGGCCAGCTCGATCAGACCGGCCTCCAGCCACTCCTCGTAGGGGTGTTCGGCGGCCAGCGTGGCCTTGATCTCGTCGTCCTCGATGATGCGGTGCTCCGCGGTGTCGACGAGGAACATCCGGCCGGGCTGGAGCCGGCCCTTGCGCACCACCCTGGACGGGTCGATGTCGAGGACGCCGACCTCCGAGCCGAGGACGACCAGGCCGTCGTCGGTGACCCAGTAGCGGCCGGGGCGCAGGCCGTTGCGGTCGAGCACGGCGCCGACCTGGGTGCCGTCGGTGAAGGTGACGCACGCCGGGCCGTCCCAGGGCTCCATCATGGTGGAGTGGTACTGGTAGAAGGCGCGCCGGGCCGGGTCCATGGAATCGTGGTTCTCCCACGCCTCGGGGACCATCATCAGCACCGAGTGCGGCAGCGAGCGCCCGCCCAGGTGCAGGAGTTCCAGCACCTCGTCGAAGGTCGCGGAGTCCGACGCGCCGGGCGTGCAGACGGGGAAGATCCGGTCCAGCTTGGCGTCGTCGCCGAACAGGTCCGAGACCAGCTGCGATTCGCGGGCGCGCATCCAGTTGCGGTTGCCCTGCACGGTGTTGATCTCGCCGTTGTGCGCGACGAAGCGGTAGGGGTGGGCCAGCGGCCAGGAGGGGAAGGTGTTGGTGGAGAACCGGGAGTGCACCAGGGCGACGGCGCTGGTGAGCCGCCGGTCCGACAGGTCGGGGAAGAACGGCTCCAGCTGCCCGGTGGTCAGCATGCCCTTGTAGACCAGCGTGCGGGCGGACAGCGAGGGGAAGTAGGTGCCGGCCTCGCGCTCGGCCCGCTTGCGGGCGACGAACGCGATCCGGTCCAGGGCGACGCCGGTGCGCTCGCCCGCCGCGTCGGCGAGGAACAGCTGCCGGAACGTGGGCATGGTCTCGCGGGCGCCCTCGCCCAGCAACTGCGGGGCGACCGGCACCTCACGCCAGCCGAGGACGTCGAGGCCCTCCTCCGCCGCGATCTCAGCGATCCGCGTGACGGCCTCCTCCTCGGCGGCCGGCTCGGCGGGGAGGAACGCCAGGCCGACGGCGTAGCCGCCGGCGGCGGGCAGGTCGAAGGGGACCTCGTCGCGCAGGAAGGCGTCGGGGACCTGGAGGAGGATTCCGGCGCCGTCGCCGGTGTCCGGGTCGGAACCGGTGGCACCGCGGTGCTCGAGGTTGCGCAGGACCGTCAGCGCCTGCTGCACCAGCTCGTGGCTGGGAACGCCGGTGAGTGTGGCCACGAAGCCGACGCCGCAGGCGTCGTGCTCGTACCGGGGGTCGTACATCCCCTGCCTGGCAGGGTGGGCCGCCTCGAATGCCGCACGCATCGGCTCTCCCGTCGTCGTCATGGCATGTGCTTTCGCCGAGGGACGACGTCGGCCCTGGCTGAACAGATTTTCGTGCAGGTTACAGGATGACGCATCTTCCCAGCAGGCGGATTCCTCGATCCAGCATGCGGACGGCTCGCGCTGCGGCCGCAGCGCGGCGAAGGCCCCTGAGGCCGGAAACATGCAGGCCGACGCGGGCCTCGTTGCTCGCGGGCTTTCCAGCTTGTGCCCCGGAAGGCGGACGCTGAAACCGTCCGGTAACACGTGGATCATGCCCCGCCCGGAGCGTCACACACCGTGTCCCGGGCCACACCGGCCACAGCGGGCCCCGCCGGCGTCGCGCAGCGCGACGCGGTCGGCCTCCGCCGCGTGATGAGCTTCTTCCGCGACGGGCTGGGCCCCGACGCACGAGCGCAAGCCGGGCGCCCGGCCGGACAGGGAGTGGTGGCCCCCGCACACGCGGGGATGGTCCCGCCGCTGGCCCCCTGCGCCGATCGCGACCCCGACTTCCTCGACGCGGCAGCCGACGCCGCCATCAACGCTGCGAGTCCGCTCAGCACCCACCGCTGCGCCGGCACCCACACACCGGACCCGGCGCGCGCCGAGCGCGCCCTGACGTCCGCGGCCCGGGCGCTCCCGGGGCGGGCAGACCAGCAGGGTCCACCTCGCCGCCGACCGCAGGTGCGCCCGCCGGCGTTCGTGCTGACCGCAGGCCGGGCGGCGGACGCCCCACGGTTCGCCTTTCGGTGGCCTGCTGCCGGGGAGCGGGGATCGTGCGCCGCCGGCGCGGTGTCGGCCCGCGTGCTCAGGCGAGGGCGGCGGTCAGCAGGGTGAAGGCGGCGATGATGACGGCGACGCGGACGTAGTGGAAGCGGTCCCAGCGGTTCATCTGCTCCTTCCAGTCGGCGGGCCGATGCTCGGGGGTCCAGGTCTTGCCCCGGTTGTTGATCGGGACGAGCAGCAGGAGCGACATGATCACGCTGACAATCAGCAGCGCGCCGGCGGTGACGGCGAGGCCGGCGCCGTCGTGGTGCCATTCGGCGACGGCCCAGACCGCGACGAGGACGAGCGAGCCGATGTACCAAACCGGCATGACGGCGCCGAGCATCCGGCCCCCGTGGGCGCGGCCCAGTTGGCCACTGTCGCCGGGGAGGGCGTTGAGGATCGGGTTGATGACGAAGGCGACGGAGAACTCCACCCCCACCATCAGGCCGACGACCACGGTGGTGAACACCTGGAGTGCGTTGAGCATGATTCCCCTTCATGAGATCTAGCACCGCTAGATGATGAATCAATGCTAGTACTGCTGTCGCTCGCTTGTCTAGCAACGCTAGAATCGGATCATGTCGGTACAGGAACGCAAGGAGCGCGAGCGGGCGGCCCGCGAGCGCCTCATCGTGGCCACGGCCCGCGAACTCGCCGAGCAGCAGGGCTGGGACGCGGTCACCACCCGCCGGCTCGCCGAGCGCATCGAATACAGCCAACCCGTCCTCTACAGCCATTTCCACAACAAACGCGAGATCATCGGCGCCGTCGCCCTCGAGGGCGCAGCCGAGACGGCCGCGGCACTGCGGGCCGCGACCTCCGCCGCAGACGGTCCGCGCGCCCGGGTCACCGCGCTCGCCCGCGCCTACCTCGACTTCGCCGAACGCAACCCGGCGGTCTACGACGCCATGTTCCAGCTCGACGGCGGCCTGGCGTTCGCGCACGAGGACACCCCCAAGCCGCTGCAGGACGCCTTCGCCGCCCTGAGGGAGAACCTCGGCGAGGTTGCCGGGGACGGCGTCCACCCAGCGCTGTTCACCGAGGTGTTCTGGGCGGCCCTGCACGGGCTGGCCACTCTCACCCGGACGCGACGGCTCCCGCCGGAGGACACCGAGCGCAGGGTGGAGTTGCTGGTGGACCGGCTTTCCATGCTCTGACGCACCGTCCCGGCGGGCACGCCGTCGGGGTCCTCGGACCCCGTCGCCTGCCTGCGGCATCGCTTCCGGTCGCTCGCGCCCACACGGCGCAGCCGCAGGGGGGACCGGGTGGGTTGGTGCGGAGAACCGGCCTCAGCCCACGGCCACGCCGAAGACGGTGCCCAGCGCGTAGGTCACCGCGGCCGCCGCGCCGCCCAGCAGCATCTGCCGCAGGCCGCTGTACCACCAGGACCGTGCGGTCACCCTCGCCACGACCGCGCCGCACAGGAACAGCCCGAGCAGCGCCACCACGACGGCCGGCCACAGGGCTCCGGCGCCGAAGAGGTACGGCAGCACGGGCACGGCCGCGCCGACGGAGAAGGAGCCGAACGACGACACGGCGGCGACCGTCGGGGAGGGCAGGTCACCGGGGTCGACGCCCAGCTCCTCGCGGGCGTGCACGTCCAGCGCCTGCTCGGGGTCGCGGGACATCTGCTCGGCGACCTGCGCGGCCAGTTCCGGTTCCACGCCACGTGCCTCGTAGGCGGCCGCCAGTTCCCGCATCTCGTCCCGCGGGTTGCGCCGCAGTTCGCGCCGCTCCACGTCCAGCTCGGCCTGCACCAGCTCGCGCTGCGAGGCCACGGAGGTGTACTCCCCGGCCGCCATGGAGAAGGCTCCGGCGGCGAGACCGGCCAGGCCGGCGATGACCACGGCCTGCTGGGAGGCCGAGGAACCGGCGACGCCGGTCATCAGGCCGAGGTTGGAGACGAGGCCGTCCATCGCGCCGAACACCGCGGGACGCAGCCAGCCGCCGCTGACGTCGCGGTGACCGTGCGGTTCCGCGTCCGCGCCGGGGGCCTGCGTCTCTTCCAGGGCGCTGGTCATGGGGCGCGCCGTCCTTCCTTCGCGACCGTCGGGTGCTTCGACCGTAGGCACGCGTGCGCGCTCCGCGCCAGCAAGGAAGGCCGTACTTACCCCTCTGACCTGGGCTTTTCCCGCGCCCTCTGTCTTCACGCGGGCTCCGGGGGCGCGGCCCCGGAGCCCGGCGAGGCGCCCCCGTCCCGGACACGCGGGGAGAGGGGGGCGGTTCAGGTGCGGCGGCCCGGCTGCTCGCTGGGGGCCGCCGGAGCGTCGTCGGCGGCCGGGCCGGACGCCGGGCGCTCGGTGCCCTCGTCGCTGCCCGCGCTCTCCGCTGCCGCGTCGCTCTGCGCGTCCGTCTCGCTCTGCACACCCTCGTCGCTCTGCGCCGATGCCGACGGCCTGCCGTCGCCGTCGGCGGCGCCCGGTTCGACGACCTCCTCGCGCCCGGGCGACACCCGGTGGGAGATCACGATGTAGGCCACCGCGAGCAGGAACACCCCGAGCGCCGTCCAGTTGTTCAGCCGCAGCCCCAGTACCTGGTGGGCGTCGTCGATGCGCAGGTACTCGATCCAGAAGCGCCCCGCGGTGTACGCGGCGACGTACAGTGCGAACGCCCGCCCGTGGCCCATACGGAAGCGCCGGTCGGCCCAGATGACCAGGAAGGCCACGCCGATGCACCACAGCGACTCGTACAGGAAAGTCGGGTGGTAGGTGGCGACGTCGAGGGATTCGACGGGCCGGTGGGCGCGGTCGATCTCCACGGCCCACGGAAGGTCGGTGGGGCGCCCGTACAGCTCCTGGTTGAACCAGTTCCCCCAGCGCCCGACAGCCTGGGCCAGCGCGATACCGGGTGCGACGGCGTCCGCGTAGGCGGGCAGCGGAATGCCGCGGCGGCGGCAGCCGATCCACGCGCCGACGGCACCCAGCGCGATCGCGCCCCAGATACCCAGGCCGCCGTCCCAGATGCGGAAGGCGTCCACCCAGTTGCGGCCCTCGCCGAAGTACAGCTGGTAGTCGGTGATCACGTGGTAGAGCCGGCCGCCCACCAGCCCGAAGGGCACCGCCCAGACGGCGATGTCGGCGACCGTCCCGGTGCGGCCGCCACGGGCCGTCCATCGCCGGTTGCCGAGCCAGACGGCGAGGAAGACGCCGATGATGATGCAGAACGCGTAGCCGCGCAGCGGGACCGGACCGAGATGGATCTCTCCGGTCGAGGGGCTGGGAATGAAGGCAAGGGTGTTCATGGCTCCCCCGACGCTACCGTGCCCGGCCGCCGGGGGCCGCCGCCCGGCACAACGGCTGGATAACGCTGCCCGGGACGCACCGGAGGAACGCCGCGCAAAGGTGCCGGAAAGGGCACCGGAGAGGCGCGGCCGCCGGCGCCGGCGGCGGGTACGGAACAGTCCACGGCCGCGGTCAGGCCTTCTTCTCCACGATCTGCCGCAGCTTCTGCGGCGTCAGCGGGTCGGCCGGGTCGGCACCGGCCGGCTTGCCGTCGATGAGGACGGTGGGGGTCTGGTTGATGCCCGCGTCGAGGAACGCGTTGTTCGTGCGGGCTACGCGGTCGGCGTTGTGACCGTCCTGCACGCACGTCTCGAACTCGGCGGTCGACAGCCCCTCGACCTGGCGTGCCAGCCGCAGCAGGTACTTCCTGTCGCCGAAGGCGTCCTTCTGCTCGGGCGGCTGGTTCGTGTACAGCAGGTCGTGGTATGGGACGAACTTCCCGGCGTCGTTCGCGCACATCGCCGCCTCGGCGGCGTACAGGGAGCCCTGGCCCCCGAGGTTGTCGTCGATGAGGGTGACGAGGTGGTACTCCACCCGCAGCTTGCCCGCGTCGCGCAGGTCGTTGATCGTCTCCCGGTACTGCGACTCGAACGCCTCGCAGCCGGGGCAGCGGAAGTCCTCGTACACCGTCATGGTCACCGGAGCCCCGGCCGGACCCGTGGTCACGGGGCGGGCCTCCCCCGACGCACTGTCGCCCTTGCCGGTCACGGACACCGCCACGGCGACCAGCGCCGCGACCGCGAGCACGAGGACGACCAGGCCGGCCATCTTCACCGTGCGCAGCCGCTTGGCTGACTGGCGCTCGCGTTCCCGCTCCACGCGCAGGCGCTCGCGGGCGCTCGCGGCTCCCGGGCGCTTGTCGTCGGTCATCACACTGTCGCGATCCATCTGACTCGTCACGTCCTGCTGCAACGAGCCGGGGGCGTCGCGGCATGCGCCCCGGAGCGGGAGTTCCCCCGAAAGAGGTCCCCGCACCCGGTGCGCTCCGGTGCGGGGACCCCTCACGGGGCGGGATGCCGTCCCGTCAGGCTCCCGCCGCCCGGCGCACGCCGGAGGCGAGTTCACCGGCCAGGGTCCGCACGTCGGCCAGGCCGGCCTCCAGGTCGTCCGCGGCGGCGAGCAGGCGCTTGACGAAGGCCGAGCCGACGATCACGCCGTCGGCGAAGGTGGCGACCTCCGCCGCGTGCGCCGCGCTGGACACGCCGAGGCCGACGCAGACCGGGAGCTCGGTGGCCGCCCGGGTGCGGGCGACCAGGTCCTTCGCCTCCAGCCCGACGGATTCCCGGGTGCCGGTGACGCCCATCAGGGACGCCGCGTAGACGAAGCCGCTGCCGGCCGCGGTGATCTTGGCCAGCCGCTCGTCCCGGCTGGAGGGCGCGACGACGTAGACCGTGGCCAGGGAGTGCTGCTCGGCGGCCTTCGTCCACGCGCCGGCCTCCTCGACCGGGAGGTCGGGGAGGATGCAGCCGGCGCCGCCCGCGTCGGCGAGCTCGGCGGCGAATCGCTCCACGCCGTAACGGTCGACCGGGTTCCAGTACGTCATGACCAGGACCGGCGCACCCGTCGCGGCGTGCGCCTCCCGGACGGTGCGGAGCACGTCGGCGATGCGGACGCCGCCGCGCAGGGCGATGTCGTCGGCGGTCTGGATGACGGGGCCGTCCAGGACCGGGTCACTGTGGGGCAGACCGACCTCGACGACGTCGCAGCCGCCCTCCAGCAGGGCGGTGCAGGCGCGGATGCCGCCGTCCACAGTGGGGAAGCCGGCCGGGAGGTAGCCGATCAGTGCGGCCCGGTTCTCGTTCCGGGCGCGGGCCAGGGTGGCGTTCAGGAGTTCGATGTTGCCGCTCACCGGTCGCTCCCGGGGGTCTCGGTGTCGCCCGGCTGTCCGCCCGGCTGGTCGTCGTAGAGCCCGAAGTAGCGGGCGGCGGTGTCCATGTCCTTGTCGCCGCGTCCGGAGAGGTTGACCAGGATCAGCCCGTCGGTGCCGAGTTCGCGGCCGAGATCGAGGGCGCCGGCCAGGGCGTGGGCGCTCTCGATGGCCGGGATGATCCCCTCCGTCTCGGAGAGCAGGCGCAGCGCGCGCATCGCCTCGTCGTCGGTGACGGGCCGGTACTCCCCGCGCCCGCTGTCCTTGAGGTAGGCGTGCTCGGGTCCGATGCCGGGGTAGTCCAGTCCGGCCGAGATCGAGTACGGCTCGGTGATCTGGCCCTCGTCGTCCTGGAGGAGGTAGCTGCGGGAGCCGTGCAGGATGCCCGGCTCCCCGGCCGTGAGGGTCGCCGCGTGCTCGCCCGAGGCGACGCCGTGGCCCGCGGCCTCGCAGCCGACCAGCCTGACGCCGGGGTCGTCGAGGAAGGCGTGGAACAGGCCGATCGCGTTGGAGCCGCCGCCGACGCAGGCCACGGCGGCGTCCGGCAGCCGGTCGGTGCGCTCCTGGATCTGGCGCCGTGCCTCGACGCCGATCACCCGGTGGAAGTCCCGCACCAGTGCCGGGAAGGGGTGCGGGCCGGCTGCGGTGCCGAAGAGGTAGTGGGTGCGGTCGACGTTCGCGACCCAGTCGCGGAACGCCTCGTTGATCGCGTCCTTGAGCGTACGGCTGCCGGAGGTCACCGGTACGACCTCGGCTCCGAGCATGCGCATACGGGCCACGTTCAGCGCCTGCCGCTCGGTGTCGACCTCGCCCATGTAGACGGTGCACTCGAGGCCGAACAGCGCGCAGGCCGTCGCGGTGGCGACGCCGTGCTGGCCGGCGCCGGTCTCCGCGATGACCCGGGTCTTGCCCATGCGGCGGGTGAGCAGCGCCTGCCCCAGCACGTTGTTGATCTTGTGTGAGCCGGTGTGGTTGAGGTCCTCGCGCTTGAGGAAGACGCGGGCGCCGCCGGCGTGTTCCGCGAAGCGCGGCACCTCGGTGAGGGCGCTGGGGCGTCCGGTGTAGTGGACCAGCAGGTCCTCGAGCTCCGCGGTGAAGGCGGGATCCGCCTTGGCCTTGTCGTACTCGATGGCGACCTCGTCGACGGCGGCGACGAGGGCCTCCGGGATGAACTTGCCGCCGAAGGCCCCGAAGTAGCCCTCGGGTGTGGGCACCCGGCCCTCCGGGTCGGGGATGAAGAAGCGGGACATGTGCGTGGTGCTCCTTGCGGTTCGTCGTCTGAAGGGGGGAGCGCCGTGTGGGCGCGGGGCCGGCTCCAGCCTCCTGCGGGGCCCGGGCGCCACGGCGGGGACGCGCCGACGGCAGGCCACGGCCCGCCTGCTCGGCGGTGCGGGGCGTGGACGGCGCCGGAGCGCGGGCCGCACGCGCGGCGCCGTGGCAGGGCGGCGGAGGCCCCGCCGGCAGCGGTACCCCCCGGTCCGGGTGCCGTCGGCGTCCCACCGTCACGAGGGACGGGACGGCGCCCGTGGCGGGCGGGATCCCGGGCGGCGCGGTGCCACGCGGCGTACACGGCGGGCCGGTCGGCCGGTCGGGGGAGGTGCGGGATCGGGAGCAGGTGCGGTCAGGCCGTCGCCGCGGCGGCGGGCCATCGCCGTCCGTTGACCTGGCCGGGCTCGCAGCCGATGTGGTAGCGGACGCGACGCCCGTGCACCCTCCGCGCCGGGGCGCGGCACCCGCGGGGGCGGCAGCCGCGGCGCAGGCGCGCGTACGGGTCGCGCGGCGCGGCGGCGTGGCGCGGTCGCCGGTCCACCGGGGTCAGCCCTTCCCGTGGCGCAGCGCGGGGTGTGCGCCCGCGGCGACGAGGTCGGCGACGGCGCTCTTGGGGTCCTTGCCGGTGACCAGGGACTCGCCGACGAGGACGGCGTCGGCGCCCTCGTTGGCGTAGGCGATCAGGTCGTGCGGCCCGCGTACGCCCGATTCGGCGACCTTGACGATGTGGTCGGGGATCTCGGGTGCGACGCGCTCGAAGGTGCCGCGGTCGACCTCGAGGGTCTTCAGGTTGCGGGCGTTGATGCCGATGATGCGCGCGCCGGCGTCGACGGCGCGGGCGGTCTCCTCCTCGTCGTGGACCTCGACGAGCGGGGTGAGGCCGAGGGACTCGGCGCGTTCGACGAGGGAGACGAGAGCCTGCTGTTCCAGGGCGGCGACGATGAGCAGCACGATGTCGGCGCCGTAGGCTCTGGCCTCCCAGAGCTGGTAGGACGTGACGACGAAGTCCTTGCGGAGCACGGGGATGTCGACCTTGGCGCGGACGGCCTCGAGGTCGGCGAGGGAGCCGCCGAAGCGGCGCTGCTCGGTGAGGACGGAGATGACGGACGCGCCCCCGGCCTCGTAGTCGGCGGCGAGGCCGGCGGGGTCGGCGATGGCGGCGAGCGCGCCCTTGGACGGGCTGGACCGCTTGACCTCGCAGATGACCCGGACGCTGTCGCCCTTGAGCGCCGCGACCCCGTCCTTGGCGTGGGGGGCGGCCGCGGCGCGCTGCTTGAGGTCGTCGAGGCTGATCCGCGCCTGCCGTTCGGCGAGGTCTTCGCGGACGCCGTCGATGATCTCGTCAAGCACACTCACGCGAGCGGCCCCCTTCGTGGCTGGGTTCGTGGCTGAGGGATGTCGATGGTCGGGCACTGCGATGGTATCCGGCCATGAACGGAGGGCCCGCATCCGGTTACCCCAAATCCCACATTGCGGACAGTTCCCGCGAAACTCAGGGGGCGAGCGCCGCCCCGAAGGGGAGGTTGCGGACCACCGTGAAGACCAGGACCAGCCCGGTGCCGAGCCACAGGTGCACGGGGCGCACGGGCACGGTGACGGGCCGGGCCCGGATCACCCTGACGCACCAGTGGAGCAGGAAGAGGGCGGCCAGGGCCATGCCGGCCAGCGCGAGTGCGTTGGCGCCGAGGGCCGCGGCCAGGTCGCCGTGGGCGACGGCGTGGGCGGTGCGCAGACCGCCGCAGCCGGGGCAGAGGATGCCGGTGAGCTGCAGCAGCGGGCAGGCCGGGTAGTGGCCGGGCGCGTTGGGGTCGTGAGCGGCGACGTACGCGAAGGCCCCGACGACGGCGGCCAGCGCGCTCAGCGGGGCGGCGAGCCGGGTGAGGGTGCCTGGGGTGCGGGCTCCGGCGGGGGTGGGGGCGTGGGTCACCGTCCCAGCCTGTCCGGTGCGGGCGGGCGGCGCCAGCGCCTTTCCGGAGGAGTGTCCGGCCGGGCGGACGCCGGAGCGGTCCCGGCGTGCCGCGCGCGGCGCACGGAGTGTGCGCCGCACGGGCGGGGACGTCGCTGGCTGGCAGCCGTCGTGGAGGTCAGTGGGGGGCGTTCGGGTTCGGGTCGTGGCCGAGTCCCATGGAGCGCATCACCAGGCCGGCCACGCCGCCGAGGCCCACCACGACCAGGCCGGCCACCACGCCGATCGGCTGGGCCGTCACGGTGAAGGCACCGCCGATGCAGAAGCCGATGAAGGCGATGATGACGCCGGTCCAGGCCGCCGGGCTGTTTCCGTGGTGGTAGTGCTTCGCCATGGGTTGCTGCTCCTCGTCGTTTCCCTCGGTGGGCGGGCGCGCCGCCCGCACCATTGTGTCCGTTCGCCGTTCGCGGTGGATCAGGGGGTGCCGTGCGTGGGGTCCTCGCCGCGGTCGAGGGCCTTCCACAGGTCCTCGGGCCGGTCGGGGTCGACGGGCGGCGGAGTGTCGCGCCGGGCGGCGCGGGTGCCGCGCTCGTACCGGCCGGTGCCCGCCATGGAGGGCCAGCGCCGCCCGTACACCAGGGCCAGCAGTCCGGCGAGCAGCAGCAGGGCTCCGCCCGCGGTGGAGATCCACGGCCAGGCGCTGACCTGCACGGCGTCGATGGCGCCTTCGGTGAGGCCGCTGGCCCGGGCGGCCTTCTCGGTGAGCGCGGCGTGGTCGCGGGCACCGGCCACGGCGGCGACGACGGTGCCGGCGCCGCTGAGGGCGAGCAGGCCGGCGACGACGACGCGGACCGCGCGGCGGACGGCGAAGACGGCGACCAGGGCCGCGAGGCCGGCGAGGGCGAAGGCGCTGGGCAGGCCGGTGATGTCGCTGCCGGTGGCGGTCACCGGAAGGGTGCCGCCGGCGAACGTGGTGGTGGTCTCGCTCCACACCTGCCCGGCGGCGATCAGTGCCAGTGCCGCGCCGAGCGGGCCGCTCAGCAGCGCCGCCGCGAGGGCGCGCCGGGGTGTGCGGGAGGTGCGGGGCGGTGGCGCGGAAGTCACGGGCCCACGCTACCGCCGGGGCCCGGGGCCCGGGTGGCGCCCCCGAGGTGTGCGGCGGTGTGCACGGCCCGCAGCACGGCGGCGGCCTTGTTCCGGCACTCGGTGTCCTCGGCGGCGGGGTCGGAGTCGGCGACGACGCCGGCTCCGGCCTGCACGTAGGCGGTGCCGTCGCGGAGGACGGCGGTCCGGATGGCGATGGCGGTGTCGGCGTCGCCGGCGAAGTCGAGGTAGCCGACGCAGCCGCCGTAGACGCCGCGGCGGGTGGTCTCGAGTTCCTCGATGATCTGGAGCGCGCGGGGCTTGGGGGCGCCGGAGAGGGTGCCGGCGGGAAAGCAGGCGGTGAGGGCGTCGAAGGCGGTGCGGTCGGGGGCGAGGCGGCCGGTGACGGTGGACACGATGTGCATGACGTGGCTGTACCGCTCGATGGACATGAAGTCGACGACCTCGACGCTGCCCGGCCGGCAGACGCGGCCGAGGTCGTTGCGGCCGAGGTCGACGAGCATGAGGTGTTCGGCGCGTTCCTTGGGGTCGGCGAGGAGTTCGTCGGCGAGTGCGGTGTCGCGCTGCGGGGTGGCGCCTCGCGGCCGGGTGCCGGCGATGGGGTGCATCAGGGCCTGCCCGTCCTCGACCTTGACCAGCGCCTCCGGGCTGGAGCCGACGACGTCGAAGCCGCCCGCGGCCCCGTCGTCCGCCTCTCCGGCGAAGCGGAACAGGTACATGTACGGGCTGGGGTTGGTGGTGCGCAGGGCGCGGTAGACGTCGAGGGCGGGGGCCTGGCAGGGGGTCTCGAAGCGCTGCGAGGGGACGACCTGGAAGGCCTCCCCGGCGCGGATGCGTTCCTTGATGTCCTCCACGGCCGCGCGGTAGGCGGCGCCTCCGCCGGTGCGGGAGACCTGCTCGGGAAGGGCGGAGGGCGGAAGGGCCGCGGCGCCCGCGGGTCCGGGGCGGTCGAGGTCGGCGGCCATCGTGTCGAGGCGGGCGACGGCGTCGCGGTAGGCCTCGTCGACGCCGGTGTCGAGGTCGTTGTGGTTGATGGCGTTGGCGATGAGCAGCACGGTGCCGTCGCGGTGGTCGAGCACGGCGAGGTCGGAGGCGAGCTGCATGGTGAGCTCGGGGAGGCGCAGGTCGTCGCGGGTGCTGTCGCCGATCCGCTCCAGACGGCGTACGACGTCATAGCCGAGGTAGCCGACCATGCCGCCCGTGAACGGCGGGAGTTCGCCGCTCTCGTGGAGGTCGCGCGGGGTGTGCAGGGCTTCGACGGTGGCGCGCAGCGCGTGCAGCGGGTCGCCGTCGGTGGGGACGCCGGCGGGCGGGTCGCCGAGCCAGTGGGCGCGGCCGTCGCGGACGGTGAGGGTGGCGGCGCTGCGGACGCCGACGAAGGAGTACCGGGACCAGGTGCGGCCGTTCTCGGCGGACTCCAGGAGGAAGGTGCCGGCGCGTTCGCCGGCGAGCTTGCGGTACAGGCCGACGGGCGTGTCGCCGTCGGCGAGGAGCCGGCGGGTGACGGGGATGACGCGGCGGTCCTTGGCGAGCCGGCGGAAGGTGTCGAGGTCCGGAGTGGTCATGTGGGCCTTGGGTCCTGTTCCTGGGGTCCGTGACGGGTGCGTGGCGGCGGGGCCGGGTGCGTGCCGGCGGTCAGCCGTCGGCGGTGACGGGCAGGGGCGCGGCGTCGAAGCAGGTGTGGTCGCCGGTGTGGCAGGCGGCGCCGGTCTGGTCGACCCTGACCAGGACGGTATCGCCGTCGCAGTCCAGGGCCACGGACTTGACGTGCTGGACGTGGCCCGAGGTGTCGCCCTTGACCCAGTACTCCCCGCGGCTGCGCGACCAGTAGGTGCAGCGGCCGGTGGTGAGGGTGCGGTGCAGGGCCTCGTCGTCCATCCAGCCGAGCATCAGCACCTCGCCGGTGTCGTACTGCTGGGCGATGGCGGGGACCAGCCCGTCGGCGTTGCGGCGGAGGCGAGCGGCCACGGCGGGGTCGAGTGCGGAGGAGTCTGCGGGGACGCGGGTCATGGGTCCATTCTGCCGCCGCGTGCGGTGCGGTGCGCAACGCCGCTCGGGGTGCCGGTGTGGCGTGCGGGGCAGGCGTGATCGGGCATGTACCGGACATTCTCCCCCGCGGTCCCGGATGTCCGTGCGATGCGGCATCCTTGCGCCATGAGTCTTCCCCCGCCGCCGCAGGACCCGCAGGCGCACGGCAGTTCAGGATCGTCGGGCTTCGGGCCGCCGCAGGGATTCGGGCCCGCGCCCGGCGGGCCGGCTCCCCAGGGGCAGCCGGCCGGCGGCGGCTTCGGCCCGCCCGGCAGCGGAGCGGGGACGGGGCCGGGCGGCGGGTTCCCGCCCCCTCCGGGGTACGGCACACCGCACGGGCAGCCCGGCTTTCCCGGCCCGCCGTACGGGATACCCCCGCAGCCGCCCGGCGGCGGCAATCGCGGTGCCAAGGTCGCGGCGATCGTGGTGGGCTCGGTGCTGGCGGCTGCGGTCGCGGTGGGCGGCGTGGTGCTGCTGGTCGGGGGCGACGGCGGCAGCAGCAGGGCCGAGGCCACCGGAGAGAGTTCACCCGGCGCGGAGGAGGAGCCCGGCGCGGGCGGCGCCGACCCCTCCAGTGCCCCGGACGTTCCGGCCCCGGGCGCCTCGCAGGAGCCGGACTCCTCCCTGCCGACGTCCCCGGGGCAGGATCTGGTGCCGTTCGTCGTGCTGGAGCCCGGTCAGTGCTTCGACCACCCGGCGCTGAGCAGCGACGTCTCCCTGGTGGAGACGCGGTCGTGCGACGAGTCGCACGACGGCGAGGTCATCACCAACGACACGCTCACCGGCACCTTCGCGGACGAGCAGGCGCTGCGCACGAAGGTGATGGAGCTGTGCCACTCCGACGTGAACACCCGGCTGAACTCGATGCCCAAGGACGGCCGGATGTACTACTACTACGCGATCTACCCGGCGCTGCCGACGTACCAGCTGGGCGACGACGACACGATCTCCTGCGCGATCACCCTGAGCGACACACTGGACGGCCCGAAACTCACCGCTCCGCTCCCGGACTGAGGAACCGCACGGGCGTACGCTGACGGCATGTCGACTCATGCCAGGCGGGAACGTCTGCTTCTCGCCGACCTGCTGGAGAGTGCCGGGCCGGAGGCCGAGACGCTGTGCGGCGGCTGGCGGACACGTGATCTCGCCGCGCACCTGGTGGTGCGCGAGCGGCGGGCAGACGCCGCGGGCGGGATCGTCCTCAAGCCGCTCGCCGCGCGTCTGGAGAGGGTGCAGGCCGAGTTCCGGGACAAGCCGTACGAGGAGCTGATCCAGCTCATCCGCACCGGGCCGCCGAAGTTCTCCCCGTTCTCGCTGAAGCAGGTGGACGAGGCGGCGAACGTGGTGGAGTTCTTCGTGCACGCGGAGGACGTCCGCCGGGCGCAGCCGGACTGGACGCCGCGCGAGATCGATCCGGTGTTCGCCGACGCGCTGTGGCGCCGGCTGGAGACCGTCGCCCGGCTGTCCGGGCGCCGCTCGCCGGTCGGCCTGGTCCTGCGCCGCCCGAACGGCCAGACCGTGGTGGCGCACAAGGGCACCCCGGTGGTCACGGTGAGCGGTGAGCCGGCGGAGCTGCTGCTGTTCGCCTACGGGCGGCAGCGGGTCGCCCGGGTCGAGACGGAGGGCGACAAGGACGCCGTGGCCCGGGTGCTGGAGGCGGAGCTGGGCCTGGGAGACTCCCAGGCATGAGCGATCCTGCGGGGATACCCCGCGTGCTGGTGGTACAGAACGGCCCGGACGGCGGTCCGGGCCGTTTCGGCGTGTGGCTGACCGAGGCGGGGCTGGCGCTGGACGTGGCGCACGGCTACCGGGCCGAGGGTCCGCCGGTGCCGGAGGAGCTCTCCCAGCAGGCGGTGGTGGTGCTGGGCGGTGGCTATCTGCCGGACGCCGACGACCGCGCGCCCTGGCTGGCGCGGACGCGGGCGCTGGTGACACGGGCGCTCGAGCGGGAGGTGCCGGTGTTCGGCATCTGCCTGGGCGGGCAGCTGCTGGCGCAGGTCGCGGGCGGCACGGTCCGCGGGGAGCACGGGGCGCCGGAGGTCGGCAGCACCGCGTTGACGCTGCGCGCGGAGGCCGGTGAGGACGTGCTGTTCCGCGGCCTGCCCGAACGCTTCACCGCGATCGAGAACCACGTGGACGCCATCACCGCGCTGCCGCCGGGCGCGCCGTGGCTGGTGGAGAGCGAGCGCTGCCCGTACCAGGCCTTCCGGGTCGGTGAGCGGGCCTGGGGCGTGCAGTTCCACCCCGAGGCGAGCGCCGCGCAGACCCGCCGCTGGGAGCCGGAGCGGCTGCGCCGGCTGGGGTTCGACCCGGACGACGTCCCGGCGCGGGCGGAGCGTGACGAGGCGGCGGCGACACCGGTGTGGCGCGAGGTCGCGCGGCGGTTCGCCGGCGTGGTGCACGCGGCGGCTTAGCGCGGACGCGTCCGGGCGCCGGAGCGGCTCGGCCGGTCAGCCGGTCAGCCGGTCGGCCGGTCAGCCGGTCGGCCGGTCAGCCGGTGACGACCCGGGAGGCGAACGCGGCGCCGGGGCTGCCGTCGGCCAGGGCTTCGACCAGCGCCTCACCGGCGGCGTGCAGCGCGTCGTCGGTCATGGCGCCGAGCGCGTCGAGTACGAAGAAGGCGCGGGTCGTCTCGTGCGTGAGGCGGGTGCGGGCGCACTGGCGCCAGTTCCACCGGCGGCAGGTGACGCCCGCGTCGTCCCGCCACACCACCTCGCCCGCGCGGGGGTGTTCGACGGCCGGCTCGCCGCCGGCGACGACCTCGAACGGCTCGCTGCCGTCGGCCCGGACCAGCCGGGCCGGACCGCGGTAGTGGTCGAGGTCCTCGCCGCCGAGCGGCACGAGGTGCGCCACCGAGACGGCGTTGTACACGTCGGTGAGCCGGTCGACGCGGGGCAGGCCGTCGTCCAGCCGGCGCAGCAGCGCCTCCGCGCTGGGGCGGGTGCGCCGGGGCTTGGCCCCGAAGGCCCGGAACGCCTCATGCCAGGCGGCGAGGTGCGGGTGGTCCTCGGGCGGGAGGCCGCCCAGCAGGTCGCGGGCCCGCTTCTCGGCCGCCGCCAGATGCCGTTCACCGGTCTCGTCGCTCGGCCCGGGCCGCAGGCCCTCGGCGACCACGACGAGCGCGCGGTAGTCGGGGCGCAGTGCGGAGACGGCCGCGTCGATGCGGACGGCGTCGAGCCAGTGCTGTGCGTCGGCGGTCACGGTTCTCGGTTCTCCCTGCGGGACGAGCACGACAGAGGTCATCATGCTGCACTTTCCGGTACACCGTACTGCATCGTCGCGGGTGCCGGTTGTCTGCACCGCAACCACCCTTGCGACCTGCGCCGACGGCCCGGTAGAACGCGCCCCCAGGGCGGGGAGAGACCCCGGGCCGGACAGCGGAGAGGGGTGATCCGCCGTGCGGATCGCACTGGCGCAGACCGACTGCGCGCTCGGGGACGTGACGGGCAACCTCGAGCGTGCCCACCGGATCGTCCGGCGCGCGGCGGCGGAGGGCGCCGATCTGGTCGTCTTCCCCGAACTGAGCCTGCACGGTTACGCGTTGGGCCGCGTGCCGGAGGACACCTCGCTGGCCGCCGACGACGCACGGCTGGCGGCGCTGGCCGCGCACGGCCCGGACGTGCTGGTCGGCCTGCACGAGGACGGGCGCCTGCGCCGCTACAACGCGGCGAGCTACCTCTCCGACGGCTCCGTGCTGCACACCCACCGCAAGCTCTACCTGCCGAACTACCTGGAGTGGGAGGAACGCAAGCACTTCAGCCCGGGGCACGCGCTGCGGGCGTTCGACACGGCGCACGCCCGGGTCGCCACCCTGATCTGCAACGACGCCTGGCAGCCCATGCTGCCGTGGCTGGCCGCGCAGGACGGCGCGGAGGTGCTGCTCGTGCCGACCAACAGTGCCGACGGGCTCGCGCCGGGCGCCGTCGACACCGCGGTGTACTGGGAGGACCTGCTGCTCAACATCGCCCGGCTGCAGCAGTGCTGGGTGGTCTTCGTCAACCGGGTCGGGCAGGAGGGCAAGGCGTCCTTCTGGGGCGGTTCGCGGGTGCTGGACCCGTGGGGCGGCATCGCGGCCGAGGCCCCCCGCTGGGAGGAGTCGCTGACCCTGGTGGACCTCGACGTGCGCGCGGCGCGCCGCAGGCGCCGGGAGATGCCGCTGCTGGAGGAGGCCCGTTTCGGCCTGGTCCAGCGCGAGGTGCGCCGCCTCATGCAGGAGGGCGTCGACTGACAGCCAGGGGAGCATCGCGCCCGCGCCGCCCGCCGGGCCGTTGCCCCTCGGGCAACTCGCGTTGCGCGGCGGCGGCGAGGGGAGCAGCCTGTGCGGGTGTTCGACCTCCATGTGCACGCGGCCCCGGACGTCGTCCCGCGCCGCGCCGACGACCACGACACGGTCGCCGCCTACGCCGTAGCCGGGTTCTCCGGCTGCGTGCTGAAGGCGCACTACGAGTCGACGGTCGGCCGCGCGGCCGCCGCGGCCCGCGCGCACGGCCTTCCCGTGTACGGCGGCATCGCACTCAACCAGCACACGGACGGCGTCAACCCGTCGGCCGTGGCCGCCTGCCTCGACGCGGGCGGCCGGGTGGTGTGGATGCCCACCGCCGACGCCCACACCCAGCGCGCGGCGGGCCTGCCCCGCCTGTGCGGCGCGCGGCCCGGACTGTCGTCGCACGCCTACGGCGTCCCGCCGCAGAACCCCCTCGCCGCGCAGGCCGCACGGCAGGTGTGCGCGCTGGTCGCGGAGGCGGACGCGGTGCTGGCGACCGGCCACCTGAGCGCAGCGGAGGTGCGGTGGCTGCTCCCGGAAGCGCACGCGGCCGGCGTACGGCGGCTGCTGCTCACCCACCCCGGATACACCGTGCCGGGGATGCGCGCCGAGGAGGCGGCCGAACTCACCGCGGCCTACGGCGCGTTCGCCGAGATCACCACGTTTCAGCTGCTGCACCAGCCGGGCATGACGGCCGCACGGCTGGCGGCGTACGTCTCCCGGGTCGGGCCGGAGCGCGTGGTGCTCTCCTCCGACGCGGGCCAGCCGGACTCCCCCACGCCGCCGGAGGCGCTGGCCCTGCTGGTCGACGCCCTGTCCGGCGAGGGACTGGACGGGGGCGCGCTGCTCGCCTCCGCGTCCGAGCGCCCCGAGACGCTGGTCGTCCCGTGAGGCGGACCGCCCGCGGCGGCATCATGACGTCCGTCACGCGGTAGTTGCCGAACGGGCAACGACGGTTGTCCGCAGCGCTCCCCCGCCCCCATCCTCGGGGCCATGTCGAGCGAGGGTTCCTCCAGCCTTCACCGGACGCTGGCCATCCTGCAGGCGCTCGGTTCCGACGACGCGGCCGAACGCGGCGGGCTGGGCGTCGTCGAAGTCGCGCGGCGCGTGGGCCGGGAGAAGACACAGGTGTCCCGGGCTCTGAAGGCGCTGGACCGGGTCGGTATGGTGGAACGGGACGCTGGCACCCGCTGCTACCGGCTCGGCTGGCAGGTGTTCACCCTCGCCTCCAACGCGGGGCGTCCGCGACTCGTCGCCGAGGCGCCGCCGGTGCTGCGCAGCGTGGTGAACGTGCTCCAGGAGCGCGTCCACCTGACGGTGCTCACCGACGGCGGCGCCCTGACCGTGCTCTCGGAGCGCCCCTGCCGGGCGGTTCAGGCCACCGGCTGGATCGGCCGGGTGGTGCCGCTGCACACCACCTCCTCGGGCCGTGCGCTGCTCTTCGACCACTCCGAGGACGAGGTGCGGCACCTGCTGGCCGGGACGTCCTTCCCCGCGCCCGAGCCGAACGGGCCGCGGGACGTGCCGGACTTCCTGGGGCGGCTGGCACGGGCCCGCGAGGCGGGACACGCGCGGGTCGAGGAGGAGTTCGAGGCCGGGCTGGTCGCTGTCGCCGCGCCGGTGCGGGACTTCCGCGGCAGGGTGACGGCCGCGCTGAACGTCTCCGGCCCGGCCTGGCGGATGGGCCAGGACCTCGACCGCGCCGCCCGCGTCACCTGCGCGGCGGCCCACCGCATCTCCCGCGCGATGGCCGGTCTGCCGGCCACGCCGCCCTCACCGGACGCGCACAGCGACAGGAGGACCGACCGATGAACTCTCACCCGTTCCCGTTCTTCAGCAGCGGGATGCGGCTCGACGCGGACCTGCACCTGCCCGACGACGACGGAGTAGGGGCGCCGTACCCGGTGGTGGTCCCGGCCTCCGGCTACCAGGGCCTGAAGGTCATCCACCCGGAGCGGTTCGCCCGGGCGCTGACGGCACGCGGCTACGCGGTCGTCGCGTTCGACTACCGCGGCTTCGGCGCCAGCGAGGGCGAGCGCGGCCGCCTGGTGCCGCAGGAGTGGGCGGAGGACGTGCGGGCGGCGGTGGACCGGGTGTCCGCCGACGACCTGCTCGACGCCGGGCGCATCGGGCTGCTCGGCTGGGGCATGGGCGGCGGCGTGGCCGTCGCCGAAGCGGCGGAGGACCCGCGGGTGCGGGCGGTCGCGGCCGTCAACTGCATCAGCGACGGCACCCGTTCGACCCGCAACATGCACGACGACGCGAGCTGGCGGAGCCTGCTGGACCGGGTGGCCCGGGACCGCGGGCAGCGGGCTGCGAACGGCCGCAGCGAGATCACCTCCCCCTGGGACATCGTGCGCCTGGACCTGGACGACCGGACCGACGGGTACGTCGGCGAGGAGCTGTACAAGGCGCCCGGCTTCGGCTCCGGGGTGAGCCTGGAGTCGGCGGACATGCTGCTGCGGTTCTCGCCCCAGGAGGTCGTGCACCGGCTGGCGCCGCGCCCGCTGCTGGTGGTGCACGGCGCGGAGAACCGGCTGCACCGCCCCGAGGAGGCGCGCGCCCTGTACGACCATGCGCGGGAGCCGAAACGGCTGCGGCTGATCGAGGGGGCGGGACACACGGAGTGGATGTTCGACGAACACCCCACGTTCCGGGAGCTGGTGGAGGAGCTGGACGGGTTCTTCGCCGAGGCGTTCCCGGCAGCCGGGCCCGTGTCCGCCGGCGCCGGGTGCGCAGGGGCGGGCGGGTGAGATGACGTTCCCTCAGTTCTTCGCGGACAACTGGCCCATCGTGCTGGACGCCACCCTGGCGCACGCCCTGCTGGTGCTCCAGGGACTCGGGCTGGCCGTCCTGATCGGCGTGCCCGTCGCGGTGCTCACCTACCGCACGGGCACTCCGCGCGCGGTCGCGCTCGGCGTCGCCGGGGTCTTCCTGACCATCCCGTCCTACGCCCTCTTCGGGCTGCTCATCACCCCGCTGGGCCTGGGCAGCGGCCCGTCGATCGTCGCGTTGACGCTGTACGCGCTGCTGCCGGTCATCCGCAACACCGTGGTCGGCCTGCGCGCGCTCGACCCGGCGGTGGTGGAGTCGGCGCGGGCCATGGGCATGGGGCGGCTGCGGGTGCTGGCCACCGTCGAACTGCCACTGGCCTGGCCGGTGCTGCTCACCGGACTGCGGGTCGCGACGCAGCTGCTGCTGGGCATCGCCGCCATCGCGGCGGCCGTCAACGGTCCCGGGCTCGGCAACCTCATCCTCGACGGCCTCGCCACGGCGGGCACGCCGTTCGCCGTCTACCTGACGCTGGAGGGCGCGCTGGGCATCGTCGTGCTCGCCGTCCTCTTCGACCTGATGTACGCGGCCGTGAACCGGCTGACCACACCCAGAGGGCTCGGTGCTTGAGAAGATGACCAACGGCAGCAAGCGCGGCGACGGCGGCCGGACCGCCGGGGAGCAGCAGGACGAGGACCGCGCGATGATCCGCCTGGAGGCGCTGACCAAGCGCTACCCGGGCCAGCGGCAGGCCGCGGTCGAGGAGCTGGACCTGGAGATCCCTGCGGGCCGGATCGTCACCTTCGTGGGGCCGTCCGGCTGCGGCAAGACCACCACCATGAAGCTGATCAACCGGCTGATCGAACCGACCTCCGGCCGCATCCACCTGGACGGCAGGGACGTCACCGAGGTCGCCCCGCACGTGCTGCGGCGCAACATCGGCTACACCATCCAGCAGGGCGGACTGTTCCCGCACCGCACGGTCGCCGACAACATCGCCACCGTGCCCAGACTGCTCGGCTGGGACCGGGAGCGGATCGCCGCCCGGGTCGACGAGCTGCTGGACCTGGTCGGGCTGGCGCCACAGACGTACCGCAGGCGCTATCCCAAGCAGCTCTCCGGCGGCCAGCAGCAGCGTGTGGGCGTGGCGCGGGCCCTGGGCGGCGACCCGCAGGTGATGCTGATGGACGAGCCGTTCGGCGCGATCGACCCGCTCAACCGGGAGGCGCTGCAGAACGAGTTCCTGCGCATCCAGGCGGAGGTGCGCAAGACCATCGTCTTCGTCACCCACGACATCGACGAGGCCGTGAAGATGGGCGACCGCATCGCGATCTTCGGCGACGGCGGAGTGGTGCACCAGTACGACACCCCCGAGCGCATCCTCGCCGATCCCGCCGACGACTTCGTGTCCGACTTCATCGGGGCGGGCGCGTCGGTGCGGCGGCTGTCGCTGACCCCGCTCGGCGCGCTGCCGGTGCCCGACTGGCCGACGGTGGGCGACTCCGCCGGCGGCGAGGAGCGGGCCGCGGCGGCGCGACGCGCCGGACACGGCCACCTGATGGTGCTGGACGACGACGGCCGCCCGGCGGGATGGCTGCGCGTGGAAGACGGTGCACCCGGAGAGCGGCTTCCGCTGCTCACCCCGCTCGGGCCGGACGCCACCCTCTTCGACGCTCTCGACCGCATGCTGGCCGCCAACTCCTCGGCGCTGGCCGTCGTCGACGGGGACGGCGGCTACCGGGGCGTGGTGACCATGGACGCGGTCCGCGAGCTGATCAACAGCACCGCCGCGCACGCTCCCCGGCCGCACGGTTCCGGCGGCTCCGACGCGCTGCAGGAGGTGTGAGCCGGTGCGTGCCCTCGTCCGCTACGGCGCCACGCCCGTCGCCCTCGCCGTGGTACTGACGCTGCTGGCGTGGTACGTGTCCGCGCAGCCGCACGACCTGATCGAGCAGCGCAGCCTCAACTCCGCCTACCTGCTGAGCCGGACGGTCAAGCATCTGGAACTGCTCGCCGTGGTCACGGTGCTGATCCTGGCCGTCGCGATCCCGACCGGCGTGCTCCTCACGCGCGGCCGGGCACGGCGCCTCTCCGGACCGGTGCTGGCCGTGGCCAACGTGGGGCAGGCGCTGCCGTCGCTGGGACTGATCGTGCTGCTGGCGGTGGCCTTCGTGAGCCTGGGAGTGAACGAGATCGCCGTCATCGCCTTCGTGGCGTACGGCATCCTCCCGGTGCTGCGCAACACCATCGCCGGGCTCCAGCAGGTCGACCGGTCGGTGATCGAGTCGGCGCTCGGGATGGGCATGACGCGGCGGGCGGTGCTGTGGCGCATCGAACTGCCCCTGGCCGTCCCGGTGATGCTCGCCGGCGTGCGAACGGCCCTGGTCATCACGGTCGGCACGGTCGCGCTGGCGACGTTCATCGGTGCGGGCGGGCTGGGCGACGTCATCTCCAACGGCATCGCCTCCCACCGGAACCTGGTCCTGGTCACCGGGAGTGTGCTGGTCGCGGTGCTCGCGCTGGCCGTGGACTGGCTGGCGGGCATCGCCGAGGACCTGCTGCGGCCGCGCGGGCTGTGACGGGGCCGACGAGAGGAGTGAGGAAGGTGAGAGACGTGCTGCGACGTGCGCGCAAGACCGTCCGGCGGGCCGCCCGGCGGACCGTCGGGCGGAACCACCGGTGCCTGGCCGCGGTGCTCGCCCTGACCGCACTCGCGGTCACCGGCTGCGGCGGGTCGGCGGCGCAGGGCGCCGACGTCACCGCGAAGGAGCTGCGCGGCGGCTCGCTGGCCGAGGACTTCGACCTGTCCGGGGCCCGCTTCACGGTGGGATCGAAGGAGTTCACCGAGCAGAAGATCCTCGGCAGCATCACGCAGTACGCGCTGCGCGCGGCGGGCGCCCGTACGAAGGACCAGACCGGGCTGAGCGGTTCGACCATCGTGCGCGGCGCGCTGGAGGGCCGCGAGATCGACATGTACTGGGAGTACTCCGGCACCGGCTGGACGCAGTACCTCGGCCACGACCGGCCCGTGGAGGGCGCCCGGGAGCAGTTCCGCCGCACCGCGACGGAGGACCGGGAGAAGAACGGCGTGGTGTGGCTCGGGCCGACCCGGTTCGGCAACCAGTACGCGATCGCGCGGGCGAGCGACGTCACCGGCGACCTCGCGGACGTCGACGAGCTGAGCGACCTGCGGCGGTACGGTGCCGCGCACCCGGAGGAGATGACGCTGTGCGGGGCGGCGGAGTTCCTGGACCGCGAGCTGCGGGCGATACAGAAGACGTACGACGTCGGCTTCCCGGCGCCGCAGGTCTACCAGAACGCGCTGGCGCTCAACTACGTCAACGTCGCGAAGGGCAGCCCGTGCACCTTCGCGGAGGTCTTCACCACCGACGCGCGCATCGAGTCCCTGGACCTGACGGTGGTGAAGGACGATCGGTACCACTTCACCACGGAGCTGGCCGCGCTGACGGTGCGTGAGGAGACGCTGAAGAAGCACCCGGAGCTGGAGCAGCTCGCGCAGCGGCTGGGCGAGAAGCTGACCGAGGACACGATGATCGAGCTCAACGGCATGGTGGACCTGGAGGGCCGCTCCCCCGACGAGGCGGCGCTGCACTTCCTGCGGAAGCACGGCTTCGTCGGCGGGCGGTGACCGCCTGAGCGCTCGCGCGGGCGGCGGAGAGGTTTCAGGCCCTCGCGCGGGCGGCTGCCACGCGCTGCTGCTCCTGTTCGGCGGCGGCCATGCGGTCCAGGTACGCGTCGGCCGCGTCGTCGATCAGGTCGGCGGCCTCGGTGAGCGTGATCTTGACGGGGAACGGCGCCATGGACAGGCCGGTGCGCTCCTCGACGAGCACGCTCAGCTCGGTGAGCGACAGCGAGTCCATCTCGAGCTCGGCGAAGGTGGCGTCGGGGTGCAGGTTCTGCTTGGGGAGGCCGAAGGTCTCCATGAGGATCTGCATCAGCAGGTTGAAGGCCACGGTCATGGCATCCTCCCGGTGGCGTGGACGGCCGCGCTCTCCCACAGTGCCGCCGCACCCCCGGCCCCCGGCGTATCCGCGGGGCGGAGGCCGCCGCGCTTCACCCGCGTGGGCCATGGCCCGCCCCGCGGTGTGGGGTCGGGGGCGTGCGTTCCGGTCCGGGCCGACGACCCGGAAACCCATGATTTACGGGCCGCGTTCTCGGCGAACCGAGGGCACGACTCCTATTTCGCGGCCCACACATCACGGGCAAGTGTTTCCGGGCGCATCGACCCTGCCCTCCACCCACGCCCCCTCACGTCCCCGGTGGTGACGCCCGGGCCCCTGGGGGGAGGGCCCGCCCCGCGTGCAGGCTGGTGGGGGTGGT
>NZ_JAVREQ010000012.1:0-171035 GCF_031845485.1 Streptomyces hazeniae
CCCGCCCAGCAACCCGCTCAGGGAGCCGTGAATCCGGCGAGGAGGGTGCGCAGCGTGCGGTCCACGGCGGCCTCCCGCCGGTCGTCCGGAAGCTGCGCGAACGGGCCGTCGAGCAGCAGCACGGACAGGCCGTGCACCATCGACCAGGCGGCGACCTCCGCCCCCGGGCGCCGACGGGCGGGCATCCGGCCGCAGGCGACGAGCCGGTCGAGGACGTCGATCAGCATCTCGAAGGAGCGGAACTGCCACTCGCCGGACGAGGGGCTGGGGACACCATCCTGGTTGAGCACCATCGCCAGTTCGGGCGTGTCGCAGAACGCGGAGCGGAACAGGCCCGGCTCCCGCAGGGCGAAGGAGATGTAGCCGCGACCCATCGCGAGGACGGCGTCCTCCACCTCGTCGCCGGTCGCGTCCGGGCCGAGTTCACCGGCGACGGCCATGGACTCCGCGAGGTGTCGCTGGCCGCACACCTTCACCGCGAAGAGCAGGTCGCCCTGGCCGTTGAAGTGGCGGTAGGCGGCGGTGGGCGACACGCCGACCCGCCGGGCCGCCGCCCGCAGCACGACGGCGTCGGGACCGCCCTCCCGGGCCAGGTCGGTCGCGGCGTCGATGAGCGCGTTGCGCAGATCGCCGTGATGGTAGGCGGCGCGGTGGCCGGTCTTCCCCGAGGTCTCTCCCATGTCGTCCATCCTGCCCGATGTTGACAGCATAAACATCGCCTGCTTGAGTAGATGTTGACAGCGTAAACATGAAGGGGGATCCCACCGTGTTGGATCGCATCGCCGCGCTCGCCCTGCGCCGGGCCCGCGCACTCCTGCTCCTCGGTCTGGTCGCGGTGGTGGCCATGGGAGCCGTCGGCTTCGGCGCGTTCGGAAAGCTCCAGGGCGGTGGGTTCGAGGACCCGGACGCACCCTCGAGCCGCGCCCAGCGGGTGATCGAGGAGAAGTTCGGCGGCGACACCAACCTGGTGCTGCTGGTCCGGGCCGAGGACGGCCTCGACTCCCCCGCCGCACAGAACGCCGGACGCGAGCTCACCGCGGGCGTCCAGGACGCGCCGCACGTCACCCGCGTCGTCTCCTGGTTCACCACCTCCGACCCCGCGCTCGCTTCCGGGGACGGAGACCGGGCGCTGATCCTCGCCCACGTGGAGGGCGACAGCACCACCCTCGCCGACCGGGCGAAGACCGTGACGGACGAGTGGGCCGGCGACCGCGGCGCGGTCACCGTGCAGACCGGGGGCTTCGCCGCGCTCAACAACGACATCACCTCCCAGGTCTCGGAGGACCTGGCGCTGGCCGAAGCCATCGCCGTGCCGCTCACCCTGATCCTGCTGGTCATCGCCTTCGGCAGCGTGGTCGCGGCGCTGCTGCCGCTGGCCATCGGGCTGATCGCGATCCTCGGCACCTTCGCCGAGCTGTACGTGCTCGGCTCCCTCACCGACGTCTCCGTGTTCTCGGTCAACCTCACCACCGCGCTCGGCCTGGGTCTCGGCATCGACTACGGACTGCTGCTGGTCAGCCGGTTCCGGGAGCGGCTGGCCGAAGGCGACGAGGTGCCTGCGGCACTGCGCACGACGGTCACCACGGCCGGGCGCACGATCGCCTTCTCGGCGGCCACGGTGATCGCGGCGCTGTCCGCACTCATGCTGTTCCCGCAGTTCTTCCTGCGCTCGTTCGCCTACGCTGGCATCGGCGTGGTGGCGATCGCCGCACTCTCCGCGCTGATCGTCGTACCCGCTCTGCTGGCCGTCCTCGGACACCGGGTCAACGCGGGACGGGTGCCCTGGGCGAAGACCGTGCGACGCGCCGACGCCCCGGTGTGGGGACGCCTCGCCGGCCTGGTCATGCGGCGCCCCGCACTGACCGCGCTGCCGGTGCTCGCGGTCCTGCTGCTGGCGGCGAGCCCGCTGCTCGGCGCCACGTTCGGCACTCCGGACGAACGGGTCCTCCCGGAGCAGGCGCAGAGCCGGCAGGTCTCCACCGCGGTCGCGGAAGGCTTCCCCGGCAACGACGCCGGGGCGATCCAGGTCATAACCGAGGGCGCGGTCCCCGCGGGCGCGCTGGCGCCGTACGCCGAGCGGCTGTCGCGGCTCGACGGCGTGGCGCGCGTGCAGGCGAGCACCGGCGTCTACACCGACGGCCGCGCCACTCCCCCGGGCCGGGCGGCCGAGGCCCTCGCCCGGCCGGACGCACAGCGGGTGACCGTCGTCAGCACCCTGGAGCCCAAGTCCGCCGAGGCGCAGGACCTGGTGCGCGAGGTGCGGGCCGTGGACGGTCCGGGAGGCGTCGGCACCCTCGTCGGCGGCACGGACGCGCAGCTCGTCGACTCCAAGCAGGCCATCGCCGACCGGCTGCCCGCCGCGATCGGCATGGTGGTCGGCACCACCCTCGTCCTGCTGTTCCTCTTCACCGGGAGCGTCGTCCAGCCGCTGCGGGCCCTGGTCCTGAACACGGTGAGCCTGACCGCCGCCATCGGCGCCATGGTGTGGATCTTCCAGGACGGTCACCTGTCGGACCTGCTCGGCTTCACCCCGATGCCCATGGACACCTCCATGACGGTGCTGCTGTTCTGCATCGTCTTCGGGCTGTCCATGGACTACGAGGTGTTCGTGACCAGCCGCATCAAGGAGCTGCACGACGCGGGCGCCGACGACACCACGGCGGTGACCAGGGGTCTCGCCCGGACCGGGCGCATCGTGACCATGGCCGCCGGGCTGCTGGCGGTGAGCTTCTTCGCCTTCGTCAGCGGGGAGGTGAGCTTCCTCCAGATGTTCGGGCTCGGCAGCGGGCTGGCCATCCTCATCGACGCCGTCGCGGTGCGCGGCGTCCTGGTACCGGCCGCGATGCGGCTGCTCGGCCGCCACGCCTGGTACGCGCCGCGGTGGCTGCGCCGCGTGCACGGCCGGGTCGGCCTCGACGAGGGCGGCGGCCCCGCGCCCGCGGCGGAGCGGGAGCGGACCCCGGCCGGCGTCTGAGCGCCACACGCGTCGGGCCGTCCATCCGCAGCTCGCCGTGCTCCAGCCAGAGCACCCGGTCGCAGGTGGTCCGGATGGACTTGTTGTTGTGGCTGACCAGGAAGACGGTCCCCGCCTTCTTCCGCATCTCCGCGATGCGGCGCTCGGACCGCTTGCGGAAACGCGGATCGCCGGTGGCCAGCGCCTCGTCGATCATCAGCACCTCGTGCTCCTTCGCCGCGGCGATGGAGAACCGCAGCCGGGCCGACATGCCGGAGGAGTAGGTGCGCATCGGCAGCGTGATGAAGTCGCCCTTCTCGTTGATGCCGGAGAAGTCGACGATGCTCTGGTAGCGCTCCCGGATCTGCTCGCGGGTCATGCCCATCGCGAGCCCGCCGAGTATGACGTTCCGCTCGCCGGTGAGGTCGTTCATCAGTGCGGCGTTCACACCGATGAGCGAAGGCTGGCCGTCGCTGTAGACCGTGCCGCTCTCGGCGGGAATCAGGCCGGCGATGGCCTTGAGCAGGGTGGACTTGCCCGAGCCGTTGGAGCCGATGAGGCCGATGGCCTCGCCGTGGTACGCGGTGAAGCTGACGCCGCGCACGGCGTGCACCCTGCGGACCCCCCGGTCCGGGTCGCGCCGCAGCATCCTGCTCAGAGCCGCAGTGGCGCTCCCCTTGCCCTTCGAGGCTCCATTGACCCGGTAGACGATGTGCAGGTCTTCGGCGATGACGGTCGGCACCCGCGACTGCGCGGGGGCCGGCGATTCCGTCTCCCTGGACTTCTCAGCCACGGCCATAACGCTCCTCCGCCTTCCAGAAGAACACAAATCCGAAGGCGCCGATCAGCAGCGCCCAGCCCAGGGCCGCAAGCCAGCCCCACGGCGCCACGTACGCCATCGTGTAGTCGTCGATCAGAGCACGGCGCATCAGATCCATGTAGAGGGCGGCAGGGTTGTACTGAAGCACCTGAGCAAGCCACTCAGGTCCGTCCGCGCGCTCCGTCACCATGTGATGCAGGGGAAACAGAACCCCGGAGGCGTACATCCAGGTCCTGAGCACGAACGGCATAAGCTGAGCCAGGTCGGGTGTGTTGCTGCCGAGCCTTGCGAAGACCAGGGCGAGTCCGGTGTTGAACACGAGCTGCATCACGAGCACCGGCACGATGAAGAACCACGACCAGTCGGGGAACTCACCGAAGGCGACCAGGATCACTCCCAGCACGATCATCGAGTAGAGCAACTGCTGAAGTTGCTGCAGCGAGAACGAGATGGGCAGGGCTGCGCGTGGGAAGTGCAGGGCTCTGACCAGGCCCAGGTTGTTGGCGATCGACCGTACACCGCTCAGCACCGAGGTCTGCGTGAAGGTGAACACGAAGACGCCCGTGACGAGGAACGGCACGTAGTTGTGCTCGCCGCCCGGCACTCCCTCCCTGCCACCGAGCAGCAACCCGAAGATCAGGAAGTACACACCCGCGTTCAGCAGCGGCGTGGTGACCTGCCAGAGCTGCCCGAGCTTGGCCTGGCTGTACTGCGCGTGCAGCTTCGCCCGGGAGAAGGTGAGGATGAAGTGGCGCCGGGCCCAGAGCTGCCGGACGTACTCCGGCAGGGAGGGCCGCTTGCCGCTGACCGTCAGGCCGTACTTCGCCGCCAGCTCGGCCGGGGACAGGCCGTCGTCCGGTGATGGCGGGGGGTTCACGGCGACCGCACCGTCGTGCGTTGTCTCGCTCACGTTGAAACTTTCGTCCTCACACTGTCCAGTGACTCGGAAGACCCGATGTTCTCAGATCCGAGCTTGTCAGATGACCGGCGGTCGGCCCAGTCGCGTCATGCGCCACACGGTGCGCCATTTCATGGGCCTGCGCGGCCCGCAGGGGGTGGTCCAGCCCTCCTTGAACCCGCCCAGCCACGCCTTGAGCGCCGGGCGCGACGGGCGCCTGGCCAGCGTCAGCAGCAGCCATACGCCCAGGTAGACGGGCACCAGCGGGGCGGGCAGGTTGCGGCGGGCCAGCCACACGCGGTTGCGGGCCACCATGCGGTGGTAGACGGCGTGCCGGCTGGGCAGCGTCGTCGGGTGGTGCAGCACCATGTCCGGCCGGTAGTCGATGGCCCAGCCCGCGTCCTGCGCCCGCCAGGCGAGATCGGTCTCCTCGTGGGCGTAGAAGAAGGCGTCCGGCAGGCCGCCGACCTGCTGGAACACGGCGGTCCGGACGGCGTTGGCGCCGCCCAGGAAGGTGGTGACGCGGGACGGCCGCAGCGGATCGGACGCGCGCAGCCGGGGGACGTGGCGGCGCTGGGTGACGTCGGTGTCCGGGTCGGCGATGCGGAAGCTGACGATGCCCAGCTCCGGGTCGGCGGCGAACGCCTCCCGGCACAGCTGGGCGGTGTCCTTGCGCGGCAGCAGGCCATCGTCGTCCAGGAACAGCAGCACGTCGACGTCCCCGCCTCCGGGGCCGAACGCCTCGATGCCGACGTTGCGGCCGCCGGGGATGCCGAGATTTTCCGGAACCTCGACCGTCCGTACACCCGCCGGCAACGCGGGCAGCGGCGCCCCGTTACCGACCACCGCGATCTCGACCGGGGCGCCTTCCTGCGCGGCGACCGAGTCGAGGAGGGCGCGCAGCTCGTCGGGGCGGTTGCCCATGGTGATGACGACCGCCCCGACGGTCACACCGGCCGCCGGGGCCTTCTCGCGCGCGCTCACTTGAGCCTGCTCGAGACGAGGACGGACACCAGGTGGAGCACCGTCTGGAGGAGGGCGATGCCCGCCAGCACCGCCACCGCGAGCCGGGTGAAGTACAGGTCGCCGCGCACGGCGTCCAGCACGGCCACCAGCAGGATGAGCAGGGACGCCTCGATGCCGAGGATCAGCCGGTGGAACTTCAGCGCCGCCGCAGCCTTGCGGGCCAGCGCCAGGCCGGACGACCGCGGCTCGGACGCCGCCTCCTGCACCGGCGGCATCCCGGCCTGGTGCCGGGCGACGCCGACGAGGTCGGTCTCCGCCTTGATCAGGACGGCGCCGAGCGCGGCGAGGGTGCCGAGGAACGCCCACAGCCACTCGGTCCGGCCCTCGCCCCACAGGTCCGCGGCGCGCAGGCCGAGTCCGACGAGCACGGCGGCGTCGCAGAGGTAGGCGCCGACCCGGTCGAGGTAGACGCCGCCGAGCGAGTACTGCTTCTTCCAGCGGGCGATCTCGCCGTCCACGCAGTCGAGCAGCAGGTACAGCTGGACCATCACCACGCCCAGCACCGCCCCGGCTATGCCGGGGACCAGCAGGGCCGGGGCGGCGAGGACACCGGCGAGCGTCATCAGGTAGGTGAGCTGGTTGGGCGTGACCCGCGTGTTGACCAGGTGCCGGTCGACGCGGAGGGACACCTCGCGCATGTAGAGGCGTCCCGCCCAGTGCTCACCGCTGCGCCGGTCCTTCACCCCCTCGGGGTGCACGACCGGGCGGAGTTCAGCTACCGATGGCCTTGGCATAGTCGGCGTACGCGTCCTTGATCTGGTCGGTGGACAGGTCGAGGTGCTCGAGGATGGTGTAGCGGCCCGGACGGGTCTGCGGTGCGAACTCGACCGCCCGGACGAACTCCTCGACGCTGAAGCCGATCTCCTCCGGCAGCACCGGCAGGCCGTGCCGGCGCAGCACCTCGGCCATGTGCGCGGAGTCCTCCTCGGCGCCGCGCAGGTGCATGGCGAACGCCGCGCCCAGGCCGACCTGTTCGCCGTGGCTGGCCGCGCGCTTGGGGTAGAGGAGGTCGAACGCGTGGTTGATTTCGTGGCAGGCGCCGGACGCGGGACGGCTGTCGCCCGCGACCGACATGGAGATCCCGGTGAGCACCAGGCCCTCGGCGAGCACCTGGAGGAAGTCGTCGTCGCCCACGCCGCCGGGGTGCCGCAGCACGGCCTCGCCGGCCTGGCGGGCCATGGCGGCGGCGAGGCCGTCGATGGACTCGCCGGTCTCCCGGTTGGCCAGCTCCCAGTCGGCGATGCAGGAGATGTTGGACACCGCGTCGCCGATGCCGGAGCGCACGAACCGCACGGGCGCCTCGCGGACCACGTCGAGGTCGATGACGACCGCGATCGGGTTGGGCACGCCGTACGAGCCGCGGCCCGCGTCGTTGTCGAGGGTGGCCACGGGCGAGCACAGGCCGTCGTGGGCGAGGTTGGTGGCGACCGCGACGAGCGGCAGGCCGATGCGGGCCGCCGCGAACTTCGCGCAGTCGATGATCTTCCCGCCGCCCAGGCCGACCACCGCGTCGTAGTGGCCGGACTTCATGGCGTCCGCCAGCTTGATCGCGTCGTCCAGGGTGCCGCCGCCCACCTCGTACCAGGTGGCGCCCGGCAGGGCCGGTGCCAGCCGCTCGCGCAGCTTGGCCCCGGAACCGCCGCTGATGGCGACGGCCAGCTTGCCGATGGCGGAGATCCGCCGGTCGGCGAGGACGTCGGCCAGGTCGTCCAGCGCACCGGGCCGGATGTCGACGACGACTGGCGAGGGGATGAGCCTCGTCAGTACCGGCATGCGATCTCCCGGCCCTTGGCGAGGTCGTCGTGGTTGTCGATCTCGACCCAGGCCACGTCGCCGATGGGGGCCACGTCGACCTTGAAGCCGCGGTTGACCAGCTCCTGGTAGCCGTCCTCGTAGTAGAGGTCGGGGTCGCGCTCGAAGGTGGTCTTCAGGGCGTCGGCCAGCTCGTCGGCCGCAGAGCCCTCGATGAGGGTGACGCCGATGTACTCGCCGGTGGCCTCGGACGGGTCCATCAGCTTGGTGATCTTCTGGACGCCCTTGGCGGGGTCGACGACGACCTTCATCTCCTCGTCGGCGAGCTGCTTCACCGTGTCGAGGGCGAGGATGATCTTCTGGCCGTCGCCGCGCGCGGCGAGCAGGGTCTTCTCGACGGAGACCGGGTGCACGGTGTCGCCGTTGGCGAGGATCACGTCGTGCTTGATGGCGTCACGCCCGCACCACAGGGAGTAGGCGTTGTTCCACTCCTCGGCCTTGTCGTTGTCGATGAGGGTGAGCGTGAGGCCGTACTTCTGCTCCAGGGCCTCCTTGCGCTCGTACACCGCCTCCTTGCGGTAGCCCACGATGATCGCCACCTCGGTGAGGCCGATCTCGGCGAAGTTGCCGAGGGTCAGGTCGAGGATGGTGGTGTCGCCGTCGACCGGCACCAGGGCCTTCGGCAGGGTGTCGGTGTAGGGACGCAGACGCCGTCCGGCGCCGGCGGCCAGCACGAGGCCGATCATGCGGGTTCTCCTGTTTCGTCGTGTACGGCGGGTGCACCGCCCGCGGAGGCGGACACCCAGAAGCGGACGCTCTCGACGAGCACCGCCACGGCGATGACCACGGCGAGCGCGGTCAGCGCGAGTGTGAAGCCTTGGCCCGTTCCCCCGAGGAGCAGCGCGGCGGCGACCGTGACCGCCAGCGTCCTCCCGTCGTGCCCCCCTGTCGCGCGCACCAGCCAGGCCGGCGGCGCCCCGGTGCCGCCGCGGATGCGGTACACCGTGTCGTAGTGATGGTAGGCGACCGCGGACACCAGTCCGAAAGCGGCGGGCAGGGCGCCGTTCACCTCCGACCGGGCGGCGAGCACGAGCACGGTGGCGTACTCGGCGGTCCGCAGCAGCGGCGGGACCAGCCAGTCCAGCGCGCCCTTGAGCGGGGCGGCGACGGCGAGCCCGGCGAGCACGACGTATCCGGCGGCCGCGAGCACCGGCCACCAGCTGCCGAGGGGTGCCCACAACGCGGCGCCGGTCACCGTCGCGGCGCCCAGCGCGGCGAGCACCGGCGCCAGCGGGCCGCGCACGGCACCGGCGCCGGCCAGACGGGCGACGGCCCCGGACAGCGGGCCGGTGTCGGCGAGGTCGGCCAGCGCGCGGGCCGCGCGGTCGGTGCGGTGTGCCCGCCGGGTGACCGAGCGCAGTACGCGCCCGCCGGTGGTGTAGCAGGCTGCCAGCGCACAGCCCGCGAGCAGCACGGTCAGCGTCACGCGCGGCGAGGTGAAGGCGGTGAGGACGGCGATCAGCGCCCAGCGTTCGCCGATGGGCAGCACGATCATGCGGCGCGCCCAGACCGTCCAGCCGACCCGGTCCAGGCGTCCGGAGAGGGCGGCGGTGGGGCTGGTGTTGGCGGCGGCGTCGTGGTTGGCCTCGGTGAAGGAGAAGTCCACGACGTGGCGCACGGTCTGGAGCACCATGGCCCCCAGCGCGAGCGCCCACACGTCGTCGCCGCCGCGCGCCGCGCCCAGCGCCAGACCCGCGTAGTAGGCGTACTCCTTGGCCCGGTCGAAGGTGGCGTCGAGCCAGGCGCCGAGGGTGGAGTACTGCAGGGAGTAGCGGGCGAGCTGGCCGTCGGTGCAGTCCAGCACGAACGAGCCGAGCAGCAGCACCCCGGCCGCGGCGAACCCCGCGCGGGTGCCGGTGGCGGCGCAGGCGGCAGCGATCAGAGCGGTGACGAGGGACGCGGTGGTGACCTGGTTGGGCGTCAGTCCGCGGCGCGCGCACCAGCGTGCCAGGTAGCGGGAGTACGGGCTGATCGCGAACGTGGTGAAGAAGCCGTCGCGCGGCTTCACCGCGCCCCGCAGCCGTACGGCCTCCTCGTCGACGCCGGCCACCGCCTCCTCGGCTGCCCGGCGGGCGTCCGGCCCGTCGGGCACCTCGGCGACGAGGACGCCGAGCGCCGGGCGCTGTACGGGGGCGTCTCCGGCGTCCAGGGCCGCGGCGAGGGCGTCCGGGAGGGTGTCGGTGCCGGGTTCGGCGGGTGTGGACGCGGCGCGGGACGGCGCCGCGCCGGCCCCCTCGTCCGCGAGCCGGTCGTCCACGGGGGCGTCCGTCTCCGAGGCGCCGATGCCGCGCTCGGTCGCGCCCGGAGAGGCGGAGGGTGCGGGTGCGCCGTCGTCGTCCGCGCCGCCGGCGGGGCCCGGGACGCGGCCGCGGCCTTCGCCTGGCTGCGCGGGGATCGTGGGGCCGCCGTCCGCGGCCGGACGGGGGCCGTCGAGGGTGCCGGTGCGTCGCGCACCGGCACCGGCGGATGCGAGACCGTCGGCGTGCGGCGTCCCCACGGTGCCGGCGGCGGTGACGCCACCGTGCCGCGCGCCCCCGGGCGCGGGCGCGGCCTGTCCGTCCAGCGCGCGGAGCAGTGCCGGCCGGGCCTGTGGCTGGGCCGTCAGGGCACCGGGCACCGCGGCGGCGGGGAAGCGGGGGTCGGTCAGGGCGAGCCGGAGGCTCTGCAGGTGGCCGACGAACCGGGCGTCGACCAGCGCGACGCGCTCACCGGCCGGTACCCGCCGGACCTCGGCCGCGGCGGCGGCGGCGTCGGCGGCCGTGCGGACGTCGAAGCCCAGCGTCCGCAGGCCGTCCTCGAGTGACGACCCGTCGACCGGTGGACCGGTGAGGATGGCGGTCGGCAGCGGAACTCACTCCTTGGCGTGCGGCAGGTCGCCGCGCCGGGCGTCGGGCGGCCGGGCAGCGGCAGGGCACGCCCGCACCGGGGACGCGGCGGGGCGGCATCGGCCATGAGGCTATCGGATCAACGACGTGCACCGTTCATCGCGCGTTCGCCGGGACACCGCGCGCCGGACGGAAGGGCCCGGGCGCCGGACGGGGCGCCACGGACTAGGGACGACGCGCGGGCGCCCGGCGGTTCCGGCCCGGTCCGGCGGATAGGGTGCCGCCATGACGTGGTTGATCACAGGTGGCGCGGGCTACATCGGCGCGCACGTCGTCCGTGCGCTGGGCGCCGCCGGGGAGCGGGTCGTCGTGCTCGACGACCTCTCCAGCGGACTGCCCGAGCGGCTTCCCGCGGAGGTTCCGGTCGTCGAGGGCACCGTCCTGGACCGGGACCTGCTGGACCGGACGCTCGCCGGCCACGAGGTGCGGGGCGTGGTCCACCTGGCGGCGCGCAAGCAGGTCGGCGAGTCGGTCGAGCAGCCCCTGCGGTACTACCGGGAGAACCTGCACGGGCTGACCGTACTGCTGGAGGCGGTCGTCGCCGCGGGCGTGGACCGGTTCGTGTACTCCTCCTCGGCCGCGGTGTACGGCATGCCGGACGTGGACCTGGTCACGGAGGACACCCCGTGCGTGCCGATGAACCCGTACGGGGAGACCAAGCTGGCCGGGGAGTGGCTGGTGCGCGCCACGGGCCGCCGGCACGGGCTGGCGACGGCGTGCCTGCGCTACTTCAACGTCGCGGGAGCCGCCGCACCGGAGCTGTCGGACGTGGGCGTGAGCAACGTCATCCCGATGTTCTTCGAGGCCCTCACCCGCGGCGAGGCGCCCCGGGTCTTCGGCGACGACTACCCGACGCCGGACGGCACCTGCATTCGCGACTACGTGCACGTCGCCGACCTGGCGGACGCGCACGTCGTCGCCGCCCGGCACGTGGCGGCGGCGAGCGAGGCGGGCGGCGGCGCGGAGGATCTGACGGTGAACATCGGCACCGGCACGGGTGTCTCGGTCCACGAGATCGCCGGTCTGGTGGCCGACGTCACGGGTCTGCGCGAGCCGGCCCCGCGGGTGGTCGCACGCCGTCCGGGCGACCCCGCCCGGGTGATCGCCTCGGCGGAGCTGATCCGGCGGGAGCTGGGCTGGAAGCCGCGGCACGACGTGCGGGACATGATCGTCTCCGCCTGGGAGGGATGGCGGCTCCGCCACCCCTGACCGCGCTCCCGGGGCTCTGACCCGGCAGACCTGATCACTGAAGAAAACGCCAGGTCAGAGCACATGACAACGGTGTTCAGCGTCGCGTTGCCCCTACCCCCCGCCCGTAGTTCACTGGGGACCGCCTGGAGACATTCCGAGTCGAGCGACGGAGGCGGCACATGGGTGCGGGGCACGATCACGGCGGGCTCGGTGCGGGCTCGGGAGGCACCGTTTCGGCGGCGCACCGCACCCGGCTGCGCATCGCCCTGGGCATCACCCTGACCGTGGCGGCGGTGCAGGTCGCCGGCGGCCTCCTCGCGGATTCGCTCGCCCTGCTGGCGGACGCGGGCCACATGGCCACCGACGCGCTGGGCCTGGGCATGGCGCTGCTGGCGATCCACTTCGCGAACCGTCCGAGCAGCGAGCGGCGCACCTACGGCTTCGCGCGGGCCGAGATCCTCGCCGCGCTGGCCAACTGCGTGCTGCTGCTGGGCGTGGGCGGCTACATCCTGTACGAGGCGGTGCAGCGCTTCCTCACCCCGGCCGGGACCGACGGCGGGCTCACCCTGGTCTTCGGCGTCGTCGGTCTGGTGGCGAACAGCGTGTCGCTGGCACTGCTGCTGCGCGGGCAGCGGGAGAGCCTGAACGTGCGCGGCGCGTTCCTGGAGGTCCTGGCGGACACTCTCGGCTCGCTGGCGGTGATCGTCTCCGCGGTGGCCGTGATGCTGACCGGCTGGGAGGCGGCCGACCCGATCGCCTCGCTGCTGATCGGGCTGATGATCGTCCCGCGGACGGTGCGGCTGGCGCGGGAGGCCCTGGACGTGCTGCTGGAGGCCGCGCCGAAGGACGTGGACCTGGCCGAGTTGCGGGCCCACATCCTGGCGGTGCCCGGCGTGGAGGACCTGCACGACCTGCACGTGTGGACGATCACCTCGGGCATGCCGGTCCTGTCGGCGCACGTCGTCGTCAGCCAGGAGGTGCTGGACGCGATGGGCCACGAACGCGTCCTGCACGAGCTGCAGGGCTGCCTGGGGGCGCACTTCGACGTCGAGCACTGCACGTTCCAGCTCGAGCCGCACGGACATGCGGCGCACGAAGCGCGGCTGTGTCACTGAGGTGCGGCACACTGGGCGAGCAGCCGGATACCACCTGGAGAAGGACGAACATGGCGAACAGCCCAGCGGCACCCATCCTGCTCGAACTGGTCGACGAGGACGGCACGACGACCGGCACCGCGGAGAAACTCTCCGCGCACGTGCCGCCGGGCAGGCTGCACCGGGCGTTCTCCGTCTTCCTCCTCGACGACACCGGCCGACTGCTGCTCCAGCGGCGCGCGCTGGGCAAGTACCACTCCCCCGGCGTCTGGTCCAACACCTGTTGCGGCCACCCCTATCCGGGTGAGCCGCCGTTCGCGGCGGCGGCCCGGCGGGTGGGCGAGGAGCTGGGTGTGGCGCCGTTCTCGATGCGGGAGGCCGGCACGGTCCGCTACCACCACCCGGACCCGGCCTCGGGGCTGGTGGAGAAGGAGTTCAACCACCTGTTCGCCGGGGTGGTGCGGGACCGGCTGCGTCCGGACGCGGAGGAGATCGCGGACACGGCGTTCGTGACGCCGGCGGAGCTGGACAAGCGGCACGCGGAGGACACCTTCTCCGCGTGGTTCATGACCGTGCTGGACGCCGCGCGGCCGGCGATCCGCGAGGTGACGGGCGGTGCGGCAGGCTGGTAGCCGCGGCCGCGCACGCGCCCGCCACCCGGCGGGCGCGCCGCTCCCCGCCCCGGGGCGGGCCTCCGGGGCGGGAGCCCGGTGGTCAGGCCCCGGGCGGGAGCGGGAACGCCGCCCAGACGACCTTGCCGCCCGCCCCGGTCTGTTCCACGTCGCACAGGCCGCCAGCCTCGGCGGTGATCGTCTTCACCAGGAGCAGGCCGCGGCCGCCGGTGTGCTGCTGGTCCGGGTCGGCCTCCAGCGCCTTGGGCCGGTACGGGTGTGCGTCCTCCACGGCGATCCGGACCCAGCCCGAGCCCAGCGACACCTCGACACCGATCTCCGGGGAGAGCAGCGCCGCGTGCCGCACCGAGTTGGTGACCAGCTCGGAGAGGATGAGCAGCAGCCCCTGCAGCATGTCGTCGGTGACCGGCGCGCGCTGCCGGCGCACCAGGTCGCGTACGGCGTGCCGCAGCTGCGGCACGGACGAGTCGAGCGCGGGAGCGGTGAGGCGCCAGGTGCCCTCGTAGCTCGCCGGCCGGACGCACTCCTGCACCGGCGTCGCCACCGGGGCACCGCCACCGGCCGCCGGCGGCTCACTCCCGCGGATGTCCATCTGCCGCACCCCGCTCCCATCCACGCTGTGTTCTTGCATCTGTTCTTGCATCGAGTGTTGATAGCTCACACCCCCGAACCGACCGGCTGACCGCAAGTCGTCACCTATCGACGACATGTGCCACTCGCCTTTCGGTTCGTGGCCTTCCATGACCGGAAATGCACCAGTGCCCGGACGGTGCCTGACAGCCCGGCGGATACGATCGGACTCATGCAGCTGGCCACCGCGTGCGCCGACGGCGTCGCGACCGTCACCATCGACCACCCGGCCAAACGGAACGCGATGACGCCCGCCATGTGGCGCGCGCTGCCGCCGCTCCTGGACCGGCTGGCGGCCGACGCCGCCGTACGCGTGATGGTGCTGACCGGCGCGCACGGCACCTTCTGCGCCGGCGCGGACATCGGTACGCTCCGCGCGTCCGCCGACGAGGGCAGGAACCTCGCCCTCGCCGCGGAGGAGGCGCTGGCCGCGTTCCCCAAGCCGACCCTCGCCGTGGTCCGCGGTCACTGCGTGGGCGGCGGGGTCCAGCTCGCCGCCGCCTGCGACCTGCGGTTCGCCGCCGAGGACGCGCTCTTCGGCGTCACCCCGGCACGGCTGGGCATCGTCTACCCCGCCTCGGCGACGCAGCGGCTGGTCCGGCTGGTGGGACCGTCCACCGCGAAGCACCTGCTGTTCTCCGCCGAGCTGATCGGCGCCGAACGCGCCCTGCGCTGCGGCCTGGTCGACGAGCTGCATCCGGGCGACGGCCTCGACACCCGCACCGCCGCGTACACCCGCCTGCTCGTCTCCCGCTCCCAGCTGACCCAGGCCGCGGCCAAGGAGTTCGCCGACGGGCACGGCGACCGGGAACGGGTCGCCCACTGGTCGCGCGAGGCGGCGGCGAGCGACGAGTCGGCCGAGGGCGTCGCCGCCTTCCTGGAGCGGCGTGAACCGCGCTTCACCTGGAGCACGTGACCTCGGATGTTCGCGGGGGGACGGCCCTTCCCCCCGAGGATTACCAATCGGTAACGTGCGGGCATGACGACGACACCCGACGACCGAGCCGGCCGCCACTGCCACAACGCGCTGAACCCGTTGCACTCCGCCGTCTACTTCGCCCCCGATCTGGCCAAGGAGCTGGCGCCGTACGGCATCGAGGACCCCAGCGCGGTCTACTTCGCCGGACGCGCCGCCGCCATGGGCGCGGTCTCCGCCGGAACGGTGACGGCCGCCTTCTACAACTTCAGCCACCACCTGATCTCCCGTTTCCTGCCCGAGGTGTGGGACTTCGCCTCACCGTCGACCGTGCTGGCCGCCCGGATGCGTGCGGTGGACGCCATGCTGCGGCGGCTGCTGGGCGACGACGCCGTCGCCTCGCCGCAGATGCGCGAGGCCGCGGACCTGGCGCTGCGCGCCGCCGAGGGCTGCACCCGCCCCGGGCGGCCGCTGTACGCCGCGCACGCCGACCTGCCCGTGCCCGACGACGCCCACCTGGCGCTCTGGCACGCCGCCACGCTGCTGCGCGAGCACCGCGGCGACGCGCACATCGCCGTGCTCCAGCACGCCGAACTCGACCCGCTGGAAGCCCTGGTCAGCCATTCCGCGTCCGGACGGGGCATGGTGCCGTCGTTCCTGCTGACCACCCGCGGCTACAACGAGCAGGACTGGCACGGCGCCCAGGACCGGCTGCGGGACCGCGGGCTTCTCGACGAGGCGGGCGACCTCACCGAATCCGGACTGACGCTGCGCAAGCGGCTGGAGACGGAGACCGACCGGCTGGACGGACGCCCGTACGCCGCGCTGGGCGCCGACGGCACCGCCCGCCTCACCGAACTCGCCGGCGGCTTCACGGCCACGGCCCTCGGCAACGGGGCGTTCCCCGGCGAGGTGTTCGGCAAGGGCTGACCGGCCGGCCGGCAGGGTGCGTCACGGCAGCCGTTGTTTGGCCCCGAGCGAGTGGGGGACCCGGGAGCCATGCGTGCGATAGCTGACATCTTCCGCATGATCGGCGGCGCCATCGCCACGATCGTGACCCTCCCGTTCCGCGCGGTGGCGCGGCTCTTCGGCGGCATGTCCCGCGGCGGCCGCCGGGTCTGAGAATCCCCCGCGCCGCGCGGACCGCCGGCACCGGCCCCGTACCGGTCCGGCGGTCCGCGCGCGTCCGGCCGCCGTCCCGGCCGCGGCACCTGCCAGAATGCGTACCTCACCCGGGACAACCCCCGGGCGGGGAACAGCAACGGGACGGCGGAACGGATCAACGTGACGACCACCATCGAAGGCAGGATCGCCGAGGAGCTCGGCGTACGGGAGCGGCAGGTGAAGGCCGCGGTCGAGCTGCTCGACGGCGGTTCGACGGTGCCCTTCATCGCCCGGTACCGCAAGGAAGCCACCGAGATGCTCGACGACGCGCAGTTGCGCGCCCTCGAGGAGCGGCTGCGGTACCTGCGTGAGCTCGAGGAGCGGCGCGCGGCGATCCTGGAGTCCGTGCGGTCGCAGGGCAAGCTCGACGACGCACTGGAGGCCCGCATCCGCGCGGCCGAGTCCAAGGCCCGTCTGGAGGACGTCTACCTTCCGTTCAAGCCCAAGCGCCGGACCAAGGCGCAGATCGCGCGCGAGGCCGGCCTCGAACCGCTCGCCGACGGGCTGCTGAACGACCCGTCGGCCGAACCGCAGGCCGCGGCCGCCGCGTTCGTGGACGCCGAGAAGGGCGTCACCGACGCCGGGGCCGCGCTGGAGGGCGCCCGCGCGATCCTCACCGAACGCTTCGGCGAGGACGCCGACCTGATCGGCGAACTGCGCGAACGCATGTGGGAGAAGGGCCGCGTCGCCTCCTCCGTCCGCGAGGGCAAGGAGGAGCAGGGCGCCAAGTTCAAGGACTACTTCGACTTCTCCGAGGACTTCACCGAGCTGCCCTCCCACCGGGTGCTGGCACTGCTGCGCGGCGAGAAGGAGGAGGTCCTCGACCTCGCGCTCCAGCCCGAGAACCCCGCGGACGCGCCCGCCGACGGCACGCCGGGGACGTACGAGCGCAGCATCGCGAACCGCTTCGGCATCCGCGACCAGGGCCGTCCCGCCGACGGCTGGCTGGCCGACACCGTCCGCTGGGCCTGGCGCACCCGCATCCAGGTGCACCTCGGCATCGACTTGCGGCTGCGGCTGCGCACGGCCGCCGAGGACGAGGCCGTGCGGGTCTTCGCCGCCAACCTGCGCGACCTGCTGCTGGCCGCACCGGCCGGCACCCGCGCCACGATGGGACTGGACCCGGGGCTGCGTACGGGCGTGAAGGTCGCCGTGGTCGACGCCACCGGCAAGGTCGCCGCCACCGACACGATCTACCCGCACGCCCCGCAGAAGAAGTGGGACGAGGCCCTGGAGCGGCTGTCGGCGCTGGCGGAGCGGCACGGCGTCGACCTGGTCGCCATCGGCAACGGCACCGCCTCCCGCGAGACGGACAAGCTGGCCGGCGAACTCCTCACCAGGCGGCCGGAGCTGAAGCTGACCAAGGTGATGGTCTCCGAGGCCGGCGCGTCGGTGTACTCCGCATCCGCCTACGCCTCGCAGGAGCTGCCGGAGCTGGACGTCTCGCTGCGCGGCGCCGTCTCCATCGCCCGGCGCCTCCAGGACCCGCTGGCCGAACTCGTGAAGATCGACCCCAAGTCGATCGGTGTGGGCCAGTACCAGCACGATCTGTCCGAGGTGAAGCTCTCGCGTTCGCTGGACGCGGTCGTCGAGGACTGCGTGAACGGCGTCGGGGTGGACGTGAACACCGCTTCCGCGCCGCTGCTCTCCCGGGTCTCCGGCATCGGCGGCGGCCTCGCCGAGAACATCGTCGCCCACCGGGACGCCAACGGCCCGTTCCGCGACCGCAAGGCACTCAAGGACGTCGCGCGGCTGGGCCCGAAGGCGTTCGAGCAGTGCGCGGGCTTCCTCCGCATCCGCGGCGGCGACGACCCGCTGGACGCCTCGTCGGTGCACCCCGAGGCGTACCCGCTGGTCCGCACGATGGTGAAGACCGCCGGGACCGACGTCCCGTCCCTGATGGGCAACGCGACGGCGCTGCGTGCGCTGAAGCCGTCCGACTTCGTCGACGACACGTTCGGCCTGCCGACGGTGACCGACATCCTCAAGGAGCTGGAGAAGCCCGGCCGCGATCCGCGTCCCGCCTTCCGGACCGCCAGCTTCAAGGAGGGCGTGGAGAAGATCGGCGACCTGGCCGGCGGCATGGTGCTGGAGGGCGTCGTCACCAACGTCGCGGCGTTCGGCGCCTTCGTCGACGTGGGCGTCCACCAGGACGGCCTGGTGCACGTCTCTGCCATGTCCCGCTCCTTCGTCAAGGACCCGCGGGACGTGGTCAAGCCCGGCGACATCGTGAAGGTCAAGGTCCTGGACGTCGACGTGCCGCGGAAGCGGATCTCCTTGACGCTGCGGCTGGAGGACGAGGCCGGCGGGGGCGCCCCGAAGGGCGGCGAAGGCCGCCGGGGCGGGGGCGACCGGCGCAAGGGCTCCGCGCCGCGCCAGCGGCAGGGCGGCGGTGGCCGTCCCCGCCGGGACCGCGACCAGCGCCCCGCACCGGTCAACAACGAGATGGCCGAGGCGCTCCGCCGGGCGGGCCTCCGCTAGCCCGTGCACGCGGGCGCGGGGCGGGCCCGGGGGCGGGGGGCGCGGGCCCACGGCCCCGGCCGCGTCCCTCACCCCGCCGAACAGGGGAAGCAGAAGACGGCTCGCCGCGGCGCACGTCTCGCCTGCGCCGTCACCTCCGACCTCGTCTGGTAGACAATGTCACGCTTCGGTGCGTTTGTGCCCCGGAGCCGGCGGGCGGGCGGCATCGCCGCGTTCGCGGCCCGCGCCCGGACGGCGCCTGACACACGGTCGAGGGACATGATGAGCTGGACACCCACACGCCGGGCGCTGACGTCCGCCGTTCTCGCGGGAGCGATCGCCCTCCTCCCGGCGCTGCTCCCGCCGGCGGACGACGGAACATCGCGCGCGGCCGCCGCGTCCCTCACGACCGGGACGGCGGAACGACCCGGCCCGCCCGCGCCGCGCCCTCCCCGCCTCCCCCGCGACTTCCGGGGCGAGGGCGCATGGATCGTCCGCGACCTCGGCATCACCGTCCCCTTCACCTGGGAGGGACGGGACGGCGACAGCCAGATGACCGCGGGCGGGCCGGACCACCCGATCTGGTTCACCAACCTGATCTACCGCGGCACGCTCTACACCCTGACCTACAAGTATCCGGGGCTCACCGAGCATCCGTGCTCACGGATCCCCGGGTTCACCCTGGACGACCTGAACGAGCTCTTCGAGGGCGCCCGGTTCGTCGGGCGGGAGGTCCTCCAGCAGGGCCCGGACCGGCCGGACCGGTACGTGCACCACTGGCGGGTCGGGATCGTGGTGCCGGAGGCGCCGCCCGGGAACCACCTGCGGCTCCCGCTGGCGCTCGGGGACGTCTACGTCGACCAGAAGGACCGGACCACCTTCTGGCAGGTCCTGCAGTTCGGCGTGCAGAATCTCTACGACCCCGAGCTGGACGAGTGGCTCGTGATGGACACGTTCACGCACGAGCCCGGTACGGTCACCCTTCCCCGCCGCTGCGCACGGCCGTCGCCGACGGACGCGTCACCGAGCGGGGCAGGTGCAGCGGACCGGAGCTGGGGCGGGGGCGAATTCAGCGGCCGTACGCCGCGATGACTCGCTCCGCGTAGCGTTCCGCATCCCAGTCCTCGGCGAGCACGTCGCCGCCGCGCCACACGTACGTGCGGGCCGCGCGCCCGCCGTCCACCGCGACGGCCCGCATCGTGTACTCCGCCCCCTCGAACGCGTCGAGCACCGCGCACTCCTCGGGCGTCAGCCCCCGCAGCAGGCGCCCGCGCGCGAGGCCGCCCGGCGCGGGCACCAGCCCCGGGTAGGGACGCCGCGCCAGCGCCGCGGCCCGCCAGCCCGCCAGCGCGGCCGGCTCGGAGTACGGAACCCTCCTCAGCAGGGCCCGCAGCACCTCCTCGAAGCAGAGCGTTCCGTAGACGAAGAGCGGCATGTCCTCGTGTGCAAGGCGGGATTCCACAAAACCGAGCGTAGTACCTGGTCACCGGGCCGCTCTTGCTTGTTCCGACGGTAATAACTTACGGTCTCGTAACCTACGCAGCCGTAGGTGAATCGCACCCGCACGTCAGGAGCATCCGTGACCGTCACCACCCGACAGCACGCCGGTACGGACGGCTGGACCGACGCCCGGCTCCTCTACGCGCTGGAGGAGGTGGTGGAGAAGGAGCTGAACCGACACCTGGCGGTGGCGAAGGACTGGATGCCGCACGAGTACGTGCCGTGGAGCGACGGCCGCAACTTCGACGGCCCGCTGGAGGGCGAGCCGTGGGCGCCGGAGCAGTCGAAGGTCACCGACATCGGCCGGACCGCGCTCGTGGTCAACCTGCTCACCGAGGACAACCTGCCCTCCTACCACCACGAGATCGCCAGCCTCTTCGGGCGCGACGGCGCCTGGGGCACCTGGGTGCACCGCTGGACCGCGGAGGAGGGCCGGCACGGCATCGTGATGCGGGACTACCTGCTCACCTCGCGCGCGGTGGACCCGGTGCAGCTGGAGAACTTCCGGATGGCGCACATGTCGGAGGGCTTCGAGTCCGACAACCGGCACAGCATGCTCCACTCCGTCGCCTACGTCTCCTTCCAGGAGCTGGCGACCCGCATATCCCACCGCAACACCGGCCACCAGTCCGGCGACCCGGTGTGCGACCGGATGCTCGCCCGCATCGCCACGGACGAGAACCTGCACATGGTCTTCTACCGCAACCTGCTGCAGGCGGCGTTCGAGATCGCCCCCGACCTGACGATGCAGGCGGTGCGCGACGTGGTGGTCGGCTTCCGGATGCCCGGTCACGGCATGCCGGGGTTCGAGCGCGCCGCCGCGCAGATGGCGATCGGCGGCATCTACAACCTGCGCATCCACCACGACGACGTGCTCCAGCCGGTCCTGCGCTTCCTGAAGGTGCTCGACATCGACGGCCTCGGCCCCGAGGGGCTCAAGGCGCAGGAGGAACTCGGGCTGTTCATGAACGGCCTGGACGGCGAGGCGCGGAAGTTCGACGAGCGGCTGGCCGCCCGCGCCGCGCGCAAAGCCGCCCGCGCGAACCGCTGACCCGCGAACGGTCGTGACCGGGCGGTCAGAGCACGGCCGGAGCGTCCTCCCGCAGCCGGTAGACGCCGTCCGCCCTGCTCAGCAGGCAGTGGTCGACGAGGTACCGCCGCACGGTCACGTGGTCGACCTCGGCGCCCTCGCACCACCCGCGCAGGACGGCGTTCACCTCCCGCTCGGGGTAGGCGGCGCCCGTCTCGAACGACCTCCGCGCCAGGTGGTGCAGCACGATGCGCCGCCGCCCGAACTGCCGGGGCAGGCTGCGGATGCGGTCGCCGCCGTCCCGCAGGAAGGTGCGCAGCAGCGTCTCGACGCGTGCGTCGCCGGAGCCGTGGTCCACGGCGGGCCGTGCGGAGTCCTCGCTCCGGGCGGCCCGACGGGCGGTGTCCTTGAGCTGCCCGGCCCGCGCCACCAGCCGTCCGCCGGCGGCCTCCACGAGCCCGCCCTCCTGGAGACGCCGCAGCGCCGCCCCGGCCTCCTTCGGCGGGATCCCGGCCCGGTCCGTCACCTCGGACGGCGTCCCGGCACCCAGCACGACCGCGGAGAACACCCGCAGCCGCCCCGGCTCGGCCAGCAGTCCGACGATCTCCTCCGGCGTCACGCGTTCCTCCCTCGGCCTCTCACTCGCGCCAGGACCGTACGCCACCGGTCCCTCACTCCGCGAAGGGTTTTCCGGGCCGCGGACGCGCAGCTCAGGGCGCCCACCCGTGGTCCGCGCGGGGGTGAAGGTGTAGTTTCGCGGCGGGGGCTCAGACACGATCGGGTGGGGAGCGAGGGGTGAAGGAGCGAGAGCTACGGCGGCGGTGCAGGCGCGAACTGCGCTCACTGGGGGTGCAACCGCCGCTGCGGGTGGAGGAGTTGTGCCGCCTGCTGGGTGAGAAGCGCGGCCGGCCGATCCGGCTTCTGCCCTATGCGCTGCCGGCCCCGGGACCGTTCGGGCTGTGGGTGGCCACGGACACGACGGACCACATCCTGTACCAGAAGGAGACCAGCAAGGCCCACCAGGACCACATCATCCTGCACGAGGTGGGCCACATCCTGGCGGACCACCGCAGCGACGACGACGATCCGGAGTTCTGGCGGTCCGCTCCCGGCGACCTCTCCCTGGGGGCGGTCCGGCGGGCACTGCGCCGCACGTCGTACGACGAGGAGCACGAGCGGGAGGCCGAACTGGTGGCCACCATCATCCTGGAGTGGGCGTCCGTGCTGGACCACGTGACTCCGCGGGCGTCGAAGAACCCCGCGCTGCAGCGGGTGCAGACGGCGCTGGGCGACCGGCAGGGGTGGTTGTGACATGAGCGCGGTACTCGGCGTGCTGCTGGTGGCGGCCGTGGCGTGGAAGGGCTACCAGCTCTCGCGCGCCCCGGCGGACCTGCCGCTGCGGTCGGTGACGCTGTGCCTGGTGTCCGCCGCGCTGGCGTTCCCGTTCGGCACCGGACCGGGCGCCCGGGCGGCGGACGGGCTCCTGGGCGCGGGGGCGGCGGAGCTGCTGCAGAACGTGCTGCTGCTGTGCTGCGTGTACTTTCTGATGTGCTTCTACCTGCACTCGGCCGCCCTCGACCCGGCGCGCGGCCGGCGACGGGCCCGCCTGGAACTGGTGCCGCTGGGCGTGGCCGCCGGGCTCGCGGCGGTGTCCATGGCCGCCACCCCGCCCGGCGCGCGCGGCGGCACCTACGACACCGCGGACATGCAGATCGCCGGCGTGGCCGGCTTCTACCTCTCCGCGGGTCTGTACCTGGGGTACGCCCTGGCGATGGCCCTGTGGTGGACGTACCGCTACATCCGCCTCTCGCAGGGGTCGCTGGCCACCGGGCTGCGGCTGACCGCCGTGGCGATGGCGGCCATGGTGCTGGCCGACGTGGTGCGCCAGGTGTTCGTCGTGGTGCGGTGGGCCGGCGGCCCGGACGAGTCGCCGCTGCTGACCGGCGCCAACCTCACGCTGTCGATCGCCGTGCCCGTGTTCGTGATCGGTGTGAGCTACCCGGGCGCGGCGACCCGCATCGCGGCGCTGCGGCTGTGGTGGCGGCACCGGCGGGCCTACCACCGGCTGCGTCCGCTGTGGGCCGCGCTGCACCGGGCGTTCCCGGAGGACGAGCTGACCCGGGTGCCGACCCGGCCCTGGGGGGACCGGCTGCTGCTGCGCGGCGTGCACCGCCGCTACTACCGGCGGGTCATCGAGTGCCGTGACGGGCTGGTGCGGATCAGCCCGTACCTGGCGCGTCCGGACGCCGGGGCCGACGGCGAACCGGACGGCGCGCGGGCCGCCGCTCCCCCGGCTCGCCCGGAACCGTCCGACGGCTGGGCGGCCGACCTGGCCGCGCGGCTGCGGGCCGCGCTGCACGACCACGCGGCAGGTGCCCCGGCGCCGTCCAGAACCGCGCCCTCGAAGGCCGTGCTGCTGCCGATGCCCGCGGAGGACACCCTCGAGGGGGACGCCCGCCAGCTCGTCACCCTCTCCGACGCCTTCCAGGCCGCCGCCCGCTGAGGCGTCGGCCCCGCGACCCGCTCACCCGGACCGACAGGACCCACCCGACCCGACAAGGGGGACGTACCGCCCATGGAATTCCTGGTGTCGGCAGGACAGTTGCTCACCGGACCGGACGGCGACCGCACGCCGGACGGCGCGGTCCTCGTCCGCGGCGACCGCATCGTCGCCGCCGGACCGCGCGCCGAGGTCGAGGCCCGGGCGTCGGCTAGCGCCGTGCGCCTCGCCCGCCCGGAGGGCACGCTGCTGCCCGGCCTGATCGACACCCACGTGCACCTGTGCTTCGACGCCGGGCCCGACCCGGTGACGTCGCTGCGCGAGACGGACGACACCGCGCTGCTGCTCGCCATGGCCGACCGGGCCCGGCGGATGGTGGCCACCGGTGTGACGACCGTGCGCGACCTGGGCGACCGGGGCGGTCTGGCGCTGCGGCTGCGGGACGCCGTGGCCTCCGGGGCCGTGAGCGGTCCGCGGGTCCTCGCGGCCGGTGCGCCGCTGACCGTGCCCGGCGGCCACTGCTGGTTCCTCGGCGGCGAGGTCTCCGGCGAGGAGGCGATCCGCGAGACGGTGCGGCGCAACGCGAAGGACGGCGCCGACGTCATCAAGGTGATGGCGACCGGCGGCGGGCTGACGAAGGGCGGCCCGGCGATCTGGGAGGCCCAGTTCTCCCCGGAGGAGCTGCGGGCGGTGGTGGAGGAGGCCCGCGCGCACGGCCTGCCCGTGGCCGCCCACGCGCACGGCGCGGACGGCATCGCGGCGGCCGTGGCGGCGGGCGTGGACACCGTCGAGCACTGCACGTGGATGGGGCGCGGCGGCTTCGACGTCCGTGAGGACGTGGTCGCGGACATCGCCGCGCGCGGCATCGCCGTGTGCCCGGCGGCCAGCCCCGGCTGGCGGGCGTTCGCCGAACGGTTCGGGCCGGAGCGGGCGGAGGAGATGTTCGCCCGGGTGCGCTGGATGCACGAGCAGGGCGTGCGGCTGATCTCCGGCACCGACGCGGGCGTGCCGGGTGCGGTCTTCGACGACCTGGTGTCCAGCCTGGGCTTCTTCGTCCACCTGGGCCTGCCGCCGTCCCGCGTGGTGGCCATGGCCACGGCCGACGCCGCGGCCGCGGTCGGGCTGGGCGACGAGACCGGGCGCCTCGCGGACGGCTACCGCGCGGACCTTCTGCTGGTGGACGGCGACCCGCTCGCCGACCTGGAGGCGCTGCGCGAGGTGCGGGCCGTGCTGGCCGGCGGGCGGCTGGTCACCGGCGGCTGACCGCGGCTGACCGGGCGGTGCGGGGCACCGTCCGAGCGGCCGTACGGCTGCTCAGCTCCGGGCGAACCGGTCGAGCGCGGCCAGCAGGGTGTCGCGGGTCGTCCCGCCGCCCAGGTGGCCCGCGTCCTCCACCACGTGCAGTTCCGCGTCCGGCCAGGCGCGGGACAGCTCCCAGGCGGTGGCCAGGGGGCTGCCCAGGTCGAGCCGGCCGTGGATCAGCACGCCGGGGATGCCGGCCAGGCGGTGAGCCTCGCGCAGCAGTTGTCCCTCCTCCAGCCAGGCGCCGTGCGAGAAGTAGTGGGCGCACAGGCGCACCAGGGCGGTGCGGTCCGCGGAGGGCCGGTCGCCGTACGGGCCGGGGGCGCCGTGCGTCTCCCCGGAGACGACGGCGTCCTCCCAGGCGCACCACTCCTGGACCGCCCGGTCCCGTACGGCCGGGTCCGGATGCTCCGTCAGGGCGGCGTAGGCGCCGACGACGTCGCCGTCGGGGGGTGTCCCGGGGGCGCCGGCGAGGAAGCGTTCCCACTCGCGGGGGAAGAAACGGCCCACGCCCCGGTAGAGCCAGTCGATCTCGGAGCGGCGGGTCGTGGTCACGGCGGGAACGACGATCCCGGTGACCCGCTCCGGGTGCCGCTGGGCGTAGGCGAGGATCAGCGTGGAGCCCCACGAGCCGCCCTCCAGCAGCCACCGGTCGATGCCGAGGTGTGTGCGCAGCAGCTCCATGTCGGCGATCAGGTGGTGGATCGTGTGGTGCCGCACGCCGGTCGACGGGTCCCCGGCGTGCGGTGTGCTGCGCCCGCAGCCCCGCTGGTCGAAGAGGACCACCCGGTACCGCTCGGGGTCGAAGTAGCGGCGGTGACGTGGGCGGCAGCCGGATCCGGGCCCGCCGTGCACCACCAGCGCGGGCCTGCCGTCGGGGTTGCCGCACACCTCCCAGTAGACGTGGTCGCCGTCCCCCACGTCGAGCATGCCGTGCTCGTACGGCTCGATCTCCGGATACAGCTCACGCATGTCCGCTCCCTCGTCGCGACGGCCCACCCTGGCACGGCGTGAGGCACGGCGACACCGGATAAATGCCGTTGCACGGCCGGTGCGGGAGCCGTAGCGTTCTCCTCGGCCCTGTTGCCGTCGATAGGAGAGGCCGTTGCTCGTCTGAGGTCGGAGACACCGTGTGCACCGCCGTAGGGCGTGCGTGCCACGAGTGCGACCTCGGAAGCGAGCGGCCCCCTCCGGCCGGTCTCCTTCTCCCGCGCGGCCTGCTCCGCGGGTGCCGGGTGTCTCCCAGCGCTGCCCCCCTTCCAGGACGACGCGACCGGAGAACCGCATGTCCGCACCCACCACATCCATCACCTGCACCCGCCTGTCCTTCGCGTGGCCGGACGGCACGTCCGTGCTGGACGGCTTCGAACTGGCCGTCGGGCCGGGCCGCACCGGGCTGATCGGCGTCAACGGCACCGGGAAGTCGACGCTGCTCAAGCTGGTCGCCGGGGAGCTGGCGCCACAGGAGGGCAGCGTGCGGGTGGCCGGGGAGGTCGGCTACCTGCCCCAGGACCTCACCCTGGACACCGGCCTGCGCGTCGACGCGGCGCTGGGCATCGCCGGGACCCGGGCGGCGCTGCACGCCATCGAGGCGGGCGACCCGAGCGAGGCGCACTTCACCGCGGTCGGCGACGACTGGGACGTGGAGGAGCGCGCCCGGGCGACGCTCGACCAGCTCGGCCTGACCCACATCACCCTGGACCGCACCCTCGGCGAGGTGTCCGGCGGCGAGTCGGTACTGCTGCGGCTCGCGGCGCTGCTGCTGCGGCGCCCCGACGTCCTGCTGCTGGACGAGCCGACCAACAACCTCGACCGGGAGGGCCGGCGGCGGCTGTACGACGCGGTGGCGTCGTGGAGCGGCGTCCTGGTGGTGGTCAGCCACGACCGGGAACTGCTCGAACTGGTCGACCAGATCGCCGACCTGCGGGCCGGCGAGGTGCACTGGTACGGCGGCAACCTGTCGGCGTACGAGGAGGCCGTGGCCACCGAGCAGGAGGCGGCCGAGCGCATGGTGCGCGTCGCCGAGGGCGACCTGCGACGGCAGAAGCGCGAGCTCGCGGAGGCGCAGACCAAGCTGGCCAAGCGCGTCCGCTACGGCGACAAGATGTACGCCACCAAACGCGAGCCGCGTGCGGTGATGAAGCTGCGCAAGCGCTCGGCGCAGGAGTCGGCGGGCAAGCACCGGATCCTGCACGAGCAGCGGTTGGAGGAGGCCAGGGAGAGGCTGGACGAGGCGTCCGCGGCCGTGCGCGACGACGACGAGATCCGGGTCGACCTCCCGTTCACGGCCGTGCCCGCCGGGCGGCAGGTCCTCACCGCGCGCGAGGTCGAGCTGCGGTACGGCGCGCGCGCTCATCTGGACGTGCACGGCCCGGAGCGGATCGCGCTGACCGGACGCAACGGCGCCGGCAAGTCGACGCTGCTGCGCACGATCGCCGGGCTGATCCCGCCGGAGGGCGGCGAGCTGACCACGCATGTGCCGCTGCGCTATCTGCCGCAGCGGCTGGACCTGCTGGACGAGTCGCTGAGCCTGGTGCAGAACGTGGCCCGGCTGGCTCCGGGGGCGACCGACAACCGCATCCGGGCCAAGCTGGCCCGCTTCCTGTTCAAGGGGAAGCGCGCGGAGCAGGTCGTGGGCACGCTGTCCGGGGGCGAGCGCTTCCGGGCGACGCTCGCGGCGGTGATGCTCGCCGAGCCGGCGCCGCAGCTGCTGATGCTGGATGAGCCGACGAACAACCTCGACATGGCGAGCGTCCGGCAGCTCACCGACGCGCTGCGGTCCTACGAGGGGGCGCTGATCGTGGCCGGTCACGACCTGCCGTTCCTGCACGCGATCGAGCCGACCCGGTGGCTGCGGCTGGACGGCGAACTCGCCACCGTCGATCCCGAGGAACCCTGGGAGGGGTGACGTATCGTGCGCGCATGCGAGAAGTGCTGGTCGTCGGAGGCGGTGTCATCGGGCTGACGACGGCGGTCGTCCTGGCCGAAGAGGGCGTGCGCGTCCGGGTCTGGAGCCGCGAGCCTGCCGAGCACACGACGTCCGCGGTGGCGGGCGGGCTGTGCTGGCCGTACCGGATCGAGCCGGCGGAACGGGCGCTGGAGTGGGCGGTGCACAGCTTCCGCACCCTGTCCTGGCTGGCCGAGCGTCCGGCGGAGACCGGCGTCCGGCTCGTGCCGGGCCGCATGGTCATGGCCGACACGCCGGAACGCTGGTCGGCGCTGGTCGGCGAGCGGTGCCGGACGCCGCTTGTCGACATGACGGCCTATCTCCCGTATCTGCGAGGACGTCTGGAGGCGGCAGGCGGGCGGTACGCACAGCGGGACGTCTCCTCGCTGGCCGAGGCCGGCGAGGAGGCGCCGGTGGTGGTCCACTGCACCGGGCTGGGCGCCCGCGAGCTGGCGGGCGACGCCACGATGACCGCGGTGCGCGGTCAGTTGCTCGTCGTGGAGAATCCCGGCGTCCAGGACTGGCACGTGTCGTCGGAACCCGGCGCGCCGGTCTCCACCTACCTCTTTCCGCAACCGTACGGGCTGATTCTCGGCGGTACGGCGGAGGAGGGCGCCGAGGGGACGCTCCCGGACCCGGCGACGGCCGAGGCGATACGCGAGCGCTGCGCCCGCGTCCATCCGGCGGTGGCCGACGCCCCGGTCCTGGACCACCGCGTGGGCCTGCGCCCGTGCCGCGCCGCCGGAGTCCGCCTGGAACGCGAGGAGCTGCCCGGAGGCAGCGTGTGCGTACACCAGTACGGCCACGGCGGGGCGGGCGTGACCGCGTCCTGGGGCTCCGCACGGGAGGCGGCCGACCTGGTGCGCGCGGCCCTCGAGGACCGGCCCGCCTGACGCCCGCGCCGTCCCGGGAGGCTCCGTGCCGCCCGGGCCGGGGCCCGCGGGGTGCTCCCCCGGGAAACCAAGGCGCCATGGACATGACGCGGGTAGCAGCGATAGACACCTCCACGTCTTCGCAATCCCCACCGAGTTGGAGGACTCGTGCGCAGAACCTTCCTCGCCCCGGCCGCGGCCGCGGCCACCCTGATGCTGGCGATCCCGGCGTCGGCGGCCGAGCCCACGCCCGGGGCGCCCGGGGTGGGCGACCCCTACTACCCCGACTACGGCAACGGCGGCTACGACGTCGCGCACTACGACCTGCGGCTGCGCTACCAGCCCCGGAACGACCGCCTGAAGGGCACCGCCACCCTCCTGGTGAAGGCCACCCAGGACCTCTCCCGCTTCAACCTGGACTTCGCCCTGGACGTCCGCGAGGTCCGGGTGAACGGCCGCGTCGCGGACGTCGCCGCGACCGGCGCCCACGAACTGGAGGTGACGCCGGACCGGCCGCTGACGAACGGGCAGCGCGCCACCGTCGTCGTCCGCTACGCCGGCACGCCGTCGGAGGTGGAGGTGAACGGCTTCACCTCCTGGCACCGCACCCCGGACGGCGGCGTGGCGGCCAACGAGCCGGAGGCCGCCTGGTGGTGGTTCCCCAGCAACGACCACCCGACCGACAAGGCCACCTACGACGTCAGCGTCGCCGTCCCGGACGGCACCCAGGCGGTCAGCAACGGCGTGCTCGCCTCGCAGCGCTCCGAGGCCGGCTGGACCCGCTGGAACTGGCGGTCGACCGAGCCCCAGGCCACCTACCTGGCGACGCTGGCGGTGGGAAAGTTCGACCTCACCACCGACACCACCGCCGGCGGACTGCCCGTGCTCAACGCCTACAGCCGCGAACTGGGCCCGCACGAGGGCGCGGCCCGCGCCAGCATCGAGCGCACCGGCGAGGTCACCGAGTGGCTGGAGGGGTACTTCGGCGCCTACCCGTTCCACGCGATCGGCGGCTACGTGCCCGACACCGACACCGGCTACGCCCTGGAGACGCAGACCCGGCCCTTCTACAGCCCGCGCAAGTTCCAGCACGGCTCCAACGTCTCGGTCGTGGTGCACGAGATGGCGCACCAGTGGTACGGCAACAGCGTGTCGCTGGAACGCTGGAGCGACATCTGGCTCAACGAGGGCTTCGCCAGCTACGCGGAGTGGATGTGGTCGGAACACGCCGGTGAGGGCACGGTCGAGGAACTGGCGGCCTACGCCTACGACTCCGTCCCCGCCGACGACGACTTCTGGACGGTGAAGCCCGGCGACCCGGGCCCGGAGAACCAGTTCCACGGCGCGGTCTACAACCGCGGCGCGATGGCCCTCCAGGCGCTGCGCACCGAGATCGGGGACCGCGACTTCTTCGCCGTGCTGAAGGGCTGGCAGCGCAAGCACGCCGGCGGTGACGCGTCGATCGACGAGTTCGTCGCCTACACCGAGCGGAAGTCCGGCGAACAGCTCGACGCGCTGTTCGGCACCTGGCTGTTCCAGCCGTCGAAGCCGGCCGTCGGGCCGAACGGCGGGGCCGGCGGAGCCGACCGCAGCGCCGCGTCCGCGGGAGTGCCGGACCAGCCGGAGTCGTGGAAGAAGATCCAGGCCGCCCACGAGGGAGGCCACGGCCACCGCTGAGGGTGCTCCGCGGGGCGTCAGCCGGGGTACTGGCCCGCACGGTGCTGCGCGCGGGCACGCCGGGCCGCGGGGAAGTACCGCAGCCGTTCCGGCAGAACGGCCGCGGTCACCCGCACGGCCCACCCGAACCGGCGCAGCCGCCGCTCCTGGCGGGGCGTCCAGGGCAGCCCGGCGGCCTGCCGCGCCTCGGGCGGCAGCAGTCCGACGGTGACGAACGCCCGCAGCCGGAGGAACGGCGGCCGCAGCAGCGGCCACAGCACCCGCAGTGCCGCCCGCAGCACCGCCGGACCGCCGGTCGGTGCGGGTACGGCGGCCGTGAGGGAGACCAGTTCGCACAGCACGGGGGTGCTCTCGATCTCGTCGTCCAGCATCCGCCGGTAGTAGGGCCAGAACGCGGCGAGGGTCTGCGGCATGTCGCGGTCCCGGAGGCCCAGCACGCGGCCCACCTGGAGCCATTCGGCGTACAGCCGTCGCTCCTCCTCCTCGGTGAACGGGCGGCCGAGGTAGCCGCGGGCGTGCCGCATCACCGGGAAGCCGGTGGCGTGCACCCAGGCGTACGTCGCGGGGTCGAGGGCCCGGTAGGACCGTCCGTGCGCGTCCGTGCCGCGGACACCGGCGTGCAGGGTGCGCAGCCTGCGCCCCTCCTCCTGCGCCCGGTCGCCGCCGTAGACCCACAGCAGCACGCTGTCCAGCGACCGCCGGGCGCGGCCCCACGGGTCGGTGCGGAAGACGGAGTGATCGTCGACGCCCGCGCCGACGGCGGGGTGGGCGACCTGGAGGGCCATCGCGGGCGGCAGCGTGAGCACGGTGCGCACGTCGCCGGTCAGGTCCCAGAGCAGGCCGCCGGGCGGCGGCGGCCCGGGCTCCGGCGGCGGGCGCCGCACCGGCCGTGCGGCGGCGGTGTCCTTGTGCACGTTCCCATGATGCGCCTGCCCGTCCGGCCTCTCCCGCGGGCTTTTACAGTGATGGTGAGACAGCCATACTGTTGCACCACGGGCGGTCAGCGAGGAACGGAGAGGCGCCGGCGATGGACGAGGACGAGGACGGCCGGGACCGTGCGCGGGCCGCGCGCGGTGCGCCGCCTGAGGCGGACGCGCTGACCGTCGACCAGCTGGCGGCACGTGCCGGGGTCACCGTGCGCACCATCCGTTTCTACAGCACCCGGGGGCTGCTCCCGCCGCCTGCCATCGGCCCTCGCCGGGTGGGCCGGTACGGCCCGGACCACCTGTCCCGGCTGGCGCTCATCGAGGAGCTGCAGGCGCAGGGCATGACCCTCGCCGCGATCGAGCGCTACCTCCAGCGTCTGCCGGACGACATCTCCCCGCACGAGCTGGCCCTACACCGGGCGATGGTCGCCTCCTGGATGCCCGACACCGTCGACGAGGCGACGCGCGGACAGCTGGAGAGCCGTGTCGGCAGGGCCCTGACGGACGACGACCTGCGGCGGCTGGAGGCGCTGAGCGTGCTGGAGCCGACCGGCGACCCGGACCTGTTCCGGGTCGACCCGGGCATGATCCACCTTGGCGTCCGGCTGCTGGACGTGCCCATCTCGCAGCAGGCCATCCTCGCGGCGCGGGACGTGATGCTGGAACACACCCGGTCCGCAGCGCGTGCGCTGAGCACGCTCTTCCGCGACGAGGTGTGGCAGCCCTACCGCGAGCGGGAGGACGACCCGGAGCAGGTCGCCCGGATGAAGTCGCTGTCCGCGCACATGCAGCCGATGGTGGTGCAGGCGCTGGTCACCGCCTTCCAGCGCTCGATGAACGAGGAGCTGCGCGAGGTGTTCCCCGCCGAGGCCGCACCGGAGGGCGCGCCGTCCCGTGCCCCGGCAGGGGACGACGGGGCACGGGACGGCTGAGCCGGCGACCGGGGCCTACGGCGTGTCGGTGAAGGTCTCGCCCTTCTCCGCCTTCGCCGCGAGCAGCGGCGGTACGGCGAACCGCTCGCCGTAGCGGGCCTCCAGCTCGCGGGCGCGGGCCACGAAGCCGGGCAGGCCGCCCGCATAACCGTTGACGTACTGGAGGACGCCGCCGGTCCACGGCGGGAAGCCGATGCCCATGACGGAGCCGATGTTCGCGTCGGCGACGGAGGTGAGCACGCCCTCCTCCACGCAGCGGACGGTGTCCAGCGCCTCCACGAACAGCATGCGCTCCTGGAGTTCGGCCAGGTCCGTCCGCTCCCCCGCCAGGGCGCCGGCCCCGAAGTGCTCGCGCAGTCCGGGCCAGAGGCCGAGGCGCTTTCCGTCCTCGTCGTAGTCGTAGAAGCCGGCGCCGCCACTGCGGCCGGTGCGGCCGAACTCGTCGACCATGCGGTCGATCACCGCGTCCGCCGGGTGGTCCGGCAGGGTCCTGCCCTCCGCCTCGAGCGCCTGCCGGGTCTCGTTGCGGATCTTGCGGGGCAGGGTGAGGGTGAGCTCGTCCATCAGCGAGAGGACCTTGGCGGGGTAGCCGGCCTGGGCGGCGGCCTGTTCGACGGTGGCGGGCTCGACGCCCTCCGCCAGCATGGCCACGCCCTCGGTGATGAAGTGGCCGATGACGCGGGAGGTGAAGAAGCCGCGCGAGTCGTTGACGACGATGGGGGTCTTCCGGATCTGCCGCACCAGGTCGAAGGCGCGGGCGAGCGCGGTGTCGCCGGTGCGGGCGCCGTTGATGATCTCGACCAGCGGCATCTTGTCGACCGGCGAGAAGAAGTGCAGGCCGACGAAGTCCTCCTGCCGCTGCACTCCTTCGGCGAGCGCGGTGATGGGGAGGGTGGAGGTGTTGGAGCACAGCAGGGCGTCGGGGGCGACGACGTCCTCGATCTCCTGGAACACCTTGTGCTTGAGCGCCGGGTCCTCGAACACCGCCTCGATGACGGCGTCGCAGCCGGCGAGGTCCTGCGGGTCGGCGGTCGGGGTGATACGGGCGAGGAGCGCCGCGCGCTCGTCCTCGGTGGTGCGGCCGCGGGACAGCGCCTTGTCCTCCAGCTTCACCGCGTAGCCCTTGCCCTTCTCCGCGGCCTCCCGGGAGACGTCCTTGAGGACGACGTCGATGCCGGCGCGTGCGCAGGTGTAGGCGATGCCGGCGCCCATCATGCCCGCACCCAGCACACCGACCTTGCGCACGGTCCGTTCCTCGACGCCGTCGGGGCGGCTGCGGCCGGAGTTGATGGCCTGGAGGTCGAAGAAGAACGCCTGGATCATGTTCTTGGCGATCTGGCCGGTGACCAGTTCGGTGAAGTACCGGCTCTCGATGACCTGCGCGGTCTCGAAGTCGACCTGTGAGCCCTCGACGGCGGCGGCGAGGATGTTCCGCTGTGCGGGGTAGGGGGCGCCGCTGGTCTGCTTCCTGAGGTTGGCGGGGAAGGCGGGCAGGTTGGCGGCGAACTTCGGGTTCGAGGGGGTGCCGCCGGGGATCCGGTAGCCGGGGGTGTCCCAGGGCTGGGCGGACTCCGGGTGCGCGTCGATGAAGGCGCGGGCGGCGGCCAGCATCTCCTCCTCGGTCTGCACCACCTCGTGCACCAGCCCGACCTTCTTCGCCTTCTCCGGCCGGTGCTGCTGCCCCTGCAGGAGGACGTTCAGCAGCGCGTCGGCGATGCCGAGCAGGCGGACGGTGCGGACCACGCCGCCGCCTCCGGGCAGCAGGCCGAGGGTGGACTCCGGGCACCCGATCTTCGAGCCCCGCGCGTCGAGGGCGACCCGGTGGTGGCAGGCGAGAGCGATCTCCAGACCGCCGCCGAGCGCGGCGCCGTTGAGCGCGGCGACGACGGGCTTGCCGAGGGTCTCGATGCGGCGCAGGTCGCGCTTGATGCCCATGCCGGCGTCGAAGACCCGCTGGGCGTCCTCGGGGCGGGCCCGGATCAGGTCGCGCAGGTCGCCGCCGGCGAAGAAGGTCTTCTTGGCGGAGGTGACGACGATGCCGCGGACGGAGTCCTTCTCGGCCTCCAGACGGTCGGCGGTCGCGGCGAGCGAGGCCTTGAACGCCTCGTTCATGGTGTTGGCGGACTGGTCGGGGTCGTCGAGGACGAGGGTGACGATTCCGGTGTCGTCCTGCTCCCAGCGGATGGTGGAGGACGCGGCGGTTTCTGCCATGGCGGTGTGAGCTCCGTAAGGGTGGGCGAAGGGGGCGGTCCGGCGTTTCAGAGGCGTTCGACGACGGTGGCGCAGCCCATGCCGCCGCCCACGCAGAGCGTGGCGAGGCCGTACCGCTGGTCGCGCCGCTCCAGCTCGTCCACGAGCGTGCCGAGGATCATCGCGCCGGTGGCGCCGAGCGGGTGGCCCATCGCGATGGCGCCGCCGTTGACGTTGACCTTGTCCAGGGAGAGGCCCATGTCGCGGACGAAGCGGAGCACGACCGCGGCGAACGCCTCGTTGATCTCGACCAGGTCGATGTCGTCGATGCTCAGACCCGCCTTCGCGAGGGCCTTCTTCGACGCGGGTGCGGGCCCGGTCAGCATGATCGTCGGGTCCGCGCCGGAGACGGCGGCGGAGACGATGCGCGCCCTGGGCCGCATGCCGTACCGCGTGCCGACCTCGGCGTTGCCGATGGCGACCAGCGACGAACCGTCCACGATGCCGGAGGAGTTGCCGGCGTGATGGACGTGGTCGATCCTCTCGACCCAGTGGTATTTCTGGAGGGCGACGGCGTCGAAGCCGCCGAGGTCGCCGATGTCGGCGAAGGAGGGCTTGAGCCCGGCGAGGGTGTCGGCGGTGGTGCCGGGACGGATGTGCTCGTCGCGGTCCAGCACGACCAGGCCGCTGCGGTCCTTCACCGGGATGACGGACTTCTCGAAGCGGCCCTCCTTCCACGCGTCCACCGCCCGCTCCTGGGAGAGCGCGGCGAACTCGTCCACGTCGCGGCGGCTGAAGCCCTCGATGGTGGCGATGAGGTCGGCGCCGATGCCCTGCGGGACGAAGCCCGTCTCGAAGCTGGTCATGGGGTCCATGGCCCAGGCGCCGCCGTCGGTGCCGAGCGGCACGCGGGACATGGACTCCACCCCGCCGGCCAGGACGAGGTCCTCCCAGCCGGAACGGACCTTGGCCGCCGCGAGGTTGACGGCTTCCAGACCGGAGGCACAGAAGCGGTTCTCCTGCACCCCGGCCACGGTGTCGGGCAGCCCGGCGGCGATGGCGGCGATCTTCGCGATGTCGGAGCCCTGGTCGCCGATGGGCCCGACCACGCCGAGCACCACGTCATCGATGGCGGCCGGGTCCAGGCCGGGGTTGCGGCGGCGCATCTCGTGCATCAGCCCGACGACCAGGTCGATGGGCTTGGTGCCGTGCAGGGCGCCGTTCGCCTTGCCGCGCCCGCGCGGGGTGCGGATGGCGTCGTAGACGTACGCTTCGGTGCTCAAGGTCAGCAGCCTTTCGTGCGTGCTCGGGAAGGGGGGTCCGGGATCCGGTCGGGTGGGTCGGGGTCGCCGGATCGTCAGGAGAGCAGGGAGCGGCCGATGATCTCCTTCATGATCTCGGTGGTGCCGCCGTAGATGGTCTGGACGCGCGCGTCGGTGTACGCCCGGGCGACGGGCTGTTCGTTCATGTAGCCGTAGCCGCCGTGGAGCTGGAGGCAGCGGTCGGTGACGCGCACCTGGAGTTCGGTGGCCCAGTACTTGGCCATGGAGGCGTGTGCCGCGTCCAGGGTGCCGGCGGCGTGGTCGGCGATGCACCGGTCGACGAAGGCCCGGGTGACGGCGCACTCGGTGGCCATCTCGGCGATCTGGAACCGGACGTGCTGGAGCTTCGCCAGCGGACGGCCGAACGCCTGGCGCTCCTTCACGTAGGCCGTGGTGAGGTCCAGCACGTGTTCGGCGGCCGCCGCGGCGGAGACCGCGATCGTCAGCCGCTCCTGCGCCAGGTTGGTCATCAGGTGGACGAAGGCGCCGTGGAGCTCGCCCAGCAGGTTCTCCTTGGGCACGCGGACGTCGTCGAAGAACAGCTCCGCGGTGTCCTGGGACTTCTGGCCGACCTTGTCGAGGTTGCGGCCGCGGGCGAAGCCCGGCGCGCCGCGTTCGACGACGAGCAGGCTCAGGCCCTTGGCGCCGCCCTCCGGAGTGGTCCTGGCGACCACGACGACGAGGTCGGCGAGGATGCCGTTGGAGATGAAGGTCTTGGCGCCGTTGAGCAGCCAGTGGTCGCCGCGGTCCTCGGCGGTGGTGCGGATGCCCTGGAGGTCGGAACCGGCGCCGGGTTCGGTCATGGCGACGGCGGTGATCCTCTCACCGGTGCAGAAACCGGGAAGCCAGCGCCGCTTCTGCTCGTCGGTTGCCAGCGAGGTCAGGTAGGGGCCGATGACGTCGTTGTGCAGGCCGATCGCGAGGCCGGGTGCCCCCGCGCGGGCGAACTCCTCGGCGAGCACGGCGGCGTAGCGGAAGTCGGGCTCCCCGCCGCCGCCGTACTCCTCGGGGACGGCGAGGCCGAGCAGGCCCTGCCGCCCTGCGGCGAGCCAGGCCTCGCGGGAGACGATGCCGTCCCGCTCCCACTGCGCGTAGTGCGGCTCGACCTCCTTGGCGAGGAAGGTGCGCACGGTCTGCCGGAACGCCTCGTGGTCCGGGGTGAAGATCTGTCGCTGCATCAGGCGGTGGCTTCCTTCCACGGGGTGGCGTGTGCCGGCAGGTCCCAGTCGCGGGCCACTTCGGCGGCGTGCGCACCGGGCCGGGCGGGCGGGGTGCGCACGGCTCCGGGCGTGGCGGAGAACCGGGGTGCCGGGGCGGGCTGGACGCGGCCGTCGTGCTCGACGAAGGTGCCGCGGGCGGCGAGGTGCGGGTGCCGGGGGGCCTCGGTGAGGGAGAGGACGGGCGCCACGCAGGCGTCCGAACCGGCGAAGACTTCGCTCCACTCGTCGCGGGTGCGGGTGCGGAAGCGGGCGGCGATCCGCTCGCGCAGCTCCGCCCACCGGGTGGGGTCCTCGCGCGGCGGCAGCTCGTCGGGGCTGAGGCCCAGGCGGTCCAGGAACTCGGCGTAGAAGGCGGGTTCCAGGGCTCCGACGGCCATGTGCCCGCCGTCCGCGGTGGCGTAGGTGCCGTAGAACGGTGCACCGCCGTCGAGCAGGTTGGCGCCGCGGGCGTCCTGCCAGCTGCCGGCGCCCAGCATGCCGTGGATCATGGTCGTGAGGTGGCTGGTGCCGTCGACGATGGCGGCGTCGACGACCTGGCCGGCACCGCCGGGGGTGCGGGCGTGCTGGAGGGCGGCGAGCAGGCCGATCACCAGGTAGAGCGAGCCGCCGGCGTAGTCGCCGAGCAGGTTGGCCGGGGCGTACGGCGGTCCGCCGGCCGGTCCGGCGAGGCCGAGGGCGCCGGTGACGGCGATGTAGCCGAGGTCGTGTCCGGCGCGCGGGGCGAGCGGCCCGTCCTGTCCCCAGCCGGTCATCCGGCCGTAGACCAGGCGGGGGTTGCGGGCGAGGCACTCGTCGGGACCGACGCCGAGGCGCTCGGCCACGCCGGGCCGGTTGCCCTCGACGAGCAGGTCGGCGCGTTCGGCCAGGTCCAGCACGGCGGCGACGCCTGCGGGGGTCTTGAGGTCGAGGACGACGGACCGCTTGTTGCGGTTGGTCAGGTCGGCGGCCGGGTCGATGCCGAGCACGGGCCCGCCCGGCCGGTCGACGCGGACCACGTCGGCCCCGAGGTCGGCGAGCAGCATGGCGGCGAACGGGCCGGGGCCGATTCCGGCCAGTTCCACCACCCGGATGCCCGCCAGCGGACCGCCTCCGCGGGTGTGACGGGCCGTGCCGTGCTCCGCAGTCATCGAACCCCCAGCCGGTTCAGGGCGGCGGCACGCCCGTCGACCATCTGTATGACACCAATGATGTAACACCGATGATGCTAAGCAGCCGCTTGCCCTCGCACAAGCCCCGCCGGACACACGAGGGCGGGCCGCCCCGAGGGACGGCCCGCCGTGTGGTGCGGAGGCGCTGGTGTACTGCCCGTCAGATGATGCTGACGCCGTAGGCGCTGAGCGCCTCGGTGACCGGCTGGTAGAAGGTGGTGCCGCCGGAGGAGCAGTTGCCGCTGCCGCCGGAGGTCAGACCGAGCGCGGTGCTGCCGGAGAACAGGGCGCCGCCGCTGTCGCCGGGCTCGGCGCAGACGTTGGTCTGGATCATGCCGTACACGATGCCGTCGGCGCCGTAGTTGACGGTCGCGTTGAGGCCGGTGACGGAGCCGCCGTGCAGGCCGGTGGTGGAGCCGCTGCGCTGGACGGACTGGCCGACCGAGGCGTTGCCGGCGCCGGTGATCTCCTGGTAGCTGCCGTTGTACAGGTAGACGCGGCCGTCCGCGGCACCCGGGTTGGAGTGCTGGATGAGGCCGTAGTCGTTGCCCGGGAAGCTGGTGCCGGCGCGGGTGCCGATGGACCACGAGCTGCCGATGTTGGTGCAGTGGCCCGCGGTGAGCGCGTACTTGGTGCCGCTGCCGTTCTGCACGTTGAAGCCGAGCGAGCAGCGGGCGCCGCCGGTGGTGATGGCCTCGCCGCCGGCGATCAGCTTGGTGAACTCGCCCTTGGTGCGGTTGATCTCGAGTGCGGAGTCCGTCCTGACGGTCTGCTTGATCTTCGCGATCTCCGCCTTGCTCACGGTGCTGTCGACGGTGACGACGACCTTGCCGGACTTCGCGTCGGTGTACCAGGCGGTACCCGCGATGTCCGACTTCAGCACGGCGCTGTCGACCGCCTTGAGCTGGGCCGCCGTGGCCTTGGGGCCGTCGTTCTCGACCGCTGCCGCGGTGGGGGTGACGAGCGCGCCGACCGCCAGGAGTCCGGTGGCCACTGCCATGGTGCGCGCACGCCCTGCGAATCTGATCCTCACGGAAATCCTCCGGTGATGTGGGGGAACGGCCGGTGGGGACGGCCGTTGCCCAGCGCTTACATTGACATGTCTGCGCCAGGCATTCGCCAGCATCACGGAATGGCAAAGCGGCGGCAAGGTGTGTTTCCGGTCACGTCCGCGACCGGCCTCCCACCAGCGCACGGAGGGCCATGTCGGGCCGCATGAGCCGGCTCGGCGGATCGAGCAGATTGGACACCCGGGTGAAGGTCCGGGCCACTGAGGCATCGTGCTCGGCCGCCGCCTGCAGGCGGGCCATATAGCGGTTGACCAGTCCGTTCACGGCGGTCCGCCGCCCCTCGACGCCCGGGAAGGCGAGGTCCGCCCCGGCGGCCATCTGCCACGGGGCGTCCACAACCGGCCGAATGTCCGAGAAGAAGCGTTTGGAATCCGGTGCCGCCCCTCCGGCCAGTTGCCGCCGCAACACCCGCGCCTGGAGGGCGGCGACGCTCATGCCCTGCCCGTAGAGCGGGTTGAAGCTGCACACGGCGTCGCCGACCACCAGCAGCCCGGCGGGGAACCGGCGCAGCCGCTCGTACCGGCGGCGCACGCTGTACGGGAAGCGGTGCAGCACGGGGTCGTCGAGCGGCTCCGCGGCCTCCACCACCTCGTGCACGTCCGGCCGGGACAGCGACTTGGCGAAGTTGCGGTAGCCCTGGTCGTCGGTGGGCGGGTGGTCGCCGAGCAGCCCGAAGAGCGTGACGACGAACCGGTCACCTTCGACGACCTGCACGAACGCGCCGCGCAGGCTGTCCTGTGTGGGTCCGAGGATCACCGCCACGTCGCCGTCGAGCATGCCCGGCTCGCGGCGGTAGTGCCGGGTGACATACGCCAGGTCGACGCCCACCCGTTCCTCGACGGGCTCGTCGTAGCCCAGCTCGGCGATCCGGTGCGGCGTGCGCGAGCCGCGGCCGGTCGCGTCCACGACCAGGTCGGCGGCGAGGCTCTCCTCCGCGGCGCCCTCGGCGAGCGGCCGCACCCGTACGCCGGTCACCCGGGTGCGGTCGCCCGAGGCCTCCAGGCCCACCACCTCGGTGCGTTCGCGCAGCCGGACGCCGGGGTGCGCGGCGAGACGGCGGCGCACGTAGCTCTCCAGGAACGGGCGGCTCGCGGCGAGGCCCGTCAGCCCGATGGGGGTCTGTTTCAGGCGGCGGCCCATGGTGAAGAACCGCAGGTCGCCGAGGACGTCGCCGGTCGGCACACCGGCCGCCACGAGTTCGTCGGTGGCACCGGGAAGCAACTCCTCGATGGCCTCCCGGCCCGCGGCGAGCAGACCGTGCGCATGCCGCCCCTGCGGTACGCCGCGCCGCGGCTCCGAACTCGTTTCGGTGCGGAGTGCGTCCCTGTCGCACACGATCACTTCGCCGTACGCCTCGGTGAGCGCCTGCGCGGCCAGCAGCCCCGCGATGCTCCCGCCCAGTACGACGGCGACCCCGCCTGCGCTGCTCTGCCCGTCCGTCACGTGCGCCTCCCTGTTCGCGCTGTGGAGGCGCACAGATTAGGCCGCGCGGCCGGTTTCGGTCCCCCGCCTCACCTGGAGTCGAGAAGTGCCACCAGTTTCTTGGGCGCGATGAGGCGGTAGCTCTCCTCGGTCCACTCGCACAGCAGGTCCGCGGCGGGCGCGCCCTTCTCCTCCAGCGGCACGGACACCCACCCCGACCGGCCCAGGCCGTAGCCGGCGGGCGCCGCGCCCGGGAAGGACAGCGCGTGCTCGTGGAGGTCGGGGTCCCGGAGCTTGAGGGTGACGCCGAGGGGGTAGTCGCCGCCGTCGTTGCCGAGGAAGACGAAGATCTTCTTGTTGACCTTGACGACGGCGTCGTCCTCCCACGGGAACTCCTCGGCCGCGCCGGGCAGGCCGAGCGCGAAGTCCCGCACCACCTCGCGTGCGCGCACCGCCGCCTTCGGCGGGGGTCCGGGCGTCTCCTTCTTGGGGCTCACGCCCTCACGGTACGCGCCCCCGCCGACATGCGCCCCGTATCGGGCCCCGTATCGGGCTTCTTCACCCCGGTCCGGCCTGCGGTCCGGCCTGCGGTCCGGGGCCGCAGGGCCGTCCCGCGGCAGCGGTGACCGGGCGGGGGCCGGGAGCGCTACGGCGCCGCGCGCAACGCGGCGCGGCAGAGGGTGTCCGCGCGCCGCGTGGTCTCCGGCAGCCGGTACCGCGGCGCCAGCGCCAGCACGTGCGCACACGCGGCGGGCAGGGACACCGCGTGGCCGACGGACACGAAGACCGGCTTCACCCCGGCCCGTGTCCGCAGGGCCCGCCCGACCTCCTCCTCGCCGTCCAGCAGCGGCGCGCCGTCGCCGCGCTCCTCCCCCACCGGACCGTGCCGGTAGAGGAAGGGCGACTTGGCCACCCCGATCGAGGGGACGCCGGTCAGCACGCCGAGGTGGCTGGCGAGTCCGAACCGCTTCGGGTGCGCCAGCCCGTACCCGTCGCAGACCAGCAGGCCGGGCCGTTGCCGCAGCCGGGACAACGCGTCGGCCGCGGCGGGGATCTCGCGGAAGGCGAGCAGCCCCGGCACGTAGGGGAACACCACCCGCGCCCGTGCCGTGGCCTGCTCGACGACCTCCAGGGTCGCCGCGTCGAGCGTGACGGCCGCGGCGGCCACGGCGTCCCGGTCGTCGTCGTAGGCGACGTCGACGCCGGTGACGAGCGCCCCGGGGGCGCCGGGGGCCGGTGCCCGGTCCGCGCGCTCGACCCGCGCCCGCAGCGCGTCCTGCACGGCGCGCGCCTCCGCCTCGGTGCGCGGCCAGGGCGCGCCGGGCGGCGTTCCGCGGCCGGTGATCACGTCCATGACCGCGCACCCTAGCGCTGTGACCGGAAAGGTTCACCGGCTCGCGACGCCTGGCAAGCACCTCTCCCCCGTGGCCCTTCCGGCACGGGGGTGCCCCCACCGTTGTCGCCTCGCGCGAGTACGGACGAGTACGAGCTGCGATCCTCCGCCTTGCGAGGCGTCCCCACGGTCCTGGCGGACCTGGGGAGACCCCATGCACCGGACGCCGCGAGCTTCCCGGCACACCTTCCCGGCCACAGCACCAGCGTTCCCGCGGTCAGCCGCCGACGCGGTCCAGGCGGGCGACGCCGATGTGCGCGTCGGCCATGCCGTAGAACACGTACCGGACTCCGTCGACCTCCTCGATCGCCGTGGGGAAGACGACGTTGGGCACCGTGCCGGACTTCTCCTCCTCGGTCTCCGGGGCGAGCATCGGCGTGTCGCTGCGGGCCAGCACCCGGCTGATGTCCTCGGGGTCGAGGATCATCGCGCCGGCGGAGTAGGTGAGCCGCTGCTGGTCCTGCGGGTCGTGGCTGTCGGCCATCGCCCCGGCGACGCCGTGGTGGAGGAGCAGCCAGCCCTCCTCGACCCGGATCGGTGCCGGGCCGGCGCCGATCTTCAGCTCCTCCCAGGGGTGTTCGGACAGCGCCACCAGCCGGTGGTCGCGCAGCCGCACCAGCGCGGTGACGTCGCGCTCCACCTCGGCGGCGGGCACGTACGACACCCAGATGCCGGGGCGGTCGTCCGTGACCCCGGCCGGGAGGTGGACGCCCTCGCCGTCGCGGAACCAGCCGAGGTCCCACATCGGACGGTGCAGCATGGCGTAGGCGGGTTGGCCGTCCGGGCCGGGCACCGGCTCGGGGAAGAGGACGGCGTCCTTGTTCGGGAAGAGGTTCAGGTCGGTGTCCAGGCCGGCCTGGTAGGCGAAGTGCATGGGCCCCAGGCGCCGCCAGTCGCGCAGGTCCTCGGACACGGCGAAGGCCAGCCGCGGGCCGAGCGGCCCGTAGGCGACGTACGTCATCACGTGCAGGCCGAGGCGCGGCACCCAGGTGATGCGCGGGTCCTCGGTGCCCGCGTTGTTCAGCCCGCGCTCCCAGCCCTCGTCGGGGGCGAGGACGACGCCGCGCCGCTCGACGCCCGTGGGGACGCCGTCCGTGAGGGTCACCTCCGCGAGGCCCACACGGGAGACGTTGCCCTCGGCCACGATGCGGGGCAGCAGGTGGAGCCGGCCGTCGGGGGTGCGGCCGCTGGCCGGGTTGAGGACGCCTTCGGCCTCGTTCGGGTCCGCGGGGTCGGGCGCCATGACGATGCCGAGGCGGGTGAGGGTGTAGGGGATGTCGGTGCGGGTGGGGATGTCGGTGCTCAAGAGGTCAACCCTTCACGCCTGAGCCGATGTCGGTGGACAGGAAGCGGCGCTGGAACGCGAGGAACAGCGCCACGGCCGGGCCGGCGAGGACGCACGCCCCGGCGAGGATCGCGCCGTACGGGTTGGCTGCCCGCCCGGCGACGTTGGAGATGTAGTTGGCGAGCGCGACCGCGAGCGGCTGCATGTCCGGGTCCTTGGTGACCAGGAACGGCCACAGGAACTCGTTCCACGGACCGATGAAAGTGAGCAGCACGGTCGTCAGCAGCGCGGGTCTGCACAGCGGGACGGCGATCCGCAGCATGATCTTCAGCTCGCTCGCGCCGTCGATCCGGGCGGCCTCGAACAGCTCGCGCGGGAGCTGGAGGAAGAACTGCCGGAAGACGAACACCGCGGTGGAGTTGATCGCGAACGGCAGGATCATCCCGAGGTGGGTGTCGGCGAGGCCGTAGCCGCGCACGATCAGGACGTACAGCGGGATCATCAGCAGGTGGAACGGCACGAGCTGCACCAGCAGCACGGTGCCGAAGACCGCGCCGCGCCCGCGGAAGTGCATCTGGGCCAGGGCGTAGCCGGCCATCAGGCCGAACACGACGGTGCACAGCAGCACTCCCCCGGTGAAGACGCCGGAGTTGGCCAGCGCCCGCAGCAGCGGCACCCGTTCGTTGATGGCCGCGTAGTTGGCGAAGGTCAGGGCCGACGGGTCGGGCACGATCGCCGACGGGTCGGAGCTGGGCTCGGGCTGCAGCGAGCCGATCACCATGTAGGCGAAGGGGAAGAGGAAGACGACGGCGCCGGCGGTCAGCAGCAGCAGGCGTACGGTCCGGCTCCTGCCGCGACGCCGGACGGGCCCGGTGGCGGTGGTGGCGTGCATGCCGTGTCAGCTCCTCTCCAGCAGCTTGCGGTTGACCAGCGACACCAGCAGCACGAAGAGCACGAGCAGCACGCCGATCGCGGCCGCCACGTCCGGCTCCCCCTGCTCGATGCCGCGCTGGTACATCAGCAGCACCGGCGAGGCGGAGGCGCCGTCCGGGCCGCCGCCCCCGGTGAGCAGGTAGGGCTCGGTGAACAGGTTGGCGCCGGTGATGGTCGCGACGATGACGACCAGCGTGGTGGCGGGCCGTACACCGGGGACGGTCACCGCCCAGAACGTGCGCAGCCGCGAGGCGCCGTCGATGCCCGCGGACTCGTACAGCTCCTTCGGGACGTTCTGCAGCGCGGCGAGGTAGAGCATGATGAAGAACCCGAGCTGCTTCCAGGCGACGAACACGGCGATCAGCGGCATGGCCAGGGTGCTGTTGACCAGCCAGGACGGCTCGGGGGCGAGCGGGCCGAGCACCTTGTTGACCAGTCCGCCGGTGCTGAACAGCCAGAGCCACACGCCCACCACCGCGACCGAGGCCGTGATGTAGGGGACGTAGTAGGCGGCGCGGAAGAAGCCGCGCAGCGGCAGCTTGGCGTTCAGGGCGGCGGCCAGCACGAGGGAGAGACCGGCCGTCAGCGGCACGTTGATGAGCAGGAAGACGATCACGTTGCCGAACGCCTGCCGGACGTCGGGGTCCGTCAGCACCGTCGCGTAGTTGTCCAGGCCCACGAAGGGGTGCTCGACGACCGCGGTGGGCGCGGCGAAGAAGTAGTCGTGGAAGGACATCCACACCGCGAAGCCGAAGGGATAGGCGAACACCACGGCCACGAAGGCGAGGTAGGGGCCGACGAACCCCAGCCCGAGGAGGTTGCGGCCCAGGGCGCCCCCCGTGGACCGCCGCGCCGCCCCGGGCCGGGCTCCGCCGCGCGTCACTGCCGCGCCGCCAGCTTCTCGGCCTCGTCCGCGGCCTTCCGCAGCGCGTCGGACGGGTCCTCCTTGCCGAAGATCACCGAGCGCGAGTAGGCGTCGCGGAAGGTCTGCCAGACGGTGATCGAGTTGGGCACGCTGGGCACCTCGACGGTGCGGGACGCGGCCTCGGCGTACGGGGTGTACTGCGGCCTCTTCTCGAAGAAGTCCGCGTACGCGGTGGTGAGGTCCTCGCGGACGGGCATCTGGCCGGTCAGCTCCAGCAGCTTGCCGTCCTGCTGCTCACCGGTGGCGAACTTCAGCACGTCCCAGGCGGTGGCCCGGTTCTGGCAGGAGGTGTACATGCCGACGGACTTGGCGTCGCTGAAGGTGCGGGTCCGCTCGGCCGGGACGCCCTTCGAGGTGGGGACGGGCACCGTGCCGAAGTCGACCTTGCCGTCGTACACCTTGAGCGCCCACGGGCCGGCGATGGTCATCGCGGCCTCGCCGTCGGCGAAGGCGTCGCCGTTGTACTTCTCCTTCTGCGAGTACCCCTCGGCGTACATGGTGTGCCAGAAGTCGGCGACGCGCCGCCCCTCGGGGCCGTCGAAGGTGGCCTCGCCGTCCTCGATGAGCTGGCTGCCGCCGCTCTCCGCGGCGAACAGCGGGTAGAAGTCGAACCAGGGCTGGAAGAACTCGGAGCTGGGAGCGGGCCAGATGGCGGCCTTGACGCCGCCGTCCTCCACCAGCTTCTTCGAGGCGGCGTGGAAGTCGTCATAGGTGGCGAGGCGCGGGCCCGAGGGGTCCAGCCCGGCCTTCTCGAAGACCTTCTTGTTGTAGGAGATCATCACCGGGTTGGACTTCCACGGCAGCTGGTAGTACTTGCCGTCCTCGGAGGTGTACTGGCCGGCGAGCGCCCCGGAACGCTTCTCGATGTGCTCGGCGGCGCCGGGGAAGTCGTTCAGCGGCACCAGCCCGCCCTGCTTGTGGAACTTCGGCACGGCGGCCGGGGCGGTGTTGAAGACCAGGCAGGGCGCGTTGCCCGCGGTGATGGCGGCGCCGATGACCTCCTCGGAGGACTTGCCGGCCGGGATCTCCTGGGCGGTGACCTTCTGGTCCGGATGGTCGGCGTTCCACGCCTTCACCATCTGCTCGGCCCAGGCGATCTCCTCCGGGTTGTTGGCGTACCAGATCTTGATCGGCCCCCGGGACTTCGCGGCCTCGTCGCTGCTCTGGCCGGAACCGGTGCCGCAGGCCGCCAGTGGCAGGACCAGCAGTGCGGCGGCGAGGGGAAGGGCGCGGGCGCGTTTCATGCGGGACTCCCTGGTTCGGGTGCGGTGGGCGCGGGGGGTGGGGAGAGCGGGGGCGGGGAGGCGGGCGTGCCGGGGGTGCGCGGCGGCGGTGCGGTGGAGCGCCGCGGGACGAGTTCGGCGGGCGGCAGCGCGACGTGGTCCGCGGTGCCGCCGACCGGCTGCTCCACGTGGTGCAGGAGCAGGCGGGCGGCGGCACGGCCCATGCCGAGCGCGTCCACCCGCACGGTCGTCAGCGGCGGATGGACGTGGCCGGCGAGTTCGGTGTCGTCGAAGCCGGTGACGGAGAGGTCTTCGGGGATGCGCAGGCCCCGCTCGTGGGCGACCGTGATGCCGGCGATGGCCATCAGGTCGTTGGCGTAGACGAGGGCGGTGGGCGCCTCGGGTGATGCCAGGAGCCCGCGGGTGGCGGTGGCGCCGCCGGCCGCGGTGAAGTCGCCGACGACCTCCGCGCCGGGCGGCAGGCCGAGGCTCGCCATCGCCTCCCGGAAGGCGGTGCGACGGCCGCTGCCGTGCACGAACTCCTGCGGTCCGGCGACGTGCGCGATCCGCCGGTGGCCGAGCCCGGCGAGGTGCTCGACGACGGCGCTGACGCCGCTGCGCTCGTCCAGTGTGACGGCCGGGAACGGCGAGTCGGCGTCGGGGAGTTGCAGGGTGACGGCGGGAAGCCGCAGATCGGTCAGGAGCTTCAGCCGGGGGTCGGTCCCGACCCGCAGGTCGGTGAGGAACACGCCGTCGACGCGGCCGTCGGCGGCGAGCCTCCGGTAGCCCTCGGCCTCCTCCTCCCAGCCGCCGGTGACCACGCGCAGCAGCAGGGCGTACCCGGCCTCGGCCAGTTCGGTCTCGACGCCGGCGATGAAGGCGGGGAAGAACGGGTCGGCGCCGAGCAGTTCGGGCGGGCGGGCCATCACCAGGCCGAGCGCGAAGGCGCGGGAATGGGACAGCGCCCGGGCCCGGTGACTGGGGCGGAAGCCCAGTTCCTCGGCGGCGGCGAGGATGCGGGCCTTGGTGGCCGGGGCGACGCCGGGCCGGTCGTTGAGCGCGAAGGACACCGTGCCCTTGGAGACGCCCGCGGCGCGGGCGACGTCGGCGATCGTCGGGCTTCTGCGCACGGGCTCTCCAGGCGGGCCGGGGTCGGGCGGGGCGCCGGAGGGCCGTGGGGAGGGCCTCGGGCGGCGGTCACGCTGTGTGGTGCTCGTGGGTTACCAAACCGGTTTGAACGTTTCCCTGTCAAGACGTTCCGCGCCTTGTTTTCAAACCGGTTTGAAGATAGGACCTACCCCGACACGATCTGCCCCGAGGACAGCGGAGGCCGGGCATGCGGGTACGTTCAGCAAGAGCCGTGCGAGGGCGCGGCGTGACGGTGTCACTGCTGGTGGCACTGGGTCTGGTGACCGGCGTCGCGGTCGCCCCGGCGGCCGTTCCCGAGCCGCGCCCGGCCGGCTCGGCGGCCGGGCGGCACGACCGCCTCACCAACCTGGCGCACCTGGACTTCCTGCGGGACTCGGTCACTCCGCCCGTCCAGGACGGTCACTCCACGTACGGGCCCGCCGACGAGCCGATCGGCGTGCTCTGGACGTACGCGGAACCGGACCCGGACCATCCGGACGGCCCCTACCGCAGGATCGGCGGCGGTGCGTACGACGAGAAGACCGGCACCTGGTCGCAGGGCGCCTTCAACGCGGACGACGTCTCCCGCGCGGCCGTCGTCCACCTGCGGCACTACCGGGCCCACGGCGACGAGCACAGCCGCCGCGCCGCCCGCGACCTGCTGCGCGGCCTGACCTATCTCCAGACCACCACCGGCCCGGACGCCGGGAACGTGGTGCTGTGGATGCAGCCGGACGGCACCCTCAACCGCAGCGCCGAGCCGAAGGAGGAGCCCGACCCCTCCGACTCGGCGCCCTCGTACTGGCTGGCCCGCACGGTGTGGGCGCTCGGCGAGGGGTACGCGGTGCTGAAGGACTCCGACCCGGACATCGCCCGCTTCCTGCGTGAACGGCTGCTGCTGGCCGTGGACGCGCTGGACCGGCAGGTACTCGACCCGCACTACGGCACGTACCTGCGGGCCGACGGACGGCGGGTGCCGGCCTGGCTCATCGCGGACGGCGCGGACGCCACGGGCGAGGCGCTGCTGGGCCTGTCGGCGTACGTCGAGGCCGCGGAGGACGGGAGCGGCGACGAGGTCGGCGAGGACGGGAAGGACCGCGCGGTACGGCGCGCGCTGCGGCGGTTCGCCCGCGGGGTCGCCGAGCAGTCCGCCGGCGGCACCCGCACGTGGCCGTTCGGCGCGGTCCTGCCGTGGGCGAAGTCCCGCACGATGTGGCACGGCTGGGGCGGCCTCGCGCCCGCCGGGCTGGCCCGCGCCGCCGACGTGCTGGACGACCGCACGCTGCTGCGGCCTGCCGTCCGGGACGCCGCCTCCTTCACGCCGCACCTGCTGGTCGCCGGCGGGCCGGACAACGGGTGGCTCCCCACCCCGGGCGACCGTTCGCAGATCGCCTACGGCGCCGACTCACGGGTGCAGACCCTGCTGGCCGTCGCCGGGGAGACCGGGCGCCCCGGCCTGCGCGCCGTCGCGGCCTCGGCGGCGTCCTGGTACTTCGGCGCCAACCCGGCCGGCGCCCGGATGTACGACCCGGCGACCGGCCGCACCTACGACGGGGTGAACGCCGACGGCACGGTGAACCGCAACTCCGGTGCCGAGTCGACCGTTCACGGACTGCTGACGATGCTCGCCCTGGACGACGCCCCGGGGGTACGCGACGGCGCCCGGATCGCCCGGGTGACGGCGCGGGAGACGGGGCGGACGGTCGAGGCCGAGGACGCCCGTCCCGGCGAGGGGGCCCGGGTCGTGACCCCCGAGTCCGCCTGGACCGGCGAGAGTCAGTGGAGCGGCGGCGCCTACGTCGCCCTGGCCGACGGCGGGCGACTGCGCGTCGGCGCGGGCGAAGCCGGCGGGCAGGACCGGCTCGTGCTCCCCGTCGTGCACCGGGCGGAGAACCGCACGGGTGGGGACACGCGCTGGCGCGACGGCGACGGGCGGACGCTGGGCACGGTGCGGCACGACGGTGCCGGGGCACAGGGCGTCACCGCCGTACCGGGAGCTCTGGAGATGGTCACCCTGCCCCGCGTACTGGCCGACGGCGAGGCGGAGTTGACGGTCACGGCACGCAGCACGGGCGGCGCGGAGACACGGATCGACGCGGTCGTGCTGCAACCGCTGGTCGAGCACGTGGTGACGGCGAGCGAGGACGGCCGGCACGGCCGCGCCCTGCTGCGCAGCTTCGCCACCGACCGCCGCACGGTGACCCTCGCCGTGCCCGGCGACAGCCCGGCGACCGTGAGCGTCCACGACGCGTCCGGCCGCCTCGTGGACCGGTCGCACAGCCGGCCCGGTGCGGAGGTGAGGGTGACCGTGGCTCCCGGCGGCTTCACGGTCGTGACGCGCTGAGCAGCACGGGTTCGCGGTCCAGGGCGAGGCCGAAGTGGTCGCGGTAGGCGGCCAGCACCTCGTCCTGGTCCGCGAGTTCGCGTTCCTCCCGGCGGCCGTCGGGCGCGCTGAGGACCAGGGTCCGGCCGCTGAGGGTGGCCCGCCCGCCCTCCTCGGTGAGCCGGGAGCAGACCAGGGAGCGCGTGAAGTGCGACCGCGGCGAGGTCCGGTTGTACCAGCAGCCCACCTCGAAGTCCCGGAGCGCGCGGGCGCGTTGCTCCAGCCGGTACTGCGGACTGCAGTCCTGGAGCACGTCCAGGTCGCCCTCGGCGGCCGGGACCAGCCGGAACGTCCCGCCGGGGTCGTGCTGGTCACCGGTCCCGGCCAGGTCGAGCGGGTGGTGGCTGTGCTTGCCGAACCCGACGTCGGCCAGCCACGCCGATCCGTCGGCGGCCTCGACGCGCAGCGCCAGGTGGTCGTACGGGATGCCGGGGCGTCCGTCGGAGAACACCCGCGCGGCGAGCCGCGTCACCCGGTAGCCGAGGGCGTCCAGCAGCGCGGCGAAGGCCCCGTTGAGCTCGTAGCAGAAGCCGCCCCGCCGGGCACCGACGATCTTGTCCACCAGCGCCTCGTCGGTGAGGACGATGTCCTCGCCCAGGTGGATCGACAGGTTCTCGAAGGGGACGGCGGTCAGGTGACGGCGGTGCAGGTCGCACAGTGCTTCCGCCGTCGCGCCCTCCGGGCGCCCGGCTCCGATCCGCTCCAGGTACGCCGCCACCGCCGCATCGTCCATCCGTCCAGTATCCCCGCCGGACGCGGATGCCGGACGCCGGACCCGAGCCAGGGGCGGTCCCGGCGTCCGGCGTTCCCGCGTCCGGCGTTCCGGCGTCCGGCGTCCGGCGGGAGAGCGCGCCGCCGTGAGCGCGCTACCAGCCCAGTCGGGCCACGCGACCGTCCTCGCCGGACGCCCAGCAGGCGAGGTCGGCGGTGCAGTCGACCGTGTCGAACGAGCCGTCGTCGACGGTGTGCCAGGTGCGGCCGCCGGTCAGGGTGACGTCGGTGCCGGTGGGGCCGACGGCGAGCGCGAGGTGACGGGAGTACGGCAGCCACGCGGCGCCGGAACGGTACTCGGGCACCGGACGGTCGCTGACCCGCCAGGTGGCGCCGCCGTCGGCGCTGACGGCGGCGGCGTTCGGCGACTGCTCGCCCGGCTCGTAGTCGCCGCCCACCGCGATGCCGTGCCGCCGGTCGCGGAAGGCGAGGGCGAAGACGCCCCGGGCCGGTTCGCCGGCCGGGATCGCGGCGTCGGCGACGGTCCAGGTGCGGCCGCGGTCGGCGGAGTGGTAGATCCGGGCCGTCGCCGCGCCTCCGCTGGCCATCCACACGTCGCGGGAGCCGTGACCGACCAGGCACTGGCCGCTGGCGGCGAAGTTGTACTCGTCGGCCTGCGCGGGCGGCATGCCGTCGTCGGGGAGCACCTCCCAGCTCCGGCCGCCGTCGTCGGTGGACAGGATGCGGAAACGACCGTCGACGGGGTCGCTCACGGCCAGTCCGTGACGCCGGTCGAAGAAGGTCATGCAGTTGTAGAACGCCGTGGGCGAGTCGTTGCGGAAGGTCTCCGTCCAGGTGGCGCCGCCGTCGTCGGTGCGGAAGACCCGGGAGTCCTCCCCCGCTCCGATCGCCAGCACCACGGCGCTGCGCGCGCCGAAGGCCTCCACGTCGCGGAACTCCAGTTCCTGCCCGGGCGGAGAGACGTCCTGCCAGCCGCGGCCGCCGTCCGTGGTGCGCAGCACCGTGCCGCCGCTGCCCGCCACCCAGGCGGTCCGGCGGTCGACCGCGTCCAGGCCGCGGAAGCGGGAGTCGGTACCGGTGTCCTTCAGCGACCAGACGGAGCCCGAGTCCGCGCCGCCCAACAGCCTCGCGAGGTCGCCGCGCGCCACGCGTGCGCCCCGCTCGTCCGCGGTGGCCGCGCCCGTGCCGAGCAGCGCGACCGTCACCGCCCCGCACACCGCGGCCGACACCGTACGCCTCAGCTTGCCCATGCCTGTCATGGGCACGGAACCTAGCCCACGTGGTGGCGCCGCGCCAGCGTCCCGTCCGGACGGTTCCCGGGCGGGCGGGGACGTCACGTCAGGCGCCGGCCAGGGCCCGTTCGGCGAGGATGATGGTGACGAATCCGCACGCCAGGACGGCCGTGGCGACGCGGGTGCGGCCGCGGCGGCTGAGCACGATCGCGGTGCCGGAGAGTATGAGGGCGACGCCGTAGCCGCCGACGGTCAGCAGGGACGGGGCGCTGCCGAGGCGCAGCACCAGCGCCACGGCGACGACGCACATCACCACACCGGACACCACCGCGCGCACCCGGCGCGCCTGACGCGGCGTCATTCCGGTGCGCGGTTCCGGGAGTTCGGGCTCGTCCTCGTCGCCTTCCGTGACGCTCCCGTCACGCTCGCGGTCCCCGTCGGACGCGTCGCCGGGCCCGTCCTGGGATGCGGTGCCGGGGGGCGTCGGCGGGCTCTTCGTGGTCAGCGAGACGGGCGGCGCGGCGCCGGCCCCCGCGGTCTCCTCGACGGTACGGTCCTCCCCCCGGCGCTCCTCCGAGCCGTCCACCTGGTCGTCCCCGTGCGCGGCCATCGCCGAACCTCACCTTCCCCTTCCCCCGGCCCCCTGCGGTGGCCCGGGAAGGGGAGGTTACCCGCACGGATGATCGCCCGCCCGGCCGCCCCGGCGAGTGCGGCGCGGGAGTGGTGCGCGCCGGCCGGTATCACCGGCAGCACCGTGACGTCGGCGGCCAGTCCCCGCGCGGCGATCACCCGGCGCAGGGAGGCGAACAGGGTGTCGTCGCCGACGAACGCGGCGACGGTCGCGGTGCCGTCCGGGCGCCCGCCGCCTCGCGGCGAACGACTCCCGCCGCCGGGCGGGCGCCGGAGGTAGCGGACGGCGACGGGCTGCACGGGCACCCCGGCGTCCAGGGCCGCCTGGAAGACGGCGTTCCGGTACCGGCCTCCCCGGCCGCGGCCGCACCACGTGCCGCCCTCGGGAAAGGCCACCACGGTGGATCCCGCGCGCAGGAGCCGCGCCAGTGCGGCGATCGTGCCGGGCAGCGCCCGGAGACGTGCCCGGTCCACGAACACCGTGCCTCCCCAGGCGGCCAGCCGGCCCAGTACCGGGTAGCCCGCGATCTCCGCCTTGGCCAGCATCCGTCCGGGCCGTACGGCCGCGAGCAGCACGACGTCCAGCCACGAGATGTGGTTCGCGACCACCAGCACCGGCCCGGCGGGGGGCGGGACGGCGGTCGGCCGCAGGTGGACGCCGAGGGCGCGCAGCAGGGTCCGGGCCCAGAGGCGGGCGGCGGCGGGTGCGACGGGCCGCCCGCGGACCGCCGGGGCGCAGGCGAGGCCCGCGGCGAGGACGGCGGCCAGTGCGCCCCACCGGGCCAGGCGCCGGGCCGGGCCGACGACGGGCGCGGCGGCGGGCAGGCAGCGGGCCGTGGTGCACGCCGGCACGGGCAGCCAGGGGTGAGGCCCGGCGCGGGTGCCGCTCCCCCGGCAGCCGTCCCCGCCCGCGCCGGTCATCCCCGCGCCGGTCACGCGGGGACCAGGGAGAGGAAGTGCCGCAGGTAGCGCGGGCTGATGCGGCGCACGTCGAGCAGCACGTACAGGTCGGCCACGCCGAACGCGGGGTCGTGCGCGGGCGGGCCGCACACCTGGGCGCCGAGTCGCAGGTAGCCCCGGAGCAGCGGCGGCAGCCGGTGCGCCGCGACGGGTGCCGTGTCGTGGCTCCGCGGCGGCAGCCAGGGCAGGTGCGGGCGCACGCGGTACGCCTCGGGCGCGAGGTGGCGTGCGGCGACGGTCTGCCATACGGCGGCCGCCTCCGCGCCGCCGTCGGCGAGCGGCAGCGAGCAGCAGCCGGCCAGCCAGTGAAGTCCGCGGTCGGTGAGGTAGCGGGCGATGCCGGCCCACATCAGGGAGATCACACCGCCGTCGCGGTGGCCGGGGTGCACGCAGGAACGGCCCACTTCGACCAGGTCCGGCCGCAGGCCCGCGTGCGTGGAGAGGTCGAACTCGGTCTCGGCGTAGAGGCGCCCCGCGATCCGGGCGCGTTCGGGCGACAGCAGCCGGTAGGTGCCGACGGCTTCCCCGGTGAGGGTGTCGTTCACCAGCAGATGGTCGCAGTAGGCGTCGAACGGGTCGATGTCGAGGCCCGGTTCCGGGCCGGCCAGCCGGGCTCCCAGCTCACCGGCGAAGACGTCGTGGCGCAGGCGCTGCGCGGCGCGTACCTGGGCCTCGTCCCGGGCCAGGGAGACGGTGTAGCGGGTGGGTGCGGCGGCGGGCGGGGGCGGAGCGGTGGTGGTCATGCCCCGTTGATGCCGGACCGGCCTGGATTCGACGTGACAGGACAGGGGACCCGGGGTGTGGGCCCCCTGAACTCCCCCGCCGGCCGCTCCCCCGGTGGCCGTGGGGCGAAGACGCGACGGCGGCGCGGGAACGCCCCGGCCGCGTGCCGCGCTCGACTTCACGCCCGTCGGGGCAGAGGATCGGGGGCGCGGGGACGCCGCGGCTGCTGCCGCGCCCCGCAGACCGGACGGATGACACGGAAGGACTGATCGTGGCCACCACGCGCACCGCACACACCGTATGGAACGGCGCTCTGCAGGACGGCGAGGGAACCGTCACCTTCGACTCGTCCGGCATCGGTTCGCAGCCGGTCTCCTGGCCGTCGCGTGCGGAGGAGCCGAACGGGAGGACCAGCCCGGAGGAGCTGATCGCGGCCGCCCACTCGAGCTGCTTCTCGATGGCGCTGTCCGCCGGTCTGGGCAAGGCGGGCACGCCGCCCACCCGCCTCACCACGCAGGCCGAGGTGACCCTGCAGCCGGGCACCGGCATCACCGGCGTCCACCTGACCGTCGAGGGCGAGGTGCCGGGCCTCGACGAGAGCGCCTTCGCCTCGGCGGCCGAGGACGCCAAGAAGAACTGCCCGGTCAGCCAGGCGCTGACGGGCACCGAGATCACCCTGTCGGCCAAGCTGGCCTGACGGCCGGCGCACCACCGGAGGTTCCCCGTGCCGGAACTGCCCGAGGTCGAGGCGCTGCGCGGTTTTCTGACCGAACGGCTCGCGGGCCGCACGGTCGACCGCGTGCTGCCGGTGGCGGTGAGCGTGCTGAAGACGTACGACCCGCCGCCGGCGGCGCTGCACGGCCGTACCTTCTCCGGGGCCGGGCGGCACGGCAAGTTCCTCGACCTGGCCTGGTCGGGGGACGGCGGCGCGCTCCATCTGGTGGTGCACCTGGCCAGGGCGGGGTGGCTGCGGTGGCAGGACGCACTGCCGGCCGCACCGCCCCGCCCCGGGCGAGGGCCTCTGGCGCTGCGCCTGGCGCTGGCCGACGATCCGGCGACGGGCGCCGGGGGCGACGGGTTCGACCTGACCGAGGCCGGCACCCGGAAGGGTCTCGCGGTTTACCTGGTGCGGGATCCGCAGGAGGTGCCGGGCGTCGCCCGGCTGGGACCCGACCCGCTCGGCGAGGGCTTCACCCGGGAGGCGTTCGGCGCACTGCTGCGCGGTGAACGGCGTCAGGCCAAGGGCCTGTTGCGGGACCAGAGCACGATCGCCGGCATCGGGAACGCGTACTCGGACGAGATCCTGCACGTGGCGCGGATGTCGCCGTTCCGCCTCGCCGCGGACCTCACCGGGGAGGAGGCGGACCGGCTCTACGACGCCGTCGTCGGCACGCTGCGGGACGCGGTGGAGCGGTCCCGAGGACTGGCGGCCGGCGATCTGAAGGCGGAGAAGAAGACCGGCATGCGGGTGCACGGCCGTACCGGGTTGCCCTGCCCGGTGTGCGGCGACACGGTGCGGGAGGTGTCGTTCAGCGACTCCTCGCTCCAGTACTGCCCCACCTGCCAGACGGACGGCCGGCCGCTGGCGGACCGGCGCATGTCGCGGCTGCTGAAGTGAGCCTGCGGCTCCGTCGCGCGCACCTCGGCCGGGCCCTCGCAGCCTCCGCGTCCTCGCAGCCGCTCCGCCCGCTACGGCCGGGGGATGTTGCGCAGGTTGGCGCGGGCGAGGTTCAGCATGTCGCCGACGCCGCCCTCCAGCACGGTCCGCCCGGCGGCCAGGGCGAAGCCGCGCACCTGCTGCAGGCTGACGTGTGACGGCACGGACAGCGCGTTGGGGTCGGTGACCAGCTCGACCAGGGCGGGGCCCGGCGTGGCGAAGGCCTCGTGGAGCGCGTCGGCCACGCCGGTGGGCTGCTCGACGCGCCAGGCGGGGATGCCGGCGGCCTCCGCGAGGGCGCCGTGGTCGACTGCGGGGCTGTCGGTGCCGTAGGCGGGAAAGCCGTCGACCATCATCTCCAGCCGGACCATGCCGAGCGACGCGTTGTTGAAGACCACGATCTTCACCGGCAGGTCGTACTGCCGCACCGTCAGCAGTTCGCCGAGCAGCATGGCCAGTCCGCCGTCCCCGCAGAGGGCGACCACCTGCCGCGCGGGGTCGGCGCACGCCGCGCCGACGGCGTGCGGGAGGGCGTTGGCCATGCTGCCGTGCGAGAACGAACCGAGGACGCGCCGACGGCCGTTGGGCGTGAGGTACCGGGCCGCCCACACGTTGTTCATGCCGGTGTCGACGGTGAACACCGCGTCGTCGGCGGCGAGGCGGTCCAGGACGCTGGCGGCGTACTCGGGGTGGATCGGCACGTGGTGGTCGACGTTGCGCGTGTACGCCTCGACCGCCGTGGTCAGGGCCCGTTCGTGGCGGCGCAGCATCGACTCCAGGAACCGCCCGTCGGCGGACGGGCGCAGCAGGGGCAGCACGGCCTCCAGGGTGGCGGCGACGTCCCCGTGCACGGCCAGCCGCAGCGGGGTGCGGCGGCCCAGGCGCCGCGCGTCGTGGTCGATCTGCACGGTGTGCGCCTGCGGCAGGAACGCGTCGTAGGGGAAGTCCGTGCCCAGCATCACGAGCAGGTCGGCCTCGTGCACGGCGTCGTGGCAGGCGCCGTAGCCGAGCAGACCGATCATGCCGACGTCGTACGGATTGTCGTACTGCACCCACTCCTTGCCGCGCAGCGTGTGCCCGACGGGCGCGTGGAGCGTCTCCGCCAGCCGCATCACCTGCCCGTGGGCGCCGCGGACCCCGGCTCCGCAGAAGAGGGCGACCTTCCGCGACGCGTTGAGCACCCCGGCCAGCTCCTCGACGGCGTGCGGCGCCGGGACGACGGTGCCGCACGCCGGGGTGGGCGCGCTCTGCCCGGTGGGCACGGGGCGGGCTTCGCCGCGACGTCTCCGGGCAGCACCAGCACCGACACCGTGGAGCCGCCGAGCGCGTGCTGGGCGGCGATGCGCGCCAGGCGGGGCATCTGCTCCGGCTGGGAGAGCAGTTCGCACCAGTCGGCGGCCTCGATGAAGAGCTGCTCGGGGTGGGTCTCCTGGAAGAAGCCGGTGCCGATCTGCACGGCCGGGATGTGGGAGGCGACGGCGAGCACGGGGGCGGCGCTGCGGCGGGCGTCGTACAGGCCCTGGACGAGGTGGGTGTTGCCCGGGCCGCAGGAACCGGCGCACACCGCCAGCCGGCCGGTCACCTGCGCCTCGGCGGCCGCGGCGAAGGCCCCGGCCTCCTCGTTGCGCACGTGCACCCATTCCAGTGCACCGTCCGAGCGGCGGATGGCGTCGACGAGCGGGTTGAGGCTGTCGCCGACGACTCCGTAGACCCGGCGGGCACCCGACTGGATCAGCACCTGGACGAGCTGGTCGGCGACGGTGGCGGCGGCCATGGCATCCCCTTCGCTGGGCGGTCCCGGGCTCGAGCGTAGGGGCGGCTGCGCGGAGGCGCGCGCCGTGCCGGGAGGGCGGCCGCGGCCCCGGCCCGGCCGCCCGCGCCCCGCCCCCGTGGACAGCGCGCGCCCGGCGTCCGATCATGGGAAGGGCTTGTGCACGGGCCCTTGCCGGCCCTTTCCCCGTGATTTCCCCGTGATGCGGAGGGACGAGCGATGGACTGGTGGCTCTGGGTGGTCCTGATCGTGGTGGTCGCGGCCGTCCTCGCCGGCTCCCTGCTGTGGGTGCAGGCGCGGAGGCGGCAGGGCGGCGTGATCGCGACCGGGCGCGGCCGCGGCGGCCGGAGGGGTCCGAGGTGACCGCCCTGCTGCTCGCCGGCGAGCTGACGCAGCGGCCGGTGGTGACCCTGGGCGGCGAGGCGGTGGCGCAGATCAAGGACACCGTGTTCGACCGCGCGGCGGGCGCGGTCGCCGGTTTCACGCTCAGCGGGCGCGGTCTGTTCTCCGGCCCCAAGCGGAGGAGCCTGCCGTGGTCCGGCGTCCACGCCCTGGGCCGGGACGCGGTGATGATCCGGGACGCAGACGTGTTCGAGAGCCGGGGCGACGTCGTGGCGCGGGCGGAGTCCCGGGGCGGGGACGTGCTGGGCGCGCGTGTGCTGACCGACGACGGCACCGATCTGGGCGAGGTCGTCGACGTGGTCCTCGAGACGGGTGCCGGGGTCGCGAAGGCGGTGGGGTACGAGATCGCCTCGACGGCGGCACTGGGCCGCCAGGAGCGCCGCGTCTACCTTTCGCTGCCCGACACGCTCGCCGTCTCCGGCGAGTCGCTGGTGGTACCGGCCGTCGCGGCCGAGTTCGTCGCCGAGGACCTGCCGGGTTTCGCCGAGACGGTCCGGGCCTTCCGTGAACGGCTCCGGAAGGGAGCACCGTGATGCTGCTGACGCAGGCGCTGGGCCGGAAGGTGGTGGGCGTCGACGACGCGTCGACGCTGGGCACGGTGTCCGGCTTCGTGGTGCGCCCGGACGAACCGCAGCTCGCCGCGCTGCGGCTGCGGCGCCCCGGAGGGCGTGGCGCGGTGCTGCCGTGGGCGCGCGTGCGGGCGGTGGGCGCCGACGCCGTGATGGCGGTGGCCGCCCCCGCGGACGCCGCGGAGGGCACGGAGAAGGCCGAGGGGCCCGCGCTGAGCAAACACGCCGTCAAGCACGGCGAGGTGCTCGGCAAACGGGTCCTGACCGACCGGGGCGATGAGGTGGGCGAGGCGACCGACGCCGAGTTCGACCCGGAGTCCGGCGCCCTGCTCACCGTCCTGGTCGGCGAACAGGCGCTGGACGCGGGCCGGATGACGGGGCTGGGTTCGTACGCACTGGTGCTGCACGCCGGCGGGACGTCGTCGGACGCGGACACCGCGTGGGCGGGCGCCGGGGAGGGGTGAGAAGGGTATGCGCGGTCGACGGGTCGCGGCGCCGGGCGCGCCGCGGGCGGCACGGGCCGACTACTGGGGGCCGGTCCTGGAGTGCCCGGACCCGCACGCCCTGGCCCGCTTCTACGCCGAACTGCTCGGCTGGGAGCTGGCCAAGGAGGACACGGACGGCGCGGCGCTGATCCCGCCGGACGGGGTCGCCTATCTCGGCTTCCAGCACGCGCCGGGGTACGTGCGGCCCGTCTGGCCGGCGCGGGAGGGCGAACCGCGCATCACGATGCACCTCGACTTCGAGGTGTCCGACCTCGGCGCGGCCGTGGCCCACGCTCTCGCACTCGGCGCCGAGCCGGCCTCCCACCAGCCCCAGCCGAACGTGCGGGTCCTGCTCGACCCCGCCGGCCACCCGTTCTGCCTGTACGTCGACGCGTGACCCGCCGGGCGCGGGCGCCTCAGCGCTCCGCGTGGTGGGCGACGTGGAGGGCCCAGAGGATCAGGGGAGCCTGCAGAGGGAGGCGGGCGTAGGCGCCGTACCGGAGAGGCGCCGGGCGGTCCCGCCAGTCCCGGGCCATGCGGACGTTGGCCGGGAAGACGGCCGCGAAGAGCGCCGCCGCCGCGTAGCCGCCCAGCCTGCGCGTGCGGGGGTGGGCCACGGCCGCGCCGACGGCGAGTTCGGCCGCGCCGCTCAGGTGGGTCCAGCGGCGGGGCGGGCCCGGGAGGGACCGCGGGACGATCGTGTCGAACGGCTCCGGGCGAGCGAAGTGCAGGGCGCCGGCGCCGATGAGCAGCGCCGCCAGGCGGCGCGCCGTACGGTCGGGGTGGGGCACGGTGTCTCCGTTCGTGGAATCCGCGGACCCCACAGAGGTTACTTCACGGTAACCCGACGCGTGGCGACGGCGGCCGCCCCAGCGCCTCGGTGAGCACCCGGTGCAGGTGCTCCGCCGCAGCGGAGCTGAGCACGAGTTCGTCGGGTCCGCCGCGGGCGTCCTGCCCGAACGAGGCGAGGGGTATCCGCACCTCGTCGGCACCGGGACCGCCCCCCGGAACGACCGCCCCGCCGCCGCGCACGGGGCGCGCCGGCCGCCGGACGCGGGAGCGCCGGGGCCGCGGCAGCGACGGCCCGGCCGCCTCCCCCGGGGCGCCGTCCGCGCCGCAGACGAGGTCGCCGCCGGCCCGCTTCGCGGCCCGCAGGCCGACGTCGGCGTCCAGCAGCAGGTCGCAGACCGCGTCGGTGCCGGTGCGCACCGGTGCACCGGCGGCCGTCTGCTCTGCGGCGATGCCCATGGAGACGGTCTGCCCGTCGATGGTGACGGTCGCGCTGCGGCTGGCGCGCGCCGGGATCACCAGCGCCCGGACGGCTGCCTGCGTACGACGGGCCGTGACGGCCGCCTGGGCGGCCGTGGCGCCGGGCAGCAGGATCAGGAACTCGTCGCCCGCGTGACCGCCGTAGCGGCCGACGATGCCGCCCTCGACGTCCGCGAGGACGCCGGCGACGGCGCGCAGCACGGCGTCACCGGCGAGGTGGCCGTGCGTGTCGTTCACGCTCTTGAAGGAGTCGAGGTCGACGAGGATCAGCGCGACCGGCAGGCCGTCGCTCCGCGCGGCTGCGACGGCCTCCGTCGCGCGCCGGTCCCACTCGTGCCGGTCGAGTACCCCGGTGAGCCCGTCGACGAGGGGTTTGCGGCACGTCTCGCAGTACGCGTCGGCGGGGGACGGCGCCGGGTGTTCCTCGGCCGCCCGGTGAGCGGTGGTCATCGATGGCCTCTCCCGACGTGAGGGAAGCGCGGGTCTGCTGCGCGTCGCCCCGTGAACGGCAACAACTTCCGTCTGGTGCATCAACCCGTCCCACTCAACCCGTAGTTGAGCAGTCGCACTGTGTGAGTCTAGACTTGTGACGACCGCTCATGTCAACCACTGGTTGAAAATGACGACGTGAGATCGTCGGGAGATCGAGCGGTGCGTCGTGGAGGTGAGGGAGCGGTGCCCGAGCAGGAGGGGCGACCGACGCTGGCCGAGCACCTGGACCGGCTGTTCGAGGACATCCGACCGCACGGCGCCGGGGGCCGCCGTTACACCAACGAGGAGGTCGCCACGGCGATCCGCGGGGCCAACCCGGGCATCCGGGTGGGCGGCGCCTACCTGTCGGCGCTCCGCAAGGGCACCAAGCGGAATCCCGCCACCGAACTGCTCGCCGCGCTGGCACGGTTCTTCGGCGTACCCGTCGCGTACTTCCTCGACGACCCCACGGCCGCGGGCACGGACGCCGAGATCCAGCTCGCCCGGGTGGCGCACAACCTGGGCGTGCGCCACCTCGCGCTGCGCGCGCTGGAATTGTCGCCCGAGGGCCTGGCCGCCGTGACCCGGATCGTCGAGAACGTGCTGGAGGGGGAGCCCCAACCGGCCGACGGCCCGGCGGCGCCCGGAGCGGAGCCGCCGCCGCTCCCGGAGCAGCCGCCGCACCAGGTCAGGCGGCGGACCGGGGACCCGGCGTGAGCCGCGCGGCGGCCCGCTCCCGTGCGGTCAGCGGAGGCCCCGGCGGGGCGGGCGCACGCGGGCCGCGCAGCGCTGCCGCCAGCACCCGCGGCCGCAGCAGGCTGGCGGGCGGCTTCTCCAGCGTCATCACGTCGTTGACGGCCCGGGCCGTCTCGCCGGAACCGGTGGCGGTGTACATCAGGCGGTCGACGAAGCGGGCGGCGAGCCGTTCCCGGACCGTGGGACGCCGCCCGGTGGCGCCCGGGTAGAAGACGTCCTGGCCGACGGCCAGGTCCCAGGCTGCGGAGGCGTGCCGGGCGACGGCCCGCTGGGCCCGCCGCGCCGTACCGGGGGCGTGCAGGCCCCACGCGGAGACCGTGTCGCCGAGCGCGGCCGCGCTCTGCGCGGCGACCGCCATGCCGTGCCCGTAGACGGGGTTGTACGCGGCCACCGCGTCGCCGACGACCACGAACCCCTCGGGCCACCCGGACAGCCGCTCGAAGTACCGGCGGCGGTTGGCGGTGGTGCGGGTGACGACCACGCCGGTGAGCGGTTCCGCACCGGCGATCAGGTCTCCCACGACGGGGTGGCGCAGGGAGCGGGCGAAGTCCACGAAGGCGTCCGGGTCGGCCGTCGGCTCGCCGCCGCGGGTCCCGGAGAGCGTCACCAGCCAGCGCCCGCCCTCCACCGGTTCCAGAACGGCACCCCGCCCGGGGACGCCGGAGCGCGGGTCGGCCTGGACGAAGACGACGGGGAAGGGTTCGGTGCCCTCGGGCGCCCGGTAGCAGCGGGTGGCGTACACCAGGCCGGTGTCCAGCCGGGTCTCCCGCGGGACCGCGGCCCCCAGCCCGGCGAGCCAGGCGGGGGCGCGCGACCCGCGCCCGCAGGCGTCCACCACGAGGTCGGCGCCGAGGCTGCGTTCGCCGCCGGCGGTGCGCACCCGCAGCCCGGTGAGGTGGCGTGCGTCCCCGGTGGGGCCGAGCGCCTCCGCGCCGTCGAGCACGGTCACGTGCGGGTGCTGCCGGGCCAGTTCACGGCGCACCACCTGGTCGAGCAGGTCGCGGCTGCACAGCAGGATGCGGTGGGTCTGCGGCCAGCGGGGGAACCAGCCCTGCGGCGACTGCACGAGCATGTCGGTGGGCATCGCCAGGCGCCGTGCCCCGCGCTCCTCCAGACGCTCCGTCACGCCGGGGAGCAGCCGCTCCATCGCCTGCACGCCGCCCGGCATGAACAGGTGCACGTGTGCGGCCTGCGGCAGTCCCCGGCGGGGCTGCGGATGCCGGGGCAGGGTGTCGCGTTCCACGACGGTGATCTCGTCGGCCCGTCCGGCGAGGGCGGCGGCGGCGAGCATGCCGGCGAGGCTGCCGCCCACGACGACGGCCCTGCCGGGGCCGGTTCTGTCTCCGGGGGGTCCGGGGGCCGGGGTCTCGTTCATGAGGCGGCGACGCTTCCTTGCCGGTCCGCGCGATGACGGAGATCTGCAACGACGGGGTGGCGCAGCGCCCCGGACACCTCGACGAGGTCGAACGGGCGCTGGGGCGCGAAGGGCTGGGGCCTTCCGCCCTGCGCGGCCGCGGGGAACGGCGGCGGGCGGCCGGTCTTGGCCTGGACGGCGACCACCGTGACGGCGGCGTCGGCGATGGTGTCGGCCTCCTGCGGCGTCGCCCCGTACCGCAGGGCGGTCGCGTGCGCGCGGCGCCGGAGGTCCGCGTCGAAGTACGGGGTGAGCAGCAGCAGTCCGTCGTGGATGTCGGCGCGGCGCTGGGTCAGCAGCAGTTCGGGCGGGGACCAGCGGGGCATGCGGACCACTCCCGTGCCGGGCACGGCGTCGCGCAGCTCCCGCCACAGCGGCTCCAGCCGCCGGTAGGTGCGGTGCGCCCGCCACCGTGCGGAGGCCCGCTGGCCGGTCATCGGCAGCAGGAAGCCCATTCCGATGACCACGCCGGACAGCGAGGCCACGGGCGGCGCGACGTCGGTGCTCAGCCAGTCCCAGTCGCGGCCGGTCCAGCGGGCGAGGACGGCGGCGAACTTGACGGAGTCGTAGACGATGTTCAGCAGGTAGCCGAGGACCATCAGGACGACGCCGGCGCGCAGCCAGCCGTGGATGTGCCGCACCCAGCGCCAGCACAGCACGGTGGTGGCGACGACGGCGACGCTGTGCGCGGTGAGGTACAGCACGATCATCTCGCGCATGAAGGGCGTGCGCGCGTAGTAGGTGTCGAGGTCGCGGAGCCGTTCGACGGGGGCCTCCGCGAGTGCGAAGAGCACCACCAGGGCCACGACGACCGCACTGTAGACGCCGAGGCACCAGCGCGTCGCGCGGCGGACGGCCCGCGGGTCCCCGCCGCGCCAGTTGACGACGAGGATCAGGCAGCTCGCGCAGAACGCGGTGAGCACCGAGTACACCAGCGGGGCGGAGAAGTTGGGGACGCCGGTGACGTCGTTGACGGCGGCGATGGTCGGCGGTGCGGCGAGGCAGAACACGGCGGCGGCGATGAGCAGCAGGCCGCCGACGGAGAGCATCAGCGGATCGCGCCGGTCGCGGACGAGTCCGGGCAGCCGGCAGAGGAACGCGACGGCGGCGACGGCGGCCGGGACGTAGTACGCGAGGGCGTGCACGCCGTCAGTCCAGCCGGGCGCGGTAGCCCAGCGAGGTGCCGATGCGGCCGCCGGGTCCGTCGCCACGCTGCCCCCGGCCCTGGAGCACGGCGCGGCAGCGGGTGCTCAGCAGCAGTCCGAACGCTTCGGCCTCCCGCTCCTCCGGCTCGCCGAGGTGGGTGCGGGCGGCGACCCGGGCCACCGTCTGCCGCAGGTCGACCTCGTCGGCGAGCAGCCTCGCGGCGACCGCCGCCCCGTCCAGCCGGTGCCCGGCGTGACCCCGCACCATGTGGCCGAACTCATGCGCGAGGATGAGGAGTTGATGGTCGGGATCGGTGCGTTCCTCGACCACGACGAGGTCCCGGTCGTCCGTCGCCAGCCACAGCCCGCTGGCGGTGCCGGCGGGGAAGGGCACCAGCCGGTACTGCACCGGCCGGCCGCGCTGGGCGGTCATCCCGGCGCACAGGGCGCCGAACAGGTCCGCCGGCGTGACGGGGTCGGGCAGCCGGTCGATTCCCGACAGGCGGAGCACCGTGCCGCACTGCCGCCGCATCTCCCTGTCGATGCTCACGTCTCTTCCCCACCCCCGGGCCGTTCGCAAGGCGACATGATATCCGACTGTAGCAATCCCATGACACCGCGTTAACCGTGCGCCAGGGGTGCTCTGTTCTCCCGCGTGCGTCCCGGAGCGCGCCGTCTCCGGGACGCCCCGGCGCGCGGGACTAGGATCGGAGGCGGTCATGTGCCTCGAGGCACCGCGATGCGAGGGGGTCCGGATGACGGGCGGAACGGTCAGGGCGGTCAGCAGCAACCCGGAGTACGCGTTCACCAAACCGAACCGGGCGAGCGTCACACTCCTGGCCGGGCTCGGCGTGGAGGGCGACGTGCACGCCGGGGAGACCGTGAAGCACCGCTCCCGGGTGGCGAAGGACCCCACGCAGCCGAACCTGCGGCAGGTCCACCTCATCCACGAGGAGCTCTTCGCCGAGGTGGCCGCCGAGGGCTTCGCGGTGCGCCCCGGCGATCTCGGGGAGAACATCACGACGGCGGGCGTCGACCTGCTCGCCCTCCCGACCGGCACGCTGCTGCGACTGGGCGCGGACGCCGTCGTGGAGGTGACCGGGCTGCGCAACCCGTGCGTCCAGATCGACGGCTTCCAGGACGGCCTGCTCAAGCGCATGGTCCACCGGGACGAGGACGGCGGTCTGGTGCGCAAGTCCGGGATCATGGGCGTGGTCCGGGCCGGCGGCGTGGTGCGCCCCGGCGACCCGATCGCCGTCGAGCTCCCCGCCGCACCGCACCGGCCGCTCGAGAAGGTCTGAGCCGACGGCTGTCCGCACCGGCCGGACGGCTGCGGCGGCGGATGGAGCGCCCCGCGGGCGGTGAAACCGCACGTCAGGGGGGTTGTCAGTGGCGGTCGGTAGGTTGGGCGACGCTGCGGGGTTCGGGCCGGGACGCGCCGCGCCGGTCCGCCGCAGCACCGCTCAGCCGCCACCGTCAGGGGGATCCGCCCATGCCGTCCGCACCCGCCGAGCCCGGACTGCCCGTACCGTCCGAAGATCCCGAAGCCTCCGGGCCCGCCCCGCGGTCCGGGGCGTCGGTCCCCGTCCATCCCGCGGACGGGCACGGGTTCATCCGGGTACGCGGAGCGCGGGAGAACAACCTGCGGGACGTGTCGCTGGACCTGCCCAAGCGCCGGCTCACCGTGTTCACCGGCGTCTCCGGGTCCGGGAAGTCGTCGCTGGTGTTCGGGACCATCGCCGCCGAGTCGCAGCGGCTGATCAACGAGACGTACACCGCGTTCATCCAGTCCTTCATGCCCAGCCTGGGCCGTCCGGACGTGGACGGCCTGCACAACCTCAGCGCGGCGATCGTGGTGGACCAGGAGCGGATGGGTGCCAACTCCCGCTCCACGGTGGGCACCGCGACCGACGCGTACACCATGCTGCGGATCGTCTTCAGCCGCCTCGGCACCCCCTACGTCGGCCCGTCCACCGCCTTCAGCTTCAACACCCCCGACGGGATGTGCCCGGACTGCGAGGGCGTCGGCGAGGTCTCCGACATCGACCTGGACGAGCTGCTGGACCGGAGCCTGTCGCTGAACGAGGGCGCGGTGAGGGCTCCCGGCTTCTCGGTCGGCTCGTGGTACTGGCAGGTGCTGGCGGAGTCCGGCCTGTACGACCCGGACACCCGGCTCGAGGACTTCACCGAGACCGAGTGGGAGGACTTCCTGCACAAGCCGGCCACCAAGCTGAAGATCGGGTCTCACAACATCACCTACGAGGGCCTGCTGACGAAGGTGCAGCGGGTCTACCTCAGCAAGGACCGGGACTCGATGCAGTCCCACCTCCGCGCCTTCGTCGACCGTGCCGTGAAGTTCACGGCCTGCCGCGCCTGCGGCGGTACCCGGCTGAACGCGGCCGCGCTCTCGTCCCGGATCGGCGGGGTGAACATCGCGGCGTGCTCGGCGATGCAGATCAGCGACCTCACCGCGTTCCTGCGCGGCGTCGACGGGCCGTCGGTGGCGCCGATGCTGGCGAGTCTGCGGCACCTGCTGGAGTCACTGGTGGAGATCGGCCTCGGCTACCTCAGCCTGGACCGGGCCTCGGCCAGCCTGTCCGGCGGCGAGGCGCAGCGGGTGAAGATGGTGCGCCACCTCGGCTCCAGCATCACCGACGTCACCTACGTCTTCGACGAACCGACCATCGGCCTGCACCCGCACGACATCCAGCGGATGAACGGCCTGCTGCTGCGGCTGCGCGACAAGGGAAACACCGTGCTGGTGGTGGAGCACAAGCCGGAGGTCGTCGCCATAGCGGACCACGTCGTCGATCTCGGCCCGGGCGCGGGCAGCGAGGGCGGCCGGATCTGCTACACGGGCGAAGTGGCGGGGCTGCGCCGGTCCGGCACCCTGACGGGCGAGCACCTCGGACACCGGGTGCGGCTGCGTGAGGAGGTGCGCAAGCCGACCGGGCAGCTGTCGATCGAGGGCGCCTCGCTGCACAACCTGAAGAACGTGAGCGTGGACGTCCCGCTGGGTGTGCTGACCGTCGTGACCGGAGTGGCCGGGTCGGGCAAGAGTTCGCTGATCCACGGCTCGCTGCCCGGGCGGGACGGCGTGGTCGTGGCCGACCAGTCGGCGATCCGCGGCTCCCGGCGCAGCAACCCGGCGACCTACACCGGGCTGCTCAACCACATCCGCACCGCCTTCGGGAAGGCGAACGGCGTCAAACCCGCGCTGTTCAGCGCCAATTCGGAGGGCGCCTGCCCGAAGTGCAACGGCATCGGGCTGGTCTACACCGACCTGGCGATGATGGCGGGTGTGGCCTCGGTGTGCGAGCAGTGCGAGGGAAGGCGCTTCACCCCGGAGGTGCTGGGCTACACGCTGCGCGGCCGCAACATCAGCGAGGTGCTGGGCATGTCGGTCGCCGAGGCGCACGACTTCTTCCCCTCCGGGCAGGCGCACACCGTCCTGGGCCGGCTGATGGACGTGGGTCTGGGCTACCTGCACCTGGGCCAGCCGCTGACGACGCTGTCCGGCGGCGAGCGGCAGCGGGTCAAGCTCGCCATCCACATGGCGTCCAGGGCGGCGACGTACGTGCTGGACGAGCCGACGACCGGGCTGCACCTGGCCGACGTGGACCAGCTGCTGGCGTTGCTGGACCGGCTGGTCGACGCGGGGAACACGGTGGTCGTCATCGAACACCACCAGGCGGTGATGGCGCACGCGGACTGGCTCATCGACCTGGGGCCGGGCGGCGGCCACGACGGCGGCGAGGTCGTCTTCACCGGCACCCCGGCGGAGCTGGTCGCCCACGGCGACACCCTCACGGCCCGTCACCTGCGCAGCTACGTGGGCGCCGACGCCTGACGGGCGAGCCGCAACGGACGGCGCGGAAGCGGCGGACCGGAAGCAGGCGGACCGGAAGCGGGCGGACCGGAAGCAGGCGGGCCGGAAGCAGGCGGGCCGGAAGCAGGGGCGGCAGGATTCGAACCTGCGGCTCGCGGGTTTGGAGTCCGCTGCTCTGACCTGGCTGAGCTACACCCCTCGGTGCGGACACCTTCGCATCCGGGACGGGGGCCGTTCCACGGATTTTCCGGCGGACCCGGCGCCGGGCAAGAGGGCGAGGAATGGTTGGTGCGGCCACGGACCTCGGGCTAGGGTCCGGGAAAGACCGGCCCCGGACCGGCCCGCCGACCGGAGTGACGAGAGGAACGCCCAGATGCGCGCAGTGCAGGTGACCGCCCTGACCGGCCCGGACGACGTGGGCGTCGCGGACGTCGAGGACCCGGGTGCAGGCGCGGGCCGGGTCGTCATCGACGTGCACGCCGCCGGAGTGACCTTCCCCGACGTGCTGCTGACCCGGGGTCAGTACCAGATCAAGCCGGACCTGCCGTTCGTGCCCGGGTCGGAGATCGCCGGGACGGTGCGCAGCGCACCCGAGGGGTCCGGCTTCTCGCCCGGGGACCGGGTGGCGGCGTTCCCCGCCTTCGGCGGCTTCGCCGAACGGGCCGCCGTGGACCCGGCGATGGTCTTCCCCCTGCCGGACGGCATGTCGTACGCGGCGGGGGCGGGGCTGCCGATGAACTACCTGACCGTGCACTTCGGCCTGGTGCGGCGCGGACGGCTGCGGGCCGGCGAGACGGTGCTCGTGCAGGGGGCGGCGGGCGGCGTCGGCACGGCCGCGGTGCAGTTGGCGCGGGCGCTGGGCGCACGGGTGATCGCGGTGGTGTCCTCCGACGCGAAGGCGGAGACCTCCCGCCGGGCCGGGGCGCACGAGACGGTGCCGGCCGAGGGGTTCCGTTCGGCGGTGGCGGCGCTCACGGACGGCCGTGGCGTGGACGTGGTGGTCGACCCGGTGGGCGGCGACCGGTTCACGGATTCGCTGCGCAGCCTGGCGCCCGAGGGGCGGATGCTGGTCATCGGCTTCACCGGCGGCGAGATCCCGACGGTGAAGGTCAACCGGCTGCTGCTGAACAACATCGAGGTCGTGGGGGTCGGTTGGGGCGCCTTCTGGCTGCCGCGCCCGGCGTACCTGCGCGAGCAGTGGGACGACCTGATGCCGCATCTGGAGGCGGGCCGCCTCGACCCGCTGCTCGGTGCGACGTACCCGCTGGACGGCGCCGCCGAGGCCCTCCGGGAGCTGGACGAACGCCGCGCCCGGGGCAAGGTGGTCCTCACCGTCCGCTGAGGCGCAGCCGGGCCGCTGCGCCTCCGGTCGGTCCGGCGGCGGCCCGTACGCGAAGTCCACCCCGTGCTCGGTCCGGCGGGCGGCCCTCCGGCAGGGGTGACGTTCAGCGGCGGGCGCGGGCCAGGCGGTGCGGCTTGCGCCGCCGGCGCAGGCAGGACAGCAGGGCGGCGAGCCCGGCCATGCCGGCGAGGGCCGCTGCGGCCCGTTTGGCGACGGGCATCCCCGCCAGGCGCAGCAGGTCGAGCGGCTCCTCGTCGCCCGGCGCCCCGGCGACCGCGGCCGGAGCCCCGCCGTTCGGGTGCGGCTCCCCCGCGGCCGGTACGGTCGTGCCGTGCGCCGCCGTCTCCTCCTCGGAGGGCCGCGTTCCGGCGACCTCGGCGGCCAGGCAGTCCGCGAACCGCCCGATGAGCCGGTCCCCGACCTCGGCCATGACGCCGCGCCCGAACTGCGCGGGCCGCCCGGTCACCGTCAGGTCGGTCGTCACGGTCACCGTGGTGACGGCGTCGTCGCCCTCGCCCTCCTGGAGGAGGGAGCCGGTCACGGTGGCGCGCACGGTGCCCTGCCCGCGTGCCTCCTTGCCGTCGGCGGCCAGCACGATCCGGCGCCGGGCCTCGTCGCGTTCCCGGAAGGCGGCCGTCCCCCGGTAGGTGACCGACATGGGGCCGACCTTGACCTTGACCATGCCGTCGATCGTCTCGCCGTCGAAGCTGTTCACCGTGGCGCCGGGCATGCAGGGCGCGACCCGCTCGATGTCGAGCAGCACGCGCCACGCCTCGTCGGCCGGCACCGGAACGGTGAACTCGTGGCGCAGTTCCATCGTGTCCTCAGCTCCTCGTCTCGTGGATGGCGCCGCCGGTCTCGGTCAACGGCACGCCGCTGCCGGCCCAGCGCAGGGCGACGATCTCGGCCGCCACCGAGACGGCGACCTCCTCGGGGGTGCGGGCGCCCAGGTCGAGGCCGATGGGCGAGCGCAGCCGTCCCAGTGCGTCCGGCCCGAGCCCGGCGTCACGGAGCCGGGCGGTCCGGTCGTCGTGGGTGCGGCGGCTGCCCATGGCGCCGATGTAGGCGGCGGGCGCGCGCAGCGCGACGTCCAGCAGCGGCACGTCGAACTTCGGGTCGTGCGTGAGGACGCAGACGACCGTACGGGCGTCGGTCTCGGTCCGCTCCAGGTAGCGGTGCGGCCACTCGACGACGACTTCCACGCCCTCGGGGAAGCGCCGGGGGGTGGCGAACACCGGTCGCGCGTCGCACACGGTGACCCGGTAGCCGAGGAAGACGCCGATGCGGGCGACGGCGGAGGCGAAGTCGATGGCGCCGAAGACCAGCATCCGCGGCGGCGGGGCGAAGGAGTGCAGGAAGACCGCGACGTCGTCGCGGCGGCGCTCGCCTTCCGTGCCGTAGTGGCGGCGGCCGGTGGCGCCCTGGGCGAGTTCGCCGCGGGCGTCGTCGGTGACGGCGGCGTCGAGCCCTTCGGCCCCGAGCGTCCCCGCGGTCCGGTCGGGCCAGACCGCGAGGGCCGCGCCGCGCGGGGCGGGCCCGTCCAGGGTGGTGGCGACGGCGACCGGTTCGTGTGCGGCGACGGACGCGGCGACGTCACCGAGCGCGGGGTCGTCGGCGGCGGAGACGCGGCGCACCAGCAGCGTGATCTCACCGCCGCAGGTGAGGCCGACGGCGAACGCGTCGTCGTCGCTGTAGCCGAAGGTCTCCAGGCGGGCCTCGCCGGTCTCGACGACGTCCTTGGCGAGTTCGAAGACGGCGCCCTCGACGCAGCCGCCGGAGACGGAGCCGACCACCTCGTCGTCGGGGCCCACGGCCATGGCGGCTCCGGGCCCGCGAGGTGCGCTGCGGCTGACGTCCACGACGGTGGCCAGCCCGAACACCTCGCCGGCGGCGTACCAGCGGTGGAGGGCGGGAAGGATCTCACGCATCGACGGCTCCCCTCACGACGGCCGCGAGGTGTTCCAGAGCGGCCAGGCTGTGCCCTTCGACGAAGGCGTCGACGTGGGGCAGGGCGGCGGCCATCCCGGCGGCCAGGGGTGCGTAACCGGGCCTGGCCTTGCGGGGGTTGGCCCACACCACCCGGTGCGCGAGCCGGTGCAGGCGGCGCATCTGTGCGGCGAGCAGCGCGGGGTCGTCACGTTCCCAGCCGTCGGAGAGCAGCACGACGACGGCGCCGCGTGCCGTGCCGCGCTGACCCCAGCGGTCGAGGAAGCCGCGGAGCATCCGGCCGAGCCGGGTCCCGCCGCTCCAGTCGGGCACGGCCACTCCCACGGCCGCGAGCGCGGTGTCCGGGTCGCGGTGGCTCATCTCGCGGGTCACCCGGGTGAGGCGGGTGCCGAGGGTGAAGACCTCGGCGCGGGCCCGGCCCCGGGCGGCGCCCCGGGGGCCACGCCGCCCGCCGTGGGCGGCGGCGTGCGCGAAGCGCAGCAACGCGTCGGCGTAGGGCGTCATAGAGCCGCTGACGTCGACGAGGAGGACGACGCGGCGCGGCGTGCGGGTTCGTGCCCGGTGCCGCAGCCGGGCGGGTTCCCCGCCGGCGCGCAGCAGCTCGCGGACGGTGCGCCCCGGGTCGACGTCGCCGCGCGCGGCCGGGCGGCGGCGGGGCGTGCGGCGCTGGGCGCCGGGGAGGGCGAACGCGGCGAGCAGGCGGCGCAGGGCGGCGCGTTCGGCGGGGTCGAGGGCGGCGACGTCGCGGTGGCGGAGGATTTCGGCGGTGCTGGCCAGGGCCGCTGCGGGCGGGCCGGGCGCGTCGTCGGTCCCGCCGTCGGCGCGGGGTCCGGGGCCGGAGTCGTCCGCGACGCGCAGGCGGGTGGGCGGCGGCGTGCGGCGGACGGGGCCGGGCCGGTCGCCGCGCGGGGCGAAGTAGGCGGCGAAGACCCGGTCGTAGCGTTCGAGGTCGTCCTGCTCTCCGCACAGGGTGAGGCGTCCGGACCAGTAGACGTCGGCGCGGTGCTCCGGCCGGAGGCGGTCCGCGGCGGTGAGGAAGGTCTGCACGCGGTCGGGTCCGGCGTCCACGCCCGCCGCGCGCAGGGCGCGGGCGAAGCCGACCAGCACGGCCGGGGCGTCGGCGGTGAGGGCTGCCGGTTCGCGGTGCACGGCGGTCACGCTCCCCCGGGGGCGGCGAGAACGGCGGTGAGGTCGAGGGTACGCGCCCGGTCGACGTCCTCGCGGTATTTGAGGACCGACCCGAGGGTGGTGACGGCGAGTTCGGCGTCGAGTTCGTCGGCGCCGAGGGCGTCGAGGGCTTCGGCCCAGTCGATGGTCTCGGCGACGCCGGGCGGCTTGAGCAGGTCCTCCCGGCGCAGGGCCTGCACGGCGGCGGTCACCTGGGCGGCGAGGCGTGCGGTGACGCGCGGCAGGCGGCTGCGGACGATGGCCAGCTCGCGGTGGAAGCCGGGGTGGTCGAACCAGTGGTACAGGCAGCGGCGTTTGAGCGCGTCGTGCACCTCGCGGGTGCGGTTGGAGGTGAGGACGACGACGGGCGGGGTCTCTGCGCGCAGCGTGCCGAGTTCGGGGACGGTGACGGCGTAGTCGGAGAGGAGTTCCAGCAGGAAAGCCTCGAACTCGTCGTCGGCACGGTCGACTTCGTCGACGAGCAGCACGGCGGGCCGGGTCTCCAGGGCCCGCAGCAGGGGGCGCGCGATGAGGAACCGGCGGGCGTACAGCTCGTTCTCCAGCCGGTCGGCGTCGGTGGCGCCGACGGCTTCGGCGGCGCGCAGGTGGAGGAGCTGGCGGGGGAAGTCCCAGTCGTAGAGGGCCTGGGAGACGTCGATGCCCTCGTAGCACTGGAGGCGGATCAGTTCGGCGTCCAGGGCGCGGGCGAGGGCGGTGGCGAGGGCCGTCTTGCCGACCCCGGCGTCGCCCTCGCAGAACAGCGGACGGTGCAGGGTGAGCGCGAGGTGGCAGGCGATGGCGAGCCCCTCGTCGACGAGGTACCCGGTCTCCTCCAGCCGCGCCCGCACGCCGTCCGGCCCGCCGGGGATCGACGGTGCCGGGGCGGGGCCGGGCGCTGGGCCGTCCGGCGGATGGGCCGGTTCCCGCACCGCCGGGGGGCCGTCCTCGGGGGGCCGCGTCATTCCACTCCCGCTGCCGCGAGCACCGCACGGCGGGTGAGGACGCGGGCCAGGTGGGCGCGGTACTCGGGGGTGGCGCCCAGGTCGGCGGCGGGGCTGGTGCCCTCCGCGGCCAGGTCCGCGGCGCGGGCGACGGCGTCCGGTGTGGCGTCGGCGCCGGTCAGGGCGGCCTCCGCGGCGGCGGCGCGCAGCGGGGTGGGGCCCATGTTGGTCAGCCCGACCCGGGCCTCGGCGATGTGCCCGTCGTCGCGGCGGACCAGCGCGGCGACCCCGACGACGGCCCAGGCCTGGGCGGATAGGTGGAACTTCTCGTAGTGGAAGCCCCAGCCGTCCGCCTTGGGCACCCGGATCTCGACGAGGAGTTCGTCGGGTGCGAGCGCGGTCTGGAGGTAGTCGTCGAAGAAGTCGCGGGCGGGGAGGGTACGGCGGCCGCGCGGGCCGGCGGCGACGAGTTCGGCGTCCATGGCGAGAGCCACCGAGGGCAGGTCGCCGGCCGGGTCGGCGTGCGCGAGGGAGCCGCCGAGGGTGCCGCGGTGCCGCACCGCCGGGTCGGCGACGGTGGCCGTGGCCTTCGCGAGCAGCGCGGCGTGCCGCCGTACCAGCGGGTCGGTCAGCACGTCGTGATGGGTGGTCATGGCGCCGATGGCGAGGTGGTCGCCTTCGTCGCGGACGCCCCGCAGGCCGGGGACCCGGCACAGGTCGACCATGAGTTCCGGGAAGGCGAGGCGCAGCCGGAGCATCGGCAGCAGGCTCTGGCCGCCCGCGAGGGCCTTGGCGTCCTCGCCGCCCTCGGCCAGGGTGGTGACGGCCTCGTCGAGGGTTTCGGGCCGTGCGTAGTCGAACGCGGCGGGGATCATGCCGTTCCTCCCTCGGTGCCGGACGCCTCCGGGGGGCCGCGGCGGGCTTCCTGGACGGCCCGCCAGACGCGTTCCGGCGTGCAGGGCATGTCGATGCCGGTCACGCCGAGCGGGCGCAGCGCGTCCACGACGGCGTTGACGACGGCGGGGGTGGAGGCGATGGTGCCCGCCTCGCCGACGCCCTTGACTCCCAGCGGGTTGGAGGTCGCCGGGGTCTCGGTGCGGTCGGTGACGAAGTCCGGGAGGTCCGGTGGGGAGGGCACCAGGTAGTCGGCGAGGGTGCCGGAGACGAGGTTGCCGTCGGTGTCGTAGACGGCCTCCTCGTACAGCGCCTGGGCGATGCCCTGGGCGAGTCCGCCGTGCACCTGCCCTTCGACGATCATCGGGTTGATCACCTTGCCGACGTCGTCGACGCATACGTAGGAGCGGATGCGGACGCGTCCGGTCTCGCTGTCGACCTCGGCGGCGCACAGGTGGGTGCCGTGCGGGTAGGAGAAGTTGTCGGGGTCGAGGACGTGTTCGGCGTTGATGGTGGGTTCCATGCCGTCGGGGAGGTCGTGGGAGGAGAACGCCTCGAAGGCGACCTCCTGGATCGTCTTCCGCGCCTCCGGGGAGCCCCGTACGGCGAAGGCGCCGCCGGAGAACTCCAGGTCGTCCTCGTTGGCCTCCAGGAGGTGGGCGGCGACCCGCCGGGCCTTCTCGACGACCTTCCGCGCGGCGTGGTGCACGGCGACGCCGCCGACGACCAGGGAGCGGGAGCCGTAGGTGTCCATGCCCTGGGGGGCGATGCGGGTGTCGCCGTGCGCGACCTCGACGTCCTCGAAGGGCACGCCGAGCACGTCGGCGGCGATCTGGCTCCAGGAGGTGACGTGGCCCTGCCCGTGCGGGCTGGTGCCGGTGACGACCTCGACCTTGCCGGTGGGCAGCATGCGGATGCTCGCCGCCTCCCAGCCGCCGGCCGCGTACCGCAGGTCGCGCAGCACCCGGCTGGGCGCGAGTCCGCACATCTCGGTGTAGGTGGAGACGCCGATGCCCAGGCGCACCGGGTCGTCGCGGTCGTGGCGTTCGCGCTGCTCGTCGCGCAGGCGGCGGTAGTCGAAGAGGCCGAGGGCCTTGTCGGTGGCGGCCTCGTAGTCGCCGCTGTCGTAGGTGAGCCCGGCGATGGTGGTGTAGGGGAACTCCTCGCGGCCGATCCAGTTGCGGCGGCGCAGTTCGACGGGGTCGAGGCCGAGTTCGGCGGCGAGTTCGTCCATGATCCGTTCGATGGCGTACGTCGCCTCGGGGCGGCCGGCGCCGCGGTAGGCGTCGGTGGGGGTCTTGGTGGTGAAGACGCCGGTGCAGTGGAACGCGTAGCTGTCCATCTTGTAGATGGCGGGGTACATGAACGCGCCGAGGATGGGGATGCCGGGGGTGACGAGCATCAGGTAGGCGCCCATGTCGGCGAGCAGGTCGACCTTGAGGCCGAGCAGTTTGCCCTCGGAGGTCGCCGCGATCTCGACGTCCTGGATCTGGTCGCGGCCGTGGTGGGTGGCCTGGTAGCCCTCGGAGCGGGACTCGGTCCACTTCACGGGGCGGCCCAGGCGCCGCGCGACGACCAGTGCCAGCGCCTCCTCCCCGTACACCTGGAGCTTGGAGCCGAACCCGCCGCCGACGTCGGGCGCGACGACGCGCAGCTTCTGCTCGGGGATTCCGGTGACCATGGCCAGCATGACGCGCAGGATGTGCGGCACCTGGGTCGCGGAGTGGACGGTGTACTCCTCCGAGGCGGTCGGGGGCGTGACGACCACGGCCCGCGGCTCCATGGCGTTCGGGATGAGCCGCTGCTGCCGGAAGCGGCGCCGGACGACGACGTCGGCACGGTTGCGGGCGTCGTCGTAGTCGCCGGCGGCCAGCGGCCAGTCGAAGCAGCGGTTGGTGCCCTTTTCGGTGTGGACCAGCGGGGAACCTTCGGCGAGCGCCGCCTCCATGTCCAGGACGGGCGGCAGCGGGGTGTAGTCGACCTCGACGGCCTCCAGCGCGTCGGCCGCCTCGTAGCGGTCGCGCGCGATGACGACGGCGACCGGGTCGCCGACGTGCCGCACCTCGTCCACGGCGAGCGGCGGGTGGTCGGGCAGCACGATGTCCTCGGTGACCGGCCAGGCGCAGGGCAGCGAACCCAGTTCGGCGGCGAGGTCCCGGCCGCTGAACGCGGCCACCACTCCGGGCATGTCCCGGGCGGGGGCGACGTCGATGCGGTCGATGCGGGCGTGCGCCATGGGGCTGCGCAGCAGCGTCATGTGGAGCATGCCGGGGAGGGCGATGTTGTCGGTCCACGTGGTCCGGCCGGTGACCAGGCGGGCGTCCTCGCGACGTACCCGCGCTCGGCCGACCTCGCGTTCCGGCGCCTCGGCGGGGCGTTCCTGCGTGGTCATACCGACGCCTTCTTTCCGCGTGTGTCGCTCTGCGCGGCGGTCGCAGCGGTGCCGGCCGGCGCGACGTCGCGCGAGGCCCCGTCCTCGGGCGCGGGCGGCGCCTTGCGGCGGCGCAGCTCGCCGGCTGCGGCGAGCACGGCGCGGACGATGTTCTGGTAGCCCGTGCAGCGGCACAGGTTGCCCTCGAGGGCCTGCCGGACGTCGTCGGGCGAGGGATCGGGGTTCTCCGCGAGCAGGTCGCGTGCGGCCATGATCATGCCGGGGGTGCAGTATCCGCACTGGAGGGCGTGCTGCTGGTGGAACGCCTCCTGGAGCGGGTGCTGTTCGCCGTCGGACGCCAGGCCCTGGATGGTCGTCACGGTGGACCCGTCGGTCTGCACGGCGAGCACCGAGCAGCTCTTGACGCTCTCGCCGTCGACGTCGACGGTGCAGGCCCCGCAGTTGCCGGTGTCGCAGCCGATGGGGGTGCCGGTCAGGCCGAGGCGGTCGCGCAGGTAGTGCACGAGCAGCAGCCGCGGCTCGACCTCGTCCTCGTACGTGGTGCCGTCCACCTTCACCGAGATGTGGTTCATGTGCCCTCCCTGGGGGACGAGCGAGGCGCGGCGCGACCGAGCGGCGCCCGAATTGTGTGCTATGCGCCACTCAACTCTAGAGCCGGTGCCCCGGCCGCGCGACCGTACGGGTGATCACCCGTACGGTCGCCGGGGCCCGGAGCGGTGGACGAGGACCGTCGCCGCCCCGGGCCGTGGGCGGTCAGGCCGCCTTCGCACCGTTGGTGCCCGGCGCGAGCAGCACCTTGGTCCACCCGTCGTCACGGTGGTCGAAGTGCCGGTACGCGTCGGGAGCCTCCGCCAGGGGCACGCGGTGGGAGACGACGAACCCCGGCTCCGCCCGGCCGCTGATGATCATGTCGCGGAGCTGCCGGTTGTAGGCCTTGACGTTGGCCTGACCGGTACCCATCCGCAGGCCCTTCTCGAAGAACCGGCCTACGTCGAACAGCAGTTGGCCGTGCTGCGCCGCCTCGGTGGGGCCGCCGGGATCGGCGGGGACGTACAGCCCGACCACTCCCAGCATGCCCGTCGGCCGCACGGACTCCACCAGGGTGTTGAGCACCATGGCGGGCTGCTCCTCGCCACTGGGCACGGTGGCCTGGTAGCCGACGGCGTCGATGCCCTTGTCGGTGCCCTCGCCATCGGTGTGTTCCTTGATCTGCCCGGCCGCGTCCGTCCTGCTGTAGTCGATCGGTGTGGCACCGATGCGCTCGGCCAGCCGCAACCGGTCGGGCTGCCTGTCGACGACGAACACGCGGGAAGCACCACGGAGCATCGCCGAATAGGCGGCCATCAGGCCCACGGGCCCGGCACCGAAGACGCACACGGTCTCGCCCGGCGACACCTGCGCCAGTTCGGTGGCGTGGTAGCCGGTGGGGAAGATGTCGGCGAGCAGTGCGAAGTCGTTCTCGTGTTCCTCGCCACGAGGCAACTGGAGGCAGTTGAAGTCCGCGAACGGCACGCGCAGGTACTCCGCCTGCCCTCCCCGGTAGGGCCCCATCGAGACATAGCCGTACGCCCCGCCGGCGAACCCCTCGTTCACGGTGAGGCAGAAGCCCGTCCGGCCCGCCAGGCAGTTCTTGCAGAAGCCACAGGCGACGTTGAAGGGCATCACCACGCGATCCCCCTTGCGGACGGTGGCGACGCCGGAGCCGACCTCCTCGACGACGCCCATGTTCTCGTGGCCGAACACGATGCCCGGCTCGGCGCCTGTGCGCCCCTCGTACATGTGCAGGTCGGAGCCGCAGATGCAGGACGTGGTGACCTTGACGAGCACGTCGGTCGGCTGCTCGATCCTCGCGTCCGGCACCTCCTCCACGGCGACGTCGAACGGCTCCTTGTAGACGACTGCTTTCACGGCACACCTCCTGCGGTGGCTGTCGGCTACGGCCCGCTGCCGTGGTGCGTCTCCCGGTGAGACCGCCCTCGCTCAGCCGGCCTGTTCCCCTCCGGGACGTCCGCCCCGGACCCTGGCGCGCCGCCGAGTACCCCGCCCTCCGCCGGGTGCACCCGCGATTTCCGGGAAGGGCCGGGCGGCCGGTGCGCAGGCCGGGGCCCAGAGCGTGCCGCCGAGGCGAACGGCCCGTCCCGCACCTCGCGTGCCGCCCCCGCGCCCGGACGCGTCCGGGGAGTGCTCAGGGCCCGCCCACGGCCGCCCGCAGGCGGGCGTGAGGGACGGCCCGGGCGACCCGGCCGAGACGTCCCGTCGTGGTGACGGCCGCGCACAGGGCGTTGAGCACCGACTCCTCGACAGCCTCCAGCGCGGCGACGAACAACGGGTCGAGGTGCCGGTCCGGGACCGGCCGGGGGCTCTCGCGGACCGTGAACGCGAGCGCGTAGTCGCCGCTGCCGTGACCGTAGGACGCCCCGACGCGGGCGAGTCCGAACACCGCGCGGCGCGCCAGCCGGGTGAGCTGCCGGGCGTCGAGCGGGGCGTCCGTGGCCACGACGATCATGCAGGAGCCGTCGTCCGGCGGCGGCTCCGCCTCCGGCCGGACCGGCACACCGCCGACGCGCAGCGTGCCGCCGAAGTTCGCCTGGACGAGCACGCCCAACGTGACCTGCTCGCCGTCGACCCGCGTGAGGCGGGAGGCGGTGCCGACACCGGCCTTGAAGCCGAGCGCACAGGTGCCCGTCCCGGCGCCGACACACCCCTCCTCGACCGGACCGCCGCGAGCCGCGGCCAGCGCGTCCCGCACGTGCTCCTCGTGCACGGGACGGCGCCGGATGTCGGAGAGGTGGCCGTCGTTGCACTCCCCGACGAACGGGTTGAACGACAGCACGTCGGCGCAGTCGGGCCGGTCCAACATCCAGCCGACCACGGCGTCCGCCGCACGGAACGCGGACAGCGTGGAGGTGAGGACGACGGGCGACTCGATCTCGCCCAGCTCCGCGACCTGCGTGGCACCGATCAGCTTCCCGTAGCCGTTTCCCGCGAACAGCCCGGCCGGGCGCCGGCCGCCGGGGACCGGACCGATCCCGGCGGGCACGAGCGCGGTCACTCCTGTGTGCACGTCCGGCGGCTCGCGCAGCGTGCGGTGCCCGACGGCCACGCCGGGCACGTCGGTGATCGCGCCGAGCGGCCCCGGTGTGCCGGCGTCCGCCAGCAGGCCGAGGTCGCGCGCCCGCGCCGGGCGCTCCCCCGCTGCCGGGCTCATCCCATCGCCGCGTGGGTGAAGCACCAGCGCCAGGCCTCACCCGGCTCGTACGACCGTACGACGGGATGTCCGGCCGCGCCGTAGTGCGCCGTGGCGTGCCGGCCCGGCGAGCTGTCGCAGCAGCCGATGTGCCCGCAGGCGAGGCAGAGCCGGAGGTGCACCCAGTCGCGGCGGCCCTCGGCGAGGCAGTCCGCACAGCCGTCGGTGGGCGGCGCCGGGGCGGTGTCCTCCGGCGCGTCGGCGAGATCGTGACAGGCGGCCATGCTGTAACGGTACGACGAACGCGCCGTCGGGAGGATCGTGACGTGGAAGGCCCCGCGCTGATCGCGCTGCTGACCGGAGCGCTCGCCGTCTCCGCGCTGGCCCGCCGCCTCGGCGTGGCCGCTCCGCTGCTGCTCGTCGCCGTCGGGCTCGCGCTCTCGTTCCTGCCCGGCATCCCGGACTACCGGATCGAACCGGAGCTGGTCCTCCTGCTCGTCCTCCCACCGCTGCTGTACTCGGCCGCGCTGGACAGCTCCTACCTGCGCTTCCGCGACAACCTGCGGCCCATCGGCCTGCTGGCGGTGGGCCTGGTGCTGTTCACCACGCTGATGATCGGCCTGGCGGCGTGGTGGATCGTGCCGGGGATGCCGCTCGGTCCCGCGCTCGTCCTCGGCGCCGTCCTGTCCCCGCCGGACGCGGTGGCCGCCACGGCGATCGGCCGCCGGCTGGGGCTGCCGCGCCGCGTGATGACCGTGCTGAGCGGCGAGAGCCTGGTCAACGACGCCACCGCGCTCACCGCGTTCCGGGTCGCGGTCGCCTCGGTCGTCGGCGCCGGGTACACGCTGCTGTCCGGCCTCGGCGTTTTCGCGCTGGCTGCGCTGGGCGGGGCGGCGATCGGCTGGGCCGTCGGCTGGACGGTGCACCGCGTCCGCCGGGTCCTGCCCGGCGACCTGGCCGGCGCGCTCGGCCTGCTGGTGCCCTTCGGGTCCTACCTCGTCGCGGAGGAGGTGCACGCCTCGGGCGTGCTCGCCGTCGTCGTCGCCGGGCTCTACCTGGGCCACCGCGCACCGGAGGTCGCGGCCGCCTCCCGGCTCCAGGACGCGGCCGTGTGGAAGGCCGCGGACACCGTCCTGGAGGCGTTCGTCTTCGCACTGATCGGCCTCCAGCTCCGCGGCATCGTCGAGGACCTCGACACCGGCCTCCCACACCTCCTCGCGGCCGGTGCGCTGCTCACCGTCGTCATCGTGCTGACCCGCTTCGCCTGGGTCTTCCCCGCCACCTACCTGCCCCGTCGGCTCTCCGCGCGGCTCCGCGCCCGCGACCCGGCGCCCCCGTGGCAGTACCCGACCGTGCTCTCCTGGGCCGGGATGCGGGGCGTGGTGTCGCTGGCCGCCGCGTTCGCGATCCCACGGACCGTCGACTCCGGTGCGCCCTTCCCGGCCCGCGAGGAGATCGTCTTCCTCGCCTTCTTCGTCACCGTCGCCACCCTGCTGCTGCACGGCACGACACTGCCCGCCCTCATCCGGCGCCTGGGGGCCCAGGGCGGTGAGGACTACGTGGACCGGCTGCACGAGGCGGAGGCCCAGCACAACGCGGCCCGCGCCGCGCTCGCACGCCTCGACGCCCTCGCCGACGACACCCCCGCCCACCAGCCCGTCCTGGACAGCCTGCGCCGCCAGGCCGAGGCCCGCAGCAACGCCGCCTGGGAACGCCTCGGCCGCCCCGACCCTGAAGGGGTCGAGCGCCCCAGCGTCGTCCACCGCCGCCTGCGCCGCGAGATGCTCGCCGCCGAACGCGAGGTCTTCGTCCGCCTCCGGAACGAGCGCCGCATCGACGAGGAGGTCATGCGCCGCGTCATGCGCGAACTCGACCTCGAGGAAGCCGCCCTGGAACGCGAGTAGCCCTCCGGTGGGGCCCCGGGTTTCGCGCGGGCACGCCGCCACGTGATACCCCTGATCCAGCACCGATCAGTCCAGTGGAACAGGAGGTCGCGATGTCCTCGAAGCGTCGCCGCAAGAAGAAGGCCCGCCGCAAGAACGGCGCCAACCACGGCAGCCGCCCCCAGTCCTGAGGACGGCGGCTCATGCGCGGAGGGGCGGCCCCGACACCTGGGGCCGCCCCTCCGGCTCTTCCTTCGCCGTGCGCCCGGAGCGTCTGAGTATCGGTGCCGACGCTCTCCGCAAGGTTCAGTCAGTCGATGTAACGCAAGGCCCACTCGACGAAGCCGCCACCTTGGCCGCGCGCTCGACTATCGTGGTCACCTGCTCCTGGTAGTTGTCGTCGTCGTTCGTCCTGACGGTAACGGAGATCCCGCCGTCCCTTGCCATGCTGCTCGGGTTGGCCAAGGTGCACGGGACGAACACAGCCGCGTCCGAGGGGCCCGTCCATCCGCCGCCCGCCGCATTCAGCCGACTGCGTCCCTGCGGTGGGACCCAATCGTCACCCATCTTCTTCTTCCAGGCATCGAAGCTCCCCAGCGCCATGAACTCGACCACGATCGAGAGCACCTGGTCTCCCCCAGCGCTCACCGCGCAGTAGCCGCTGTAGCGGCCGCGGCTGCTCAGGACGGATTCATGGACCGAGAAAATCTGCCCGGTAGGAGCGATGACATTCATCTCGTCGAGGTTGCGGTCATCCGTCAAGCGAGTGCACGCGCCTCCGGCAGACCCTTCGAACGACGCGTGCGATCCACGGTACTCGCCGACGGCGTATCCACCCGCGGTCAGGGCCAGACACGCTCCAGTGACCGCTCCCACCCGCCAGATCCTGCTGTCCATCGCGCCTCTTCTGTTCATTGCGAACCTCTCACGCCCACTCCACGCTTCCCGCCATGGGCCCGTTTACGTTGCTCCGTGCTTAGCCCTACTCAGTGCTGAATCAACGCACTGGCCGAGTCTTCTTCTCGACGCTGAAGAACGAATTCATCGACAGACAGCACTGGCCCAGCCGGACCGCAGCACACATCGCCATCCTCGAATGGATCGAGAGTTGGTACAACTTGCACCAACTGCCCAGCAGCCTCAACTACCGGAACCTCGCCAAGGAGACAGCACTCGTAGCCTGACCACCACAGAGAAGGTGTCCGTCAAAGCGAATCAGTTCCAAAATTATCACCGCTCCACGCCGTTCCTCAACGGATCCTCCGCCTCGGCGGGGCGCGGTCGACCCAGCCCTGACCTGTGCGCCCGCCCGCTGCATTATGTCCGAGTTAGCCGGAACAGCAAGTCCTGCGCCTCCAGTAGAGTCCTTCCCACCCGAGTACTGAACTCGTCAGGACCCAGGTGCTCACAGGTCCGATATGCCAGCCTCCCGAGCCAATCCATCTGATCGACCTGGACCTCGACCCGCACGTCGCTGGGGGCTTTGCGCTCGACAGATACTTTCGACCGCAGTTTGAGAAAATTGGCCCAGTCCGGATCATCATCAAAGAGATAGGAAGCCTGCCTAATCTCGCGAACCAGGGCCCGGAAAAGGAACCGGTCCTCGTCATCGAGTTCCACGTCACCCTCAGCGGTCTGCACTTTGATCATTTGGCGCTACTCCACTTCGTTATCAAAGTAGGATCTACCTTCCTGCGGCGTGAAGACCGTGCCACCGTGCGGGCTACCGGGGTCCTCAATCACTACCGCCCCTGTTTCGGGATCCCAGTACGCACTGCGCCCTCTATCCAGACCATACTTGGGAATGATGCCGTCGATCTCATTATTCAGCACGTTGTTTACGTACTCGGCCAACTTATCTTGGGGTACGTTCTTTACGTGATGGTCGAGAGCACCCTGACTGAAGCGTTCATTGGCGTGCTGAGCAATATTCTCGGCCTCAGGAAGGATGTCCTCGCATTTCAGGCCCAGCGGGTCTACTTGCTTCCATGGGTTGCGTACCCAGGCCCTGTGGTTCGGTCCGGCAACAAGGCCCAAAGGGTCAGGGCTCCCATACCTCGCTGTCGCCGGGTCGTAATGCCGAAAGAGGTTGTAGTTGAAGCCTGTCTCCGGATCCGCGTACTGGCCTGGGTGCCGAAGCGGGGTGTGGGCAGTGCTGTCCCGGGCGACGGCAGTGATGCCCCAAAGCGTGCTCCGAGTGCGCCAGGCGAGGTCCCCTTCGGCGGTCACGAGATCGGTAGGGGTGCCGACGAGGTCGGTGATGATGGCGAAGAAGCGGGCGTCAACCACTTTCTGGGTGTCGGGGTCAAGGGCTCGCTCGGCCTGGACGACAGGAGAAAGGCCGTCGTACTCCCAGGTCATCGCGACCGGCCGGGAGCCGGCACCCGTCGTGGTGGATTGCTCGATCACCTGCGTGCCGTCCCAGGCGAATACAGTCTCCTCAGCCACGTTGCCGTCGGCGTCGAGTTGCTGTTTTGCCCCACGGCGACCGAGCGGATCGTAGCGGTACCGCCAGGTGGTGCCGTCCGGAGTGGTGCAGGTGGTGAGGCGGTCCTCGGCGTCCCAGGTGTAGCGCCAGACATCGGGCTTGCGGGAGAGGCGGGTCTTGCGACGTTCGATGACGCGCCCGGCTTCGTCGTGGACGTACGTCCAGCGCCCGGCCTTCGTGACCCGGGTCCCGGAAAACTCCCGCGCGCCGAGGGCGGATTCGCCGTGAGTTGCGGGCCAGGCGGCTTGGGTCAGGTTGCCCCCGGTGTCGTAGGCATAAGTTTCGGTCCAGCCTTGGCCGGTGACCTGGGTGACGCGGCCGGCGCGGTCGAGGCGGAAGCGACGGGAACCGTTGAGGCGGTCGGTGAGGGCGGTCAAGTAGCCATCGGACCGGTACTCGTATGCCTGGTCCCGCACCAGGGCACCGCCCTCCTGCTTACCGGCGCACGGGTCGCTCGTGATGCTGTCAGCGGTGATCGTCTGAGTGAGGAGGCGACCGACGGGGTCCCAATCGTTGGCCCAGGTAAGAGCCGCGTCGACACGTCGCTCGGTTTCGCGACCGGCGGTGTCAAAGGTGGAACCAAGGGTGTGGCCTTCGATGTCGACGCTGATGCGGTGGCCCGCTGCGTCATACACGTAACAGGTGACCGCTCCGGACGGAGTGGTCCGGCGAACCGGTCGGCCGAGTGCGTCGCGGTCGAAGGTAAGGATGCGTCCTTCGAGCATCTCCGTCCGCAATCGGCCCATGCGGTCGCGCTGCATGACCAACTCGGACCCCCGAGCCTCAGCCACGGTCAGGCGGCCCGCAGGGTCGTAGACATAGCGGGTCTCGTCCCCGTCGGTGTTCTTGCTGGTGATGCGACCGAGCTGGTCACGCTGGTAGGTGACTGACTGGCCAAGCACGTTGGACCGCATACGAAGCCGACCGACCTCGTCATGCGAGTAGGACAGGCGGCGGCCGTCGAAGTCGGTCTCTCCGATCACGAGGCCCGTGCAGTCGTACTCATACTCCCAGGTGAGGCCCTGCGGGTTGGTGACTTGCCGCAGGCGCAGCTCGGTGTCGTAAGCGAACCGGTGGCGTGCACCGTCGGCGTCGGTGCGGGTCTCGAGCACGTCGAAGTGGGTGTAGGTGTACTCGGTGACGCCGCCCATGGGGTCGGTGTGACACAGGAGGTTTCCTTCGCCGTCCCACTCCCACGACTGCACCGCGCCGTCTGCGTCGGTACGACGGGCGAGCTTGCCCTCGGGGGCCCAGCTCATGACCGTGGCATTGCCCAGTGGGTCCGTCATCACAGTCGGACGGCCGAAGGCATCCCGCCGATATGCGGTCGTGTTACCGAGCGGATCGGTGACCGAGAGAGGCAGACCAGCCGCGTTGCTCTCCACACATGTGACCTGTCCCAGCGGGTCGGTGACTTGGGCGACACGACCGGCTGTGTCGTAGGCCAGCGCCGTCGTAGCGCCGTCCGGGCGAGTAGTCCAGAGGAGTCGGCCGGCCTCGTCGTAGGCGCGGCGGGTGACCGCGCCGTCGGGGTCGCGCAGCTCGGTGGGGTTCCCTGCGTCGTCGTAATCGACTGAGGCAGTGGTGCCGTCGGGCCGCTCCACGCTCAGCGGGCGGCCCAGTTCGTCGTAGGTGTACGTCGTGGTGGCACCGAGAGGGTCGGTGACCGTCAGGGGCCGGTGGTGGTCGTCGTGGGTGGTGCGGGTGGTACGACCGGCGCGGTCGGTTTCGGCGATGACACGGAGCTGGGCGTCGACGGTGAACAGGGACGCGTGCCCGAGGGAGTCGGTGACGCGGGTCGTCGTGCAGCCGGGTTGGGGGCTGTCCAGGCCGTATTCGAAGCGGGCCGCGAGGTGTCCGGCTTCGCCTGCGTGGTGGATGCAACGGTCTTCGTCGTCGTAGGTGTAGGAGAACGAGCGGTCGTTGGTGTCGGTCCACGTGACGATGCGGCCCCGCTCGTCCACCTGATAGAAGGTGGCGCGGTCCTCGGAGTCGGCGACCGAGGTGAGGAATCCGCGGTCGTCGTAGCCGTAGGTGCGGAGCTTGACCGGGCCTTCCAGCGTGGCGAGGGCGAGGTGGGTGATGCGGCCGCCGGCGCAGGTGAACTGGAGCTCGTAGCCGCCGGAGTGGGTCAGGGAGTGCGGCTGGCCGAGGTCCCATTCGACCGAGATCCAGTTCCCCTGTGCGTCGGCTATGGAGGCGAGCTTGGCGAGGCCGTCGTCGCCCGGGGCCGCGCCCGCGGGGGGTTCGAAGGTGCGGGTGACCCTGGTGAGCGGGTCGTACAGGCGGTAAGAACCGTCCGGTTCGCGGTCGAGCCGCCACGGCACGCCCTTGACTGGGACGACGGGCAGACCCGGGGCGGGGTGGGGGTAGGCGCGCACGCTTCCGTCAGTGGCAACGTGAATGACGCCTTCGGCGTCGATCTCGAGGCGTTCGTCGATGGTGGAGGCCCAGGCGGGGCCGAACCAGCCGCCGTTGCGGTAGGCCGACTCGAAGGTGCGGGTGAACTCCAGCGGCATCGTTCCCGGCAGGGACACGTCCGTGGCGGGGAGGACCATGCGACCGGTGGCCATATCGACCGGCTCATTGCGCAGCACCTTGCAGTTCAGGTCGCGCGCCAGGTCGTTGAGGCGCTCGCTCACCGACTTGCGCGCGCCCTGCTTGGCCCCCTGCTCGGCGGCCTCCTTGGCGCCTGCCTTCAGCCCACCCTTCAATCCACCCTTGATGGCGCCGCCTGATCCTTTGCCGCCCACCAGGTCGACGGCGATCTTTCCGAACGCTTCTGCGGGGTCGCGCCAGTTCTGGTTCGAGACGACGCCTGCCAGGCGTTCAGGGTGGGCCACCGTGGAGGCCAGGCCCGTGGTGAAGCCGTTGAGGTTCATCAGGTACTGGTTCGGATGCGTCATGTTGTACGGATCCTGCGGGTTGAGCATGCGGACGATCCCCACGGTCGTCCCCAGGCCCTTCATGATGCCGCCGGCCAGGTGCATGCTGTTCAGAGCCATGCCCCCGACCAGGTCCCGGCCCATGGACTTGAGCATCTCCCAGCCCCCAGGCATCTCCGGGGCGCTCTCCACCAGGCCCTTGAAGGCGCTGGTCGCGCGGCGGGCGGCGTCGTCGCGCTGGTGGCGGGCCTCCTCCACCATGTGCCGCGCCTTCTTCACGCCCTCCTCGCCCGGGTCCTCAAACGGGGGCGGCTTGGGGCCGGGTTCCTCCCCTGCGTCGATCTTCGCGTTGTACGCGTCGACCTTCTGGTTGTGGGCGTCCACGGCCTTGTCCGAGGACGCTTTGGACTTCTTGTACAGCGCTATGGCTTCCTTGGCCTCACGCTGGGCCCACTGCAGGGTGGAGGCGTAGCCCACGAACTCCTTGGCGGCCGCCTCACACGCGTCCGCGGCCTGGATCCAGAACTTCGGCTGAGGCTCGAGTTCGGCCCGGAACGCGTCGCCCGCCTCTCCTTTCCAGCCGTGTACGTCGAGGCGCTTGAGCCCTGAGCCGAGCTTGTCGAAGGCCTTGAAGAAATCCCGCAGATGCTCCGCGCGTTCGGTGACCCCCTCCACGTCACCGTGGACGATCTCCTTCGGGTCGTCCGTCTCACCCAACTGGCGTTCGGCCACGTCGGCGCCGAGTGTGTCCGCCGTCCACTCGCCGGCGTCACGGACTCCTTCCGCCGCGCCGTCGAGACCGACCTTCTCCAACCCGTCGGCAGTCTTGTCTCCGACCCACTCGACGCCTTCACCGAGGATCTGGGCGCCGTCCTCGAACGCACCGGTTATGTCGTCGAACCCCACCGGCTACTTCCCCCCGTCGTTCTGGTCCTGCCCGTCTTGCTGCCGGCCTTCCGGCTCGGGCGGCGGTCCGTCCCACTGCCAGTCCGAGTCGTCCCACCGACCCGGCCCTGCGACGTCCTGCCAGGGCGAGGTCGAGAAGTCCTCGCCCACCTGCTCCCACTGATCCCCCATCCCGTCCCAGTCCGGCTCCGCCAGATCCGGCTCCGCGGCACCGGATCCGATGCTTTCCCGCACCTCGTCCCAGGACTTGTCCGCCGCGTCGCCGCCCTCCGCGAGGCCCTGGGACGGGTCGTACGAGCCGGCGGTGACCGCCACCTCCTTGAGGGTGTCGTTCACATACTGCTCCTGCTCGTGATACAGCCCCGCCGACAACCCGAGCTTGACGGCGATGCTGTTCAGGCCCTGCATGTTCCCGTGCACCGCCGCCGACCAACGGTCGCAGAACTGCCCGAACACATCGGCGAGCTCATGGGAGCCCAGTTCCATCCCCGACATCGACAGGGACTGGAAACCGTGCCCCTGCTGCGCCGCGATCGAGAAGTACCCCGTCTCCTCAAGCTCTGCCGTCGCCGCCCGCAGCCCCTGCTCGACCTGTTTGGCCGCCTCCGGGTCGAACGTGTACCCACCGCTCATGCCGACGCCCCCTCGGATTCCTCGGTCACGGCCGCCGTATCCGGAACGATGCCCGGCGCAGGAGGCAGGACGAACGCCCCCTCGCTGCCCACGTCGACCGCCACCCCGCACGGGCCGGGGACCTCGCCGACCGTCTCGTCGAGGAGCCGGGCTCCGTACACTCGGCGGAACTCCCATTCCCCGCCCTCGCCCCGCACCTGGGCGAACGCCGTCAGTGTGTCCGTGTCGGTGAAGGCATAGATCCACCGCACCCCACCTTGATCCCCGGTCAGGATCCCGCCGTCCCGGATCGGCACCAGCACAAGCGAACGCCGGAACTCCCCCAGCGTCGCCTGCGCCTGGGCCAGCACCTCGCTCGGCTCCTCGACGTCATCCGACAGCACAGCCATCGCCCCCCTGCTACGTTCGAAAAGTCACGCCGATCGTATCGTGCGATCACAATCTGTTGCCGCCCCCCGGTCCAGCGCATTCGCCGAGGGGCTGCTCCTCTTCCCGGACGCCTTGCGCCACGTCGGGGTGCACTGGGGGGTCCCCGGCGAAGCTACGCCTGGGCCGGACGGTGACTCCGAGGGGCCGGCGGGTGTCAGCCGTAGACGGCGTGACGCAGTTCGGTGAGGGAGGCGCCGATGGCGTCGGCCAGGCCCGAGATGCCGGGCAGTGCCTCGGGGTCGGTGCACACGCCGACGGCGACGGTTCCCGCGTAGGAGAGCGCCGAGACCCGCAGGGCGTGCCGTTGCGCGGGTTCGGCGACCGAGTGCAGGGCTCCCACCGGCCGCCCGACCACCGTGAGCGCGCCGCGCGGGCCGGGCACGTTGGAGATCGCGAGGCTGAACTCGTGCGGGCCGGCGGCGATGCGTCCGGCGGCACGCTCCAACGGCGAGCAGCGGGCGAGCGCGTGGAACAGGTCGTAGAGCTCCTGAGCGTCACCTGCCGCCTTGCGGACTGCGGTCTCGCCGCTGATCCGGTCGAGCCGGGCCAGCGGATCGCGCTCGGCGAGCGGCAGGTCGACGTTCAGGAACGAGTCGCGGTTGCCCAAGTCGGCCGGGTCCTCTTCGCGGTGGTGGAGGCTGACCGGGACCTGGGCGCGGAGCCGGACGGCATGGCCGCCGACGGTGCCCAGCCAGGCGCGCAGACCGCCGCAGACGGAGGCGAGCAGGACGTCGTTGACCGTGGCCCGGGTCGGTCGCAGGGTGCCGATCGCCTTCAGCTCGGCGAGCGGCACGGAGGTGACGGCCAGTTCGCGCGCGGCACCGATCTCGCGGTCGAGGACGGACCTCCTCGCCCGGTGGCCGAACTCGCGCACCAGGGTGGCCGGGAGCCGTCGCAGTTCATGACGGCGCGTGCGGACCGCCTCCTGAGCCGACGGGGCGGGCGCGGCCCGGCGCGAAGGAGGGGCGCCGCCCGCCTGCTCCCACAGGACCTCGTCGAGGAACCGGAGACAGCTGATGCCGTCGGCCATCGCGTGGTGGATCCGCGAGACGATCACCTCGCGGCCGTCGGCGAGCGGACCGACGAGGTCGAACGCCCACAGCGGGCGACGGTGATCCAGGCGCTCGGACATCAGCTCACCCGCCACCGCCCACGCGCCGCGCTCGTCGATCCCGGCCGTGCCGTCGCGGCGGCGCACGTGGGCGGCGACGTCGAACGCGTCGTCGGTGATCCAGTGCGGTTCGGGCAGCGCCACCCGCTCGCGGCCGCGTGACCCGGCGCCGAGGCGTGCGTCGACGTGGGCGCGCAGCCGGTCGAGGTCCATCGCGTCGTGGCCGGGCTCGACCACGATCATCTTCAGCGTGTGGCCGGCGATCGCCGCCGACTCGAGCGCGAGGAGCCGGGCGTCGTCGGGGCTGAGCCGCTTCGGTTCCGCCACGCATCGACCATAAGGCGGTTCACAGAGGCCGGCCACTTCGTCACGGCCGGCGACGACTCCACGCTTCGCCGTCACCGGCCCGCGAGCCCGTACACGCTGCCCCGGAGCAGGCGGTCACCGTTGCGCTGGGCCTCCGGCCCACGTCACGACAGTGCGCGGGTGAGCCATACGACGTCGCCCCTGTCCTCGGTGGAGACGTGGTCACGCGCGAACCCCAGCTTCTCCAGGACACGGAGCGACGGCGTGTTCCACGTGCCGACGGTGGACCAGAGGCGTTGCCGCCCGGTCGCCGTCGCGGCGCCGAGCACCGCGGTGGCCGCCTCGGTGGCGTAGCCGTGCCCGTGCACGCTCCGGAACAGCTCGTACGCGATCTCGGGCTCCTCCACGGTGGTACGACCGACGATCAGCCCGCAGTAGCCGATGAAGTCGCCTTCCTTGCGGCGCTCGATGGGCAGCAGGGCGATCCCCGTCGTCGCCGCTGCGGCGAGCTGCTTCGCGATGACCCCCCGGGTGTGCTCAAGAGTCGGCGTCCCGTTGCCGCGCTCGGACTGGAGGTCGCGGAGCGGTTCGGCGTCCGACTCGGCCCACGGCCGTAGAAGCAGCCGCTCGGTCTCCAGGTGGAACGGCATCGTCGCGTACGCGGGCATGCCTCTACCTTGCCTTCCAGCCGCAGACCGAGACGGTCAGCCGAGCCGTTCGCCGACCAGCCGGACGAAAGGGCTCCAGGCCGCCGGGCTGACGGTGAGTACCTGCCCGTCAGGGTTCTTCGAGTCACGCACGTGCACGGTGGCGAGGGCGGTGGCGACCTCCACGCATTCGCCGCCCCCACCACTGCTGTAGCTGCTTTTCGACCAAGCAGACTCGGGCACGGTCGGCTCGGCGCCCTGAAGTGTCATGCGTCTCCCCGCAGTTTCTCGACGAAGGCCAGCGACTCACTGGGAGTGAGTGCCTGCGACCTCAACAGGTTATAGCGCGCCTCCAGTTCGTGGACCTTGCGTCGGTCCGTGTAGAGACGGCTGTCGTCCTGAACCTCCGTGTAGGCGATGCGGCGCCCGTCCTCGGTCTGGATCAGGTTGAACGGGCCTCCGAGACCTGCATGATCCTTGCAGGTGGTCGGCATGACCTGAATCTCGACGTTGCGGGCTTGTCCGAGGTCGAGAAGGTGGTCGTGCTGCCCGTCGAGTACCGCAGAGCCACCGACGGTTCTGTACAGGACCGCTTCCTCGATCACGAAGCTCAGCAGTGGAGCCGGGTGACGGCTCAAGACCTCCTTGCGTGCCATGCGGGCAGCGAGCCGCTGCTCGATCACGTCCTCCTCCAGCAATGGCCGCTGCCACTGGAAGACCGCCCTGGCGTAGTCCTCCGTCTGCAGCAGTCCGGGAACGAGATGTGCCGCGTAGACGCACACGCCGACAGCACCCGCCTCCAGCCTTGCCGCGTCCCGGAAGTACGACGGGTACTGGGCCCGGAGCACCTCTTCCCTCAGGGCCCTGAGCACTCCCCCGGCGTCCAGGACCTCGTCGGCGCGGTCGATGAACCGGGCCGGCGGGATGCGGCGTCCCTGCTCGAACGCCGCGATGGTCGGGGCCGCATAGCCCGTGCTGCTGCCGAATTCGGAGCGGTCCAGGCCCGCACGCGTCCGGAGCAGCTTCAACTGCCGCCCGAAGGCGGTGACGACGCCCGTCCCGCCCTCGTCGTCCGGACGGTCTCCCGCGCCTTCGTACTCACCGTTCCCCATGGCACCTCTCGTCCCCACGCAACCGCCTCTGCCGGGCCAACGCCCTGAGGTGACGGCCCGTCACGCCGCTCACCGCACACAGGCCGCAGGGCACCGCACACAAACGCTCATGTGCAGCGGGTCACCCCTGGTCACGCTACGCCGTCGGGCGGAACGGTGAGGGCATGACCAGTGAGTTCAGCTCCCCCGTTCGCCCCGCCCCCTCGGACCGCAGGAGCGACTTTCTGCGGCCCGCACGGCACTTCAGCATGCTCTTCAGCTCCACTCCCCGCGGGGCGCGGCTCGCCCGGCGCCTTGCCGGGGAATGGCTCGACACGTGGGGGCTGCCCTACGGCGGCACCGCACACGACGCGCTCACGCTGATCGTCGCGGAGCTGTGCAACAACGCCGCGTGCCATGGCCGTGTGGCCGGGCGGGACTTCCGCCTCGATCTCTCGACGGTGGGCCCGGCGACCGTCCGTGTCGAGGTGACGGACACCCGTTCCGAACGCCTCCCGGTCGCCCTGACCCCGCCCACCGACTCCGCCCGGGGCCGCGGCCTCGTCCTGGTCGACGCTCTCGCGTCGCGCTGGGACTACCGCCGCCGCGTCGGCGCGCCCGGCAAGACGGTCTGGGCGGAGTACGACGTGAACGGACGCCAGGCAGACCGACAATCACACTGAGCGGCATCCCACTCGCTGCACGACTCGCGCGCGGGCACGCCCGCACCGGCAGGGGCGACGAGGCTCCCTTCTCTGTAGCCGACATCTTCGTAGATGCCAGCTACGTAGACGCCGGCTACAGAGACGTCTTTCTCTATCCAACTCCGGTCTCAGGTCGGAGTCAGCCGGGGGCCCAGATGTCCAGGGGGACGACGTCCACCGCGCGGCCCGCGGGGTTGATCAGGCGGCCCATCAACTTGGTCTGCCGGAGCGCGATGGCGCGGTCCACCAGGGTCAGCTCGGGCAGGTGCTCGGCGAGCTGGGCCTCGAGGCGCTGCACGTCGGCGACGGAACGCAGCCAGACGGTGAAGAGGAGGTTCTGCGGTCCGGTGACGGAGGCGCAGAGGCGGACCTCCGCCATGGACAGCAGGCCGCGTGCCGTCGCGGCGACCCGGTCGGCCGGGACCCTCGCCCACAGGGTGGCCGACACCGGCCACTCTGTGAGCTCGCGGGCGACCTCGCAGCGCAGTACGAGGTCGCGGGCCTCGATCAGCTGGTGGAGCCTGCGCCGAACCGTCGCCGCGCTCACGCCCGCCACTGCGGCCAGTTCCGACGCGGAGCGGCGTCCGTCGGCGGCGACGGCGGGGATCAGCGCACGGGTGACGGCGTCGGGGCGCAGGGTCGTACGGCCCGCTGCGAAACCCGGGCCCGGGCCGGGGCCGGGACCCGGGCCGGAACCGGGGGCGGGGCCGGGCGCGGGCGCAGCGGCCCGGAGGCGGCTCTGCTGCTGCTCGGTGAGGCTCCGCAGCCGCCATCGGCTGCCGTCGCCGAACACCTGGGTGGCCAGTTGGGCACGGGTCCCGACGACTCCCGGCAGCCGCGACATCCGGTCCAGGATGAGCCTCGACATGCCGGTGAGCCCGGGGGCGAAGACGGTGACCAGCAGGTCCCGGCCGCCCGCCATGTGCTCGACCGTGACGATCTGGGGTTCCCGCGCGAGGGCGTCGGCGACGGCCTCGACACGCCCGGCCCGGCAGTCGACCTCCACCAGCGCCACTTCGAGGCTCTTGCGCAGGGAGAGCCCGGGGTATGCGGTGATCCAGGCACGCCCGGTGCCGTGCAGCCGCTCCCACCGGCGGGCCACGGTCACGGGATCCGCTCCGAGGACCTTGCCGAGCAGGCTCCAGGAGGCCCGGGGAGCCATCTGGAGCGCGTGGATCAGCGCTTCGTCGTGGGCGTTGAGAGGGCCGGTCGTCGGCCCGGGAGGGTGATCGGAGGTGTCCATATCCTGCGTTCCGACGTTGGTTCTGCGGGATTCCTGCGATGTGTAGCGTAGACCTTCCCGTATCCGTCGTCGCCCTCCACCTTTTCCTGCAACCCGCGTGCTCCGGGGCCCACGCCCCGGTCGGCGCGCCGCACTCCACCGACAGGGAGACACACCATGGCCGACGCCGGCTCGGTGTCCGCACAGGCGACAGCCGCACCGCCCGCGACGAAGGGCCCGAGAGCGGGGAGTGGGAACGGACGGCGGGAGCTGCTGGCCGCCACGGTCGGCGGCGTCGTGGAGTCGTTCGACTGGACGATCTACGCCGTCCTCGCCCCGTACTTCGCCTCGGAGATGTTCCCCGGCGACGATCCGGTGGCCAAGCTGCTGGGCGCCTACCTGGGTTTCGCGGTCGGGTTCGTGGTCCGGCCCTTCGGCTCCTACGTCATCGGCCGGATCAGCGACCGGCGGGGGCGCCGCTTCGGTCTGATGCTGTCGATGATCCTCATCTCCGGTGCGTCGTTCCTGCTGGCGGCGCTGCCCACGGCGGCGCAGATCGGGGTGCTGGCGCCGCTCCTGCTGGTCGCGATCCGGTTGGTCCAGGGCCTGTCGATGGGCGGGGAGAACCCGAGCGTCGCCGCGTACGTCACCGAGACCGCGCCGAAGAGGCTCCGTTTCCTCTACAGCGGCATCAGCTACAGCGGCATCATCCTGGGCAACATCCTGTGCTTCGGCGTACTGACGGTGATGCTGGCCGTGCTCGGCGAGGACGGCGTGGCGGACGGCGGCTGGCGCATCGGCTTCGTGGTGGCGGGTCTCCTGGGCCTGCTGTCGCTGTGGGTGCGGCGCACCGCGCGGGAGTCCGAGGAGTTCACCGCCGGAGCGACGGACGCCCCGTCCGCGGTGGCGGCGGCGGAGCGGCGCGCGCTGTTCCGCGCCTCGGCGCGGAACATGACCGCCGTGTTCCTGACGACGCTCGGCATCACGGTCAGCTACTACTTCGGCACCACCTACCTGCCGCAGTACGCCGAACGGCTCGGTCTCAGCTCCGGCGCGGAGGGCACGGCCGCCATGCTGGTGCCGCTCACGCTGCTGATCGTCGCGATGGCCGCGTCCGGCATCCTGGCGGACCGCCTCGGATCCACCCGGACCGTGCGCACCGGGCTGGGGCTCCTGGCTGTCTGCACCGTGCCCGTCTTCCACGCGATGGGGGCCGAAGTGCTGCCGGTGTGGGTGGCGACGGTTGTGCACCTGCTGTGCCTGGCCGCACCGTTGGCCCTGTTCAACGTCTTCTTCGCCCGGCTGTTCCCGGTGCAGATCAGGGTGGTCGCGATGGGCCTGCCGTTCACGGCCGCCGTCGGACTGTTCGGCGGCACGTTCCCGATGGTCGCGGAGGCACTCGCCGGCGCCGGACACATCGCGCTGGTGCCGTGGCTCGCGGCGGCGGCGTGCGCCGTCTCCTTCGCAGCGACCTTCCTCATCCGCCGCCCGGCGCACGCCTGACGGCCGGACCGACCCCGTACGGAGCGACTGGAGGGACATCATGAATCTGCGCGAGGACGCCGCCGCCGTCCAGGACGACCTGGTCCGGCTGCGGCGCGCCCTGCACCAGCACCCGGAGACCGGACTCGACCTGCCGCGCACCCAGGAGAAGGTGCTGGCCGAGATCGACGGGCTGGGCCTGGAGGTCACGACGGGACGGCGCCTCAGTTCCGTCACGGCGGTGCTGCGCGGGGCGCGGCCCGGGCCCACCGTGTTGCTGCGGGGGGACATGGACGCCCTGCCGGTCGAGGAGCGCACCGGACTGGACTACGCCTCCCGGACCGGGTCCACGATGCACGCGTGCGGTCACGACCTGCACACCGCGATGCTGGCCGGGGCCGCGCGTCTGCTGGCCTCTCACCGGGACCGGCTGGCGGGCGACGTCGTCTTCATGTTCCAGCCGGGCGAGGAGGGGTTCGACGGGGCGCGGCTGATGGTCGAGGACGGAGTCCTGGACGCCTCGGGGACACGCCCGGTCGCCGCCTACGCGGTGCACGTGCTGTCGGCGGGGCACGCCTCCGGCCGGTTCTTCACCCGCGGGGGGCCGGCGATGGCTGCGTCGAACGTGCTCACCGTGACCGTCCGGGGCGCGGGCGGGCACGGTTCGATGCCGCACCGCGCCGCCGACCCGGTCCCGGCGGCGTGCGAGATGGTGACCGCGCTGCAGACCTGGATCAGCCGCACCTTCGACGTCTTCGACCCGGTCGTGCTCACCGTCGGCAGCTTCCACGCGGGCACCAAGCAGAACGTGATTCCGGAATCCGCCACCTTCGAGGCGACGGTCCGCTCGTTCTCCCCCGCCACGCAGGCCCGGCTGAAGGACGGCACGGTCGAGCTGTGCCGGGGCATCGCCTCGGGCCACGGGCTGCGGGTGGACGCGGAGTTCACCGAGCTCTACCCCGTGACCGTCAACGACGCCCGGGAGGCGGCGTTCGTTCAGCGGACCGTCGCCGAGCTGCACGGGGAGGAGCGTTTCGAGTCGATGGCGCACCCGCTGGCCGGGGCCGAGGACTTCTCGCGGGTCCTGGACGAGGTGCCGGGGGCGATGACGATGCTCGGTGCCCCGCCCGCGGGGGCCGACCCGGAATCCTCGGCGAACAACCACTCGCCGCACGCCGCATTCGACGACGCGGTGCTGGCGGACGGTGCGGCGCTCTACGCGCGGCTGGCCCTGGACCGTACGGCCGCGGGGGTCTGACGCGGCGCGCCGGACGTCCGCGTCCGCGCCCGGGGCGTGCGCGGTCGTGTGGGAACGGCCATCAGGTTGCCGTTCCCACACGAGTGGGGGCGCATCGGCCCCGGGGCGCGGGTCGGTGAGGGGTCAGGCGCAGGGGCCGAGGTCCTCCCAGACGCCCCACTCGCCGGTGGTGCCGGGTTCGTCGCCCTTGACCCACCACTTGGCGCGCCAGGTGTGGCCCTCCCAGGTGACGCGGTCGTCGCCGAGGTAGGTGGCCGTGGGGTTCCAGGCGGGCGCGGTGCAGTCGCCCGGGTCCGGGTCGCCGGGGTCTCCGGGGTCACCCGGGTCGCCGCCACCGCCGATGTTGACGTCGATGCAGGCGTAGAACGCGTTGGCCGTGTCGGCGATGTTCCAGACGGCGAGGACCTTCTGCTGCCCGGAGATTCCGCCGAAGTCGACCCGGTGGGTGACGGTGGCGCCGGGCTGCGCGCCGCCGTCGTTGAACTCGGCGACCTGCTGGCCGCCGACGAAGTACTGCCAGGTGCTGGTGGCGTGGCGGGCCGTCAGGGTCCACGAGAAGTGCGTCGAGCTGCCGACCGGGGTGACGCGCCAGCCCTTGCCGTCGTCGTCGAGTTCGGCGAACTGCTGGTTCCCGCCGCTGCAGCTGCGCAGGCCCTTGGGGCCCTCGACGCTCTGCGGCTCGTACTTGATCTGGCCGCACTCGACGTCGCCGGCCGCGCACTGGGCCTGGCGGCTGGGGGGCGTGGAGACGTAGCCGTGCGCGCTGGCCGTCTGGGCGGGGAGGCTCACCGCGAGCAGGGGTGCGATGCCCGCACCGATCACGGCCGCCAGTCTTCGCTTCGGGTTCATGCCGACTCCTTCGCTGTCGAGGACGCACGGGCCAGGGTCCGGTGGGGGCGGAGCGGGTCCGCAGGAGCAGCCAAAGGAACAGACCAACCTCACCGTTGGTCTAGACCTTAATGATTGTCCGGGGCCCGTCAAGAGGTACGGAGCGGATCGCGCAAGCCCGGGAATAGAGCCCCCGTGCGCGGACGTTGGCGTCCGCATGACGTTCTCCGTGCCGGTCACCGTGCGTGGCTACGAACTCGACACCCAGGGGCACCTCAACCAGGCCGTCTACCTCCAGTACGCCGAGCACGCACGGTGGGAGCTGCTGCGGGCGGCCGGGCTGCCGCAGGACAAGCTCCTGGCGGACGGGGTCGGTCCGGTGGCGCTGGAGACCACGCTGAAGTTCCGGCGCGAGCTCCGCGGCGGCGACGAGGTGCGGGTCACCTGCAGGTTCGAGTTCACCCGGAGCCGGACGTTCCGCATCCGGCAGGAGATCCTGACCGTGGACGGCGCCGTGGCCGCGGAGGTCACGGCCCTCGCCGGCATCCTCGACCTCGCCACGCGCAAGCTCGTCCCCGACCCGGCCGAACGGCTGCGGTCGCTGGCCGACCAGGCCGACCTGCTGGGCTGAGCGCACCCGGACGCGCCGCGGACGCACGGCCGCGCGCCGAGGGTGGGGCGGCTGGACCCGGGGGGTGGCGGCACGGCCATACTGTCCCTCGTGGAGCAACGACCTGAATCCCCCGAACCGGCCGTGCTCAGCGCCGGCACGGACCCGACGCACATCCCCGGCCTGCCCGGACCGGCCACCGCGGCGGCGGACCGGCAGAAGTCCCCCGACGCGACGGCGGCGGAGGCTGAGCCCGCCACCGACGGAGGACCGGACGACGAGCCGCAGGCGCAGGAGCCGCCCCGGACCGGCGACTCCCCCGGCGCAGCCCTCGACGACGAGACGGACGCCGAGGCGGACGACGGGACGGACGCCGAGGCCGAGGCCGACGGCGGGACCGCTGACGCCGACGGCCCGGCGGAACACGACCCGCACGACGACGAAGAGCCGCCCGAGGGGCCCGCGTTCGAGGTGCGGGACCACCGGGGGGCGATCCTCGCGGACGGGCGCGGCGTGGTCTTCCGGCTGGACGACACCGAGGCGCGCTTCCGGTGGTCCGACATCGGTTCCGTCGAGATCGGCGCCTCCCGTTTCGCGAAGCGCTTCGAGGTCGCCGTCGGCACGCGGGACCCGCGCCGCCGCTTCGACGCCGAGGTCATCGCGCCGACCCGCAAGACCCTCCAGCAGTGGACAGAGGACCTGGACGCCGTCCTCGACGCCTGGTTCGACGACGACCCGAAGTAGCCGGGTCCGCCGCCCGGCACAACGGGAGCCGCACACCGGGAACGAGATCACTCCGTTCCCGGTGGTGTAGGCTTCCCACGCCTGTCTCTGCTTCCTCCGGCACCTCACCGACGCGATGTTCGCGCAGGTCACGGCGGGGGCGGCGACTTCTTCTAGTGCTTCAGATCGAGAGGCACACAGCGCGGAGCCGATGCGGCCCCGTGCGAGGCCGGGGCGCCTCCCGTGGATCTTTCGGGACGCCGTGGCCGGGTGTGTCTTCTCCCGCGCTGTCTGCTTGTCCGGACAGTTGGACGGGAGAGGACCCCGCCGTGATCAGTACACCGGTTCCGCCGGCCGCCCGCACGCGGCGCCGCCCCCGGCCCTGCCCGTTCCCCGGCTCCGGAAGCCACCGGGGGCGGCCCGTGCCCGCCTGAGCGGCCCGGGAGGTCGAGCCGCCCGGCGCCGGCGACGGTCGTCACGACGCCGTGGCAGGTCCCCACCCCCGGCGCCCCTTCTCTCTGCCGCAGCACGGGCCTTCCTCCGCCCTGTCACACGCCCTCCAGCCAGCCCTTCCGCACGCCCGCACGTCCGTGGCGGCGCGACCCGCGCCGCCGGCCGCCGACGGACCGGTCCCCGGCGCCACCGCCACGCACCGGAGTCGTCTCCGGTCACCACCCCCGAGGGATCAGGAATGAGCACGATCGACCCCGCCGACCGCGAGGTGACCTCACCGGCGCGGGTGCCGGCCGACGGCGAGGCCGAAAGCGGCCTCACCGTGGCCGAGTTGGAGGCGGAGATCGACCGGCTGCGCACCGAGGTGACGCAGCTGCGGCACGCGATGGCGAGCCGCAGCGTCATCGACCAGGCGCGCGGCATGGTGATGGTGATGGCCCGCTGCCCTCCGCAGGTCGCCTGGGAGGTACTGGTGGAGGTCTCGCAGCACACCAACACCAAGTTGCGCGACGTCGCCATGGCCCTGGTCGCCACCGCACAGGGCCGCACGAGACTGCCCCAGCCGCTCGGCGCGGAACTCGCGGCCGCGCTGCGCCGCCGGAGGTGAGCCGGAGCGGACGAACGGGCCGGCTTCGGCGGGCCCATGCCGTGGTGGCGCGGGGCCGTGGTGGCGCGGAGCCGTGGTGGCGCGGCCGGTCAGGGCAGAGGGGCGCCGCGGGCGGCGAGCCACAGGTCGTACCACTCCTGGTGGTCGAGGCGGGGCGCGGCCAGCGCCGCGTCACGGCAGGCACGGATGCGCTCCGGGCGGGTGGAGCCGACGACCGGGACGACGGCCGCGGGGTGGCGTTGCAGCCACCACAGCAGCACCGTCTCGGGTGTGGTGCCCTTCTCCTGGGCCAGCCGCCGGACGAGCGCGGCGGTCTCCCGGTCCTCCGGGGTGACCGGGCGGCCGGTGTACCGGCCCTGGGCGAGGGAACCCCAGGCCTGCAGTGCGACCCCGTGAGCCCGGCAGTGCTCGAGGGTCCCGTGCGGGAAGCCGTTGCCGGCGGCCTCTGCGGTGTTGACCACGACGCCGGACTCCAGCCAGTCCCGGTGGTGCAGGCTCATCTCCAGCTGGTTCACCTCCAGCGGGAAGGGCAGGGACGCCTGGAGGTGGGCGATCTGCGGGCCGCTCATGTTCGAGACGCCGAAGCGGCGCACCAGCCCCTGCCGGTGCAGCGAGGTGAGCGCCTCCGCGACGTCGTCGGGGTCGGCGAGCGGGTCGGGTCGGTGCAGCAGCAGGACGTCGACGACGTCGGTGCGCAGCCGGGCCAGGCTCTCCTCGACGCGACGCACGACGGACGCGCCGCGGAGGTCGTAGTGGCCCGGACGGTCGCCGTCGGGGAGACGGATGCCGCACTTGGTCTGCAGGGTGAGGCGTTCACGCAGTCCGGGGCTGCGGGCGAGGACCTCGCCGAAGACGGCCTCGGCCTTGCCGTGCCGGTAGATGTCGGCGTGGTCGAAGGTCGTGATGCCGCTGTCGAGCGCGGCCGCGACCGCCGCCTCCGCGGCGTCGACGTCGGCCGGACCGTACGGTTCCGGCTGCCAGCTGCCGCCGAGGCCCATGCATCCGTAGACGAGTCCGTTGCCTGCGTGGGTTCCAGTGGTCACCGGACCACCTTCGCACGGCCCCTCCGGCGCGGGCTCCGGCGCCCCCGGGTGTCCCCCGGGCCTCCGCTCGCGCCGCGTCGATTGGGATGGTAGGAGCGGCGGAGCGGGTGCTGATCAGCGCTGAACGACCGCCCGTCCCGCTCCCGTTCGAGGAGGCCGGCCGGTCAGCCCGCCGGCCGGATCCGGAGCACGGTGCTCCCGTCGCGGATGCCGCCCACCTCCAGGGACATCTCGTTGACGACCGCCTCCTCCCCCACCGGACAGGTGAGCCGCACGTGCGCCGGCATGTCCGCCGTCGCCCCGGTGATGGTGGCGGCGCAGCCGCCGTTGCTGGAGAAGCCGGAGCGTGTGAGCGTGGTCAGCATCCGCACGTCCTCGTCGCCGACGGACGTCACCCGGAGCGTGCCCAGGCCGAAGCGGTCCGGGAGCGGCACGGTGGCCGGACCGGACACCTCGACCTCGCAGCTGCCGTCCGCGCAGGCCCGCAGGTCCTCGCCGTCGGCGGCGGCCGGCAGCGGCGGCGACACGGACGCGGACCGGGACGGGGACGGGCTCGCCGAGGGGGTGGACGCGGCGGGACCGGAAGGGGAGGCGTCCTTCGGCCCGGCCTCCCCCGGTGTGCCGCGCGTTTCCCCGGGCTGCGCGCACCCGGTCGCGAGCAGTCCGGCCAGGCACACCACGAGCAGCGGGCTGCGGCCGCGCCTCCGGGGCCGGGCGGGTGCGGACGGGGTCGGAGGGGTGGCGGGCAGGGGCATCGGCAGGCTCCGGTGGCAGTCGTCGGGGTGGACGACCGCCATCCGAACACCTCGGGAGTTGTTCATCACCCCGGGCGGCTGCTGAACAATCCGCCTGTTCCCCGGCGCGCGGCGGCGCGCGCCGGGTCAGCCGCGGGCGGCTGCTTCGACGCGGTCCGCAGCCTCGGCCGGGCCGTCGACGGCGTGCATCTCCCGCTGCAGCGCACGGACACCGGCGAGCACGCTCTCGTCGGCGACGAGTCGCTCGACCTCGGTGCGCAGCCGCTCGGGCGTGACGTCGTCCTGCGGCAGGTGCGCCCCGAGGCCGAGTTCCGCCAGCCGCTCGGCGATGAAGTGCTGTTCGGGCGTGTAGGGCACGGCGACCACGGGGGTCCCCAGGTACATCGCCTCCATCACGCTGTTGGTCCCCCCGTGGGAGACGAAGACGTCGGCGCGGCGCAGTACCGACAGCTGGGGCACCCAGCTCATCAGCCGCACGTTGTCGGGCACCGGCCCGAGTTCGTCCCGGTCGACGTGGTCGGCGGCCGCGACCACCACGTGCCAGTCGGTCCCGGCGAACGCCTCGATGTAGGTGCGCAGGATCGCCGCCTGGCCGTCGATCTGCATGCTGCCCCTGCTGACCAGGGCGACCGGCCGGCCCGGCTCCGGCTCGTCCCAGTCGGGCTCGTCGTCCCGGCCGCCCACGGCGGGGCCGACGAACGCGAACCGGTCGTCGAAGGTCTCCTGCGCGGGCTGGAAGGAACGCGGGAGGAACACCAGGTTCGACTCGTCGGCGGGCGCGTTGAACTCCTCCAGGGTCACGTGTGCCAGGCCGTGGTCCTTCAGCAACTGTCCCTGCTTGACGAAGAAGTCGATCAGCGCAGGGTGGTGCGGATCGATCTCGTCGGCGAACAGCGACCCGATCTGCTGGGTGAGCGAGTACGTCTCGTTGGACGCCAGGGTCCCGAACATCTCGATCGCCGGGCGCTTCCACTTGCGGGCCAGCACCCGGCCCGCGGCGAACGTGCTGACGTCGTACAGCAGGACGTCGGGGATGTCGTCACCGAACCCCTCCTCGAGCACGGGGACGGTGGCGATGCCCTCGTCGATCGACCGGACGGGCTCGTGGACCATGTACTCGGCGTCCATCGTGTCCGGCAGCTTCCGGGACGTCAGCCACGACTCGTAGCACAGGGCCCGGGCTCCCGCGGCGGTCACCTTCTCCTCGAACCTGCGGGTGGTCGCGAAGGTGACGCGGTGCCCGCGCCGTACGAGCTCCTCGACGATGGGGAGCGTCGGGCTGACGTGTCCGAACTCGGGAAGCGGCATGAAAGCCACGTGGTACGCCGACATGGCCGCAGCATGCCAGCGCACGCACCGCACGGGTGCCGCCCCGGGGGATGTCTGAGGACTTCATCAGTCCGCCCTGCGCCACCGCTCCGGGCTCCCGCTCCAGGGGCGTGGACCGGGAGCATGGAGCGAGCAATACACACCCGCCGGACGAAATGGCCGTGCGCCGACGCCCCGCTCCGGAGCAGAATCGGGCCCATGGCGGACATGCGAGCGTTCCGGGACGCGGTCACCGACTGGGCGGCGGGCGGTGCCGACGAACCCGCACACGCACTGGCCACGCGGCTGGACGTGCGGACCGCGGTGCTGCTGGAAGGGCCGAGCGACCTCGCGGCCGTCGAGACGCTGGCCGCACTCCGCGGCCGCGACCTGGCGGACGAGGGCGTGTGCGTGGTGCCGATGGGCGGGGCGATGAGCGTCGGCCGCTACGCCGGTCTCCTCGGGCGTACCGGGCTGGGGCTGCGGCTGACCGGCCTGTGCGACGAGCGGGAGCGGGGCTACTACGACCGTGCGCTGGACCGGGCCCTCGCGCCGCGCGACGGGATCTTCGTGTGCGTCCGGGACCTGGAGGAGGAACTGATCCGCGCGCTGGGCGTGGCGAGGGTCGAGGAGATCGTGGAGGACGAGGGCGATCTGCGGGCCTGGCGGACCTTCGTCCGCCAGCCCGCCCAGCGCAGCGAGTCGCCCGCGCAGCAGATGCGACGCTTCCTGGGCACGAAGAAGGGCCGCAAGATCCGCTACGGCACGCTCCTGGTCGGAGCCCTCGACGGCGGCCGGACGCCCGCGCCCCTCAACGACCTCCTGGCGAGTCTGTGACCGGAGCTCCCCCGTGGCCGGCGCGGTTCGTGCGCGAGGGAACCCAAGCAGAAAACCCCAGGTCACCGACCTGGGGTTCGCGTGGTGTCCGAGGGGGGACTTGAACCCCCACGCCCGATAAAGGGCACTAGCACCTCAAGCTAGCGCGTCTGCCATTCCGCCACCCGGACAGGGTGTCCCGCACGGCGTGCGCCGTGCTGACGGGGAACACCATACCAAGGATCCTCGGTGCTCCTCACCTGGGTAAACCGGGACGGAGGAGAGCCCCGGGCGGGGCCCTCCTCCGTGGTTCACGGGTTCGGCGTCAGCGGTGGCTCTTCATGAGCTGGCCGCGCACGGCGCCGGCCGGGAAGCGCTCGTTGTGGACGTTGACGTAGAAGAAGAACGGGTCCTTCTTGATGCCCTCGAGCTCCCAGAACGTCAGGACGCGGGCGGCGTTGTTCGGGTTCTGCCAGCTGCGGGCGCGGATGCAGTCCGAGACGGTGCCGTTGCGCGGCGGGGTCTTGAGGGTGACGGCGATCGGACCGGCCTCGCCGCGGGGGCCGAAGTGGATGTGGGCGGCGGTCGGGGTGGCGACACGGCGGACGCTCAGCTTGTAGCAGAAGGTGCCGTTCTCGATCTTGTAGCGGAAGCGGCCTTCGCCGTTCCGGTCGCCGGGGCCGGGCACCTCCTGCTCACCGTCGAGGTGGGCCCAGCCGGTGACCTTGTGCTTGCCGCCGCCCATCGCGTCGGCGCCGGCCGGCGCGGCCACGGTGGTGAGCAGGACCGAGGCGCCCAGGGCGGCCGCCGCGGCGAGGGATACAACGCGCATGTCGATGCTCCTGTGTGATCGGAGGGGTGATGCCCCCACGACGCTAAGTGAGCAACGGATATACCGCATCAACAGGATGCATTCGTGTGTTTACCGGGTCGATATGGACGTGTCCCCCCGCGCGGCGTAGTGGGCGGGAGGACCGGGTCCGGCCGCCCGGGTGACGTGCGGCGCTCAGCCGCAGTCTCCGCGGGAGCGCAGGGAACGGAGGTGGCGGCCGGAGCGGCGGGCCGTGCTGAGCGAGCCGGCCGGGTTGGCGACGGGGTCGGGGGCGTCGTCCCGTTCGACCAGCCAGTGGTGGCGACGTCGCTGCCGGGGGAGGCTGGCGACCGTGTCGATGAAGTGGCGGTAGTCGAGGTCGCCGTCACCGACGTCGGTCATGCGGTATCCGTCGCGGGTGCCGTCCTCGCGCTCGCCGTCCTTGACGTGAAAGAGCGGGAAGCGGTCGGGGGCGGCCCGTACGTAGTCCAGTGGCTCGAACGGGGCGGGCGTGCCGTCGGGGCGGACGCTGAAGCGGTGCTGCCCGACGTACGCCCAGTAGACGTCCATCTCGAAGTGGACCAGGTCGGGTTCGGTCTCGGCGAGCAGCAGGTCGTAGAGGCGTACGTCCGGGCGGTCCTCGGCGAAGCCGAACTCCTCGGCGTGGTTGTGCTGGTAGAACGTCAGGCCGCGGGCGCGGGCGGCGGCGCCGTAGGTGTGGAAGTCGTCTGCGGCGCGCTTCCACGCGTCGACGGTGTCGCCGTGGCGGTTCGGGGCCCAGGGGGTGCCGACTGCGGGCAGGCCGAGGGCCTCGGCGTCGTCGAGCACGCGTTCCAGGCTGGTGGCGAAGCTGTACGCGTCCGGGTCGCCGCCGTCGGCGTGGTAGGCGACGTGGCTGCCGACGCCGCGCAGGCCGTTGTCGCGCAGCAGACGGCGCAGGGCGGGGAGCGAGAGGTCGCCGGTGCCCTGGGTGTAGCCGGCGAACTCGACTTCGCTGTAGCCGTGGCGGGCGAGGTGTTCGAAGAGGCGGGCGAAGCCGATCTCCTGGACCTGGTCGCGGACGGTGTAGAGCTGGATGCCGAGCCTTCCGGGGGGCAGCACCGGGCGTCCCCGTCCGCGGGCGCCCGTCGCGGCGGCCGGGGTGGTCGCGGTGCCGAGCAGCGCGGTGGCGGCCGTGCCGGCGGCGACGCCGAGGAGGCCGCGCCGCCGGAGGCGGCGGTCGAGGGGGCCGGGATCGGGCTGGTGGGGCATCAGGAGTCTCCTGTCGTCGGCCTGGAGAACGGCGCGGGATGCGGGGCGGGGCGCGGGGTCGCGGGCAGGGCGAGGTCGAGGAGGAGGCCCTTGACGCCGGTGGCCGCCACGGTTCCGTGCCCGGGGAGGGCGCCGGGGCGGTCGCACAGCAGCACGGGCCCGTGCTCGGGGTCCTCGGGCAGCCGGCCGTGGCTGCCGCGCACGGGTGAGGGGTCCAGCGGGACGACGGACATCCGGTACCGCATGCCGGTCTTCTTGCGCGCGAGTGCGGCCGCGGCCCGCAGCCTCACGTACGGGTCGAGCGGGTCCAGGAACAGCTCGGCCGGGTCGTAGCCCGGTTTGCGGTGGATCTCGACCAGGCGGGCGAAGTCGGGGGCGCGGTCGTCGTCGAGCCAGTAGTAGTAGGTGAACCAGGCATCGGGTGCGGCGACGGCCACCAGCTCGCCCGCGCGGGGGTGGTCGAGTCCGTGGGCCTTCTTGCCGTCGTCGTCCAGAAGCAGGGCGACGCCCGGCAGGCCGGCGAGCAGGTCGCGGACGACGGGCAGGTCGCCGGGGCGGCGCACGTAGACGTGGGCGAGCTGGTGGTCGGCGACCGCGAACGCGCGGGAGGTGGTGGGGTCCAGGTACTCCATGCCGTCCTGGGTGTGGACCTCCAACAGCCCGGCCCGGCGCAGGGCCCGGTTGACGTCGACGGGGCGGGAGACGGGCGTGATGCCGTACTCGGAGAGCACGACGACCGTACGGTCCTCCGCCGCGGCGTCGTCGAGGAGCGGCGCGAGGACGCGGTCGACGTCGCGGGCGGCCGCGTGGGCGCGGGGGTCGTCGGGGCCGTGGCGCTGCAGGTCGTAGTCGAGGTGGGGGACGTAGGCGAGGGCGAGGTCGGGGCGGCGGGTGCGCAGGATGTGGCGGGTGGCGTCGACGATCCACTGCGAGGAGGGCAGCGAGGCGCCGGGTCCCCAGAAGCGGAAGAGGGGGAAGGTGCCCAGTTCGGCGGTGAGCTCGTCGTGCAGGGCGGGGGGACGGGTGTAGCAGTCGGGTTCCTTGCGGCCGTCGGCGTAGTAGACGGGGCGCGGGGTGACGGTCCAGTCGACGTCGGCGCCCATGGCGTACCACCAGCAGATGTTGGCGACGGTGTAGCCGGGGTGCCGGTCGCGGGCGGCGTGCCACAGCTTCTCCCCGGAGACCAGCGCGTTGTGCTGTCTCCAGAGCAGGACCTCACCGAGTTGGCGGAAGTACCAGCCGTTGCCGACGATGCCGTGCTCGGCCGGGAGGGTGCCGGTGAGGAAGGTGGACTGCGCGGCGCAGGTGACGGCGGGCAGGACGGTCTCCAGGGCGGCGCGGGAGCCGCCGTCCGCCAGCGCCTTCAGGCGCGGCATGTGGGCGAGCAGGCGCGGGGTGAGGCCGACGACGTCGAGGACGAGGAGGGGCCGGGGGCGTGCCGGGGCGGGGGCCGTCATGGCAACTCCTTGAGACCGAGGTCGGTGAGGAGGTCGCGGGCGACGGCGAGTTCGGCGGCGATGCCGTCCGCGAGCTGTGCGCGGGTGCGGGGGCGCAGGGCGGGCGGGAGCGCCTGCCAGGTGTACGTCTCGACCTCCAGGTGGTGGGTGAGGGGTGCGGGACCGCCGACGAGGCGGGCCAGGGCCGCGTGCAGCACGTCGAGGGTGGCGGTGAGCGGCGGCGCGAGCGGCGCGTGCAGCGGGACGTGGAAGTGGGCGCGCCAGGGTGCGGTGGTGGGCAGGGCGCCGGGGGCCAGGGCCTCGTCGAGGTCGTCGGTGGCGAGGAGGGCGCCGTCCGGGCCGGGGGCGCGGGTCTGGTGCAGGAAGCGCGGCTCGGCGAAGTCGGCGAGCGCGGCCCGTACGGCGGGGCGGGCGGGGTCGGCGGCGTGCAGGGCGGCGGAGAGCTGGGACTTGACGACGGGGATGCCGGCCGCGGCGAGGGAGTCGACGGCCTGGCCGGGGTCCTCGAAGGCGGTGGCGAGGTGGCAGGTGTCGAGGCACACGCCGATGCGGTGGGCGGGTGGGGCTCCGTCGCCGGTGAGGGCGTCGACGGCGTCGGCGGTGGTCTCGACGGTGCAGCCGGGTTCGGGTTCCAGGCCGATGCGCAGGGAGCGGCCGGTGGTCTCCTGCAGGGCGTCCAGCCGGTGGGCGAGGGTGGTCAGGGCGGCGAGGGCGGTGTGGCGGGCGGCCCGGTCGAAGCCGGCGCGCCAGGCGAGCGGCAGGGTGGAGACGGTGCCCTCGTCGACGTCGTCGGGGAGGAGCGCGGCGAGCAGGCGGGCCAGGTCGGCGGTGTGGTCCAGCCGTGCGGGTTCGGTCCAGTCGGGGCGGTAGACGCGGTATTTGACGCGCTGTGCGCCGAAGCCCTGGTAGGGGAAGCCGTTGAGGGTGACGACCTCCAGGCCGCGGGCGTCGAGGGCGCGGCGGAGGCGGCGGAGTGCGGCGGGGTCCTCGGTCAGTGCGCGGGCGGCGTCGTGGGCCAGCCACAGGCCGATGCCGAGGCGGTCGCGGTGCAGGCGTCGGCGGACCGGCTCGGCGTGGTCGCGGAGTTGCCGGATCACGCCGTCGAGGTTCTCCGCGGCGTGCACGTTGGTGCAGTAGGAGAGGTGGACGGTGGAGCCGTCGGGGTGGCGGAAGCGCACCGTCAGTCACCGCCCCGGAGGAGGGAGTTGCCCTCGTGGGTCGCGGCGGGCGGGGCGACGTCGAGGGCGAGGCGTCCGCTGAGGCCGTAGAAGGCGACGGGGTTGCGCCACAGGACCTGGTCGGCGTCGTCGGGGGTGAAGCCGGCGGCGAACAGGGCGTCGCCGAAGCGGCGGGGGGTCAGGGGGTCGCTGTGGCCCCAGTCGGCGGCGGAGTTGACCAGGGTGCGGCGCAGGCAGTCGGGGCCGCGGTCGGCGAGGATGCGGACCATGCGGGCCTCGTCCATCTTGGTGTCGGGGTAGAGGGAGAAGCCGAGCCAGCAGCCGCTGTCGAGGGCGGCGTCGACGGTGGTCTCGTTGAGGTGGTCGACGAGGACGTGTTCGGCGGGGAGCGCCGACTCGCGGACGACGTCGAGGGTGCGGGCGAGGCCGGCGGCCTTGTCGCGGTGCGGGGTGTGGACGAGGGCGGGCAGTTCGTGGTCGGCGGCGAGTTGGAGCTGGGCGGCCAGTGCGGTGTCCTCGGCGGGGGTCATGGAGTCGTAGCCGATCTCGCCGACGGCGACCACGGAGTCCTTCAGCAGGTAGTGCGGCAGTGCGTCCAGCACGGGTGTGCAGCGCGGGTCGTTGGCCTCCTTGGGGTTGAGGGCCAGCGTGCAGTGGTGGGCGATGCCGTGCTGGGCGGCGCGGAAGGGCTCCCACCCGAGGAGGGAGTCGAAGTAGTCGTAGAAGCTCTCCGGTGCGGTACGGGGCTGCCCGAGCCAGAACGAGGGCTCGACGACGGCGCGTACGCCCGCGTCGTACATGGCGGTGTAGTCGTCGGTGGTGCGCGAGGTCATGTGGATGTGGGGGTCGAAGATGCGCATGGCGGTTCAGGGCTCCTTCGCGGGCGGGGCCGGAGGCGCGGCGGCGCCGGTGAGGGCGAGCGCGTGGTGCAGGTCGCCGGGAACGGGACGGCCGGCGGCGGTGCGTTCGGCGGCGTAGTCGGTCAGCATGCGGGCGAGTTCGGCGTCGCCTGCGGCACGTTCGGCGAGGGAGGCCACTGCCGCGAGGGGAACGCCGGTGAAGAGGCACTTGAGCAGCGCCTGCCGCCAGGAGTCGGGCGGGAGGTGCGTCGCGGCGTACGGGCCGAGCGCGGCGGCGGTCAGGCGGGTGTCGTTGGCCCGCAGCGCGTCCTGGACGAGCGGCACGGCGCCAGGTCCGAGGTCGGGCAGGAGCGGGAGGGCGAACAGCACGGCGCGGCGTTCGGCGGCGCTGCCGCGGGTGTAGAGGCGGGTGAGGGCGGGTGCGTCGGGCCGGGCCGCGTGCAGGATCAGGACGCGTGCCGCCTCGGCGACGTCGCCTGCGCCGGCGTGGCCGGCGCCGGGGCGGCAGTGGCGGCCGGCGGAGGCGAAGTGCCGTTCCCAGGCGGGGATGCCGCCGGGGGACGTGGTCGTCGCTTCGGCGTCGTGGAGGGCGGTGGCGAGCCAGGCGGCGGATGCGGGGGCGAGGTGGCCGGTGAGGGCGCGGTGCAGGGCGCGGGGGTCGGCGCCGCCGCCGTTCACGGGCGGGCCCCCGCCGGGGAGTGCGCCGCGCTCGCGCGTTCGGCGGCTAGCAGGAACGGCAGGGCGGCGGCGGCCTGTTCGGGTCCCGCGTGGGAGTGGCGGGGCAGTTCGACGGTGACGAGCCCGGCGTATCCGGCGTCGCGGAGGGCGGCGAGGACGGGTGGGGCGTCGAGTTCCCCGTCGCCGAACGGCAGGTGCTCGTGGACGCCGCGGCGCATGTCCTCGATCTGGACGTGCCGCAGCCAGGGCGCGGCCGCGCGCACGCAGTCGGCGGGCGGGTCCGCCTCCAGGCACAGGCAGTGGCCGATGTCGAGGGTCAGGCCGAGGGCGGGCGGGTCGTCCAGGGCGCGGCGCAGGCGGTGGAAGCCGGCCAGGTCGCCGAGCAGGTGGCCGGGTTCGGGTTCCACCGCCAGCGGGACGCCGACGGCCGACGCCGCGTCGAGGAGGCCGGGCAGGGCTGCGGTGAGGCGTCGCCAGGCCGTCTCCTCCGGCACGCCGGGCGGGGTGACGCCGCTGAAGCAGTGGACGGCGTGTGCGCCGAGGTCCGCCGCGACGCGCACCGCCGTGTGGAGCAGGCGGAGGCGGGCGGCGCGGTCCTCGGGGGCGTCGTCCAGCAGCGTGGGGCCGTGTTTGCGGCGCGGGTCCAGGACGTAGCGGGCGCCGGTCTCGACGGTGGCGGTCAGGCCGTGGCGGGCGAGGAGCCGGGCGACGTCCGCGGTGCGGGCGGCGAGGCCGGGGGCGAGGGGGTCGAGGTGCATGTGGTCGAGCGTCAGGCCGACGCCGTCGTAGCCGAGGTCGGCGAGCAGCGCGAGGGCGTCGGCGAGCCGCAGGTCGGTGAGGCCGTTGCTGCCGTAGGCGTAGCGGAGACGCGGCTTCGCGCTCCCGTGGGGTGTCACGTGGGACGTCACGTCGGGCTGACCTTTCGGGAAAGGTGCCGGGCGAGGGGCAGCAGGGCGAGTACGCCCACGGCGCCGGCGCCGGAGGTGCCGTGCCGGCCGGAGGCGCGGGCGATCAGTGCGGCCTGGAGCGGGATCATGGCGCGGATGCCGCCGCCGACGGCGCGCTGGAGCAGCGGCGGGGAGGGGTTGAGGGCGGCGTGGGCGAGGGGGCGGCCGGCGGTGGCGAGGTAGGCGGCGGTCGCCGCCGCGACGAGCACGCGGTCGTACGGGCGTGGCGTCGCCCGGGCACCGCGCGCGCTGCGGCCCGGGATGCCCCCGGCGAGCACGGCCACGGTGGCGAGTGCGCGCAGCGCGGGGGCGCTGGAGCCGCCGGTCGTCTCGTGGCGGGAGACGGTGGTGACGGCGAGGGTGTGCGCGCCGAGCGCGAGTGCGGGGCGGAGCGCCTCGCGCAGCGGGGTGCGCCTGCCGCGCCCGCCCGGTGTCCGGCCGGCGGCGAGGGCGCCGAGGAGGAGGTCGAGGGTGCGGGCGGTGGCCATGGTGGCGGGGGCGGCACGGGTGTGCTTCAGCCCCAGGTCGTACGCCCAGACGGTGCCGGCGAGTGCGGTGGCCGTGGTCAGCGCGGGGCGCCCGGTGAGGGCGGCGAGGCCGAGGCCGGTGCCCGTGAGGGCGGCGGCCGCCGTGAGGGCGGCGCGCGGGGTGACGCGTCCGGACGGCAGGGGGCGTCCGGGGCGCTCGCGGGCGTCCTCCTCGCGGTCGGACCAGTCGTTGAGCGCCATGCCCGCCTCGTACAGGCACAGGGACGTTCCCACGGCGAGCGCGGTGCCGCGGCCCGGGCGGCAGCCGGCGGCCGCGGCCCCCGCGAGCGCGTCCCCGGGGACGCTGAAGAGCGCGGAGACGCGCAGGAGTTCCGCCCAGGCGCGCAGGCGGGCGGCGGAGCGGGGCGTGCGGACCGCACCGGCCGCCCTTGCCGTGCCCAGCCGCGGCGCGGTGGTGCGGGCGCGGCGGGGCGCGGCGCCGGGGGTCACGCGGCGGCCCGCAGCCGCTCGGCGAGCGTGAGGAGCGCGCGCCACTGCTCGGGGAGGCCGCCGGGGCCGGTGTCGGGGTCCTTGAAGTAGAAGCCGAGGCCGTCGACCGGGCCGGTGAGGCCGGCCGTGTGGGCGCGGGCGAGGAGGCGGGCGAGGTCGAGCACCAGGGGGGCGGCGAGGGCGGAGTCGCAGCCCTGCCAGATGGTCTGGAGGTACATGCGGGAGCCGAGGAAGCCGTCGAAGGCGACGTGGTCCCAGGCGGTCTTCCAGTCACCCATGGCGGGCACGTCGTCGATGTGCAGCGCCCCGTCGGGGAGTTCGCCGAGGGTGTCGGCGAGGACGCGGGCCTTGCCCGCGTTCTTCGCGGCGGCGGCGCCGGGTTCGGTGAGGGAGGCGCCGTCGCCGCCGCCGAGCAGGTTGGTGCCGGACCAGGCGCGGACGTCGAGGGCGCGCTGCGCGAACATCGGGGCGAGCACGGACCGCAGCAGGGTCTGACCGGTCTTCCCGTCCCGGCCCGCGTGCGGGAGGCCGGACCGCGCGGCGGCGGGCCGCAGTCTCGGATGGTGCAGGCCCGCGGACGGGGTGAAGTTGACGTACGGGCACCCGGCGCGGAGCGCGGCGGCCGCGTAGAGGGAGCTGGCGGGGAACGCCTCGCCGACGGGGGCGGGTTCGGTGCTGGCGACGTTGACGACGACGGTGCGCGCCAGGCCGTGGGTGCGGGTGAAGTCGCGCAGGTCGGCCGCGAAGGCGGCGACGAGCTGCTCCTCGCCGCGGGCGTCCGCGGTGGGTGTGCCTCCGGGCCGTATCGCGGCGTCGGCGGCGGCGAGTTCGTCGAGCACGGCGGTGGGGAGGCCGTGCGGGAGGACTCCGGAGGCGACCAGCGCCTCGGCACGCTTGGGCAGGGGCGTGGTGGCGGTGTCGTGTCCGCCGAAGACCAGCCGGCGCAGCGGTGGCAGGCCGCAGCCGGGGAAGGCTGCGCTCTCGGTGACCATGCCGGTCGGCGGGGCGAGGCCGGCGGCGACCGCGGCGCAGCCCGTGATGGTGGTGGTGCCGACGGAGCCGCGGGCTCCGATCAGCCAGACACCGGTGCGTTCGTCGTGCGCGTGCGCGGTCACGGGTGCCTCCCTGGGGTGGGGTTCGGGTGGCGGCGACGGACGGGGAGTCGGCGTCTCCCCGTCCGTCGCCTGGCGCCGTCCGCGACCCCCCTCGGATCGCGGGCGACGGGTCGGAAGGGCGACGGCGACGCCGTGCGGGCGTCGCCGCGGGACGGCCGGGCGCGGCTGGGCGTGGGTGGGGCACGGGTGGGGCGCGGGTTTCGCTGAACCGTCGGGGGCGCTCTGGCGGTAACGGTCGTGCGCTGTCGGGGCCTGCGCTGCGAGGGCCGGAGGAAAGGGGCCCGAGGGGTGTCCGGGAGCGCTTCCACCCAAGGGAGCCAAGGGGTCAGGCTGGTCCGTACACGTCAGGAACCGTAGTCACCTTCCGCCCGGTTGGGAAGACCTTGACGACAGAAATCGCCCGTCTTCGTCCCCTGTCAGGACAAAGAATGATGAGGCGTCAGCTTCCGTCGTCGCCGCCGCCGAAGGCCGCGTCGAACGACGCCTGCGGCGGCTCGTAGTCGTACGCCTTGAGGCGGCGCAGCGCCTCGGGCGCTCCCTGGAGCCGGTCCATACCCGCGTCCTCCCACTCGACGGAGACCGGCCCGTCGTAGCCGATGGAGCGCAGCATGCGGAACACGTCCTCCCAGGCGACGTCGCCGTGCCCGGCGGAGACGAAGTCCCAGCCGCGGCGGGGGTCGCCCCAGGGAAGGTGGGAGCCGAGACGGCCGTTGCGGCCGTCCAGGCGGCGGCGGGCCTCCTTGCAGTCCACGTGGTAGATGCGGTCGCGGAAGTCGTAGAGGAAGCCGACCGGGTCGAGGTCCTGCCAGACGAAGTGGCTGGGGTCGAAGTTCAGGCCGAAGGCGGGACGGTGGCCGATGGCCTCCAGCGCACGGTGGGTGGTCCAGTAGTCGTAGGCGATCTCGCTCGGGTGCACCTCGTGGGCGAACCGCACTCCTTCGGCGTCGAAGACGTCGAGGACCGGGTTCCAGCGTTCGGCGAAGTCCTCGTAACCGCGGTCGACCATGTGCGGCGGCACGGGCGGGAACATGGCGACCAGGTGCCAGATGGAGGAGCCGGTGAAGCCGACCACCGTACGGACGCCGAACGCGGCGGCCGCGCGGGCGGTGTCGGCCATCTCCGCGGCTGCCCGCCGCCGTACGCCCTCCGCCTCCCCGTCGCCCCAGATGCGGGCGGGCAGGATGGCCTGGTGGCGTTCGTCGATGGGGGCGTCGCAGACGGCCTGGCCGACGAGGTGGTTGGAGAGGGCCCAGCACCGGAGTCCGTGTTTTTCGAGCAGGGCGTGGCGGCCCGCGAGGTAGCCCGGCTCGTTCAGGGCCCGGTCCACCTCGAAGTGGTCGCCCCAGCAGGCCAGTTCCAGGCCGTCGTAGCCGAAGTCGCGGGCGAGGCGGCAGACCTCCTCCAGCGGAAGGTCGGCCCACTGCCCGGTGAAGAGGGTGAAGGATCGCGGCATCGTGCACTCCTCGCGGGACGTCGGGTCTCAGGTCTGGGGAACGGGGATGAGGACGCTGTTCTTGCCGGCGCTCTCCTCGACGGCGGCGAGCACCCGCTGCACCCGCAGGCCGTCCTCGAAGGAGGGTGCCGGGTCGGTGCCGTCCGCGATCGCCCGGAGGAGGTCCCGGGCCTGGTGGACGAAGGTGTGCTCGTAGCCCAAGCCGTGGCCCGGCGGCCACCAGGCGTCCAGGTACGGGTGGGTGTCCTCGGTGACGAGGATGCGCCGGAAACCGGCTTCGGCAGCGTCCTGCGTGTGGTCGTGGAACTGGAGTTCGTTGAGCCGTTCCAGGTCGAACGCCAGGGAGCCGGCGGTGCCGTTGACCTCGACCCGCAGGGCGTTCTTACGGCCTGCGGCGACGCGGCTGACCTCGAAGGCGGCGAGGGCCCCGGACGCCAGCCGGCCGCCGAACAGCGCGGCGTCGTCGACGGTGACCTCGCCGAGCACGCCGGGCCCCTCCCCCGGCACCGGCCGGCGCGTGGTGAAGGTCTCCGTCTGCGCGGTGACCTGCACCAGCGGCTCCCCCGCGAGGTGCTGCGCCAGGTCCACGGCGTGCGCGCCGAGGTCGCCGAGCGCACCGGAGCCGGCCTGGTCCCGGCGCAGCCGCCAGGCGAGCGGGAAGCCCGGGTCGACCAGCCAGTCCTGGAGATAGGCGACGCGTACGTGCCGCACCGTGCCGACCCGGCCGCGGGCGATCATGTCGCGGGCGAGGGCCAGGGCGGGGGTGCGGCGGTAGTTGAAGCCCACCATGGCGACCTGCCCGCGGCTGCGGGCCTCGGCGGCCGCCCGCACCATGGCCTCCGCCTCGGCCACGGTGTTGGCGAGCGGCTTCTCGCACAGCACGTGCTTGCCGGCCTCCAACGCCGCGATCGCGATCTCGGCGTGGCTGGCACCGGGGGTGCAGATGTCGACGAGCTGGACGTCGTCGCGGGCGACGAGCGCCCGCCAGTCCGTCTCGGCCGCCGCCCAGCCCAGCCGCCCGGCGGCTGCCCGTACGGCGGCCGGGTCGCGTCCGCACACGGCAGCCATGGCCGGGTTCAGCGGCAGGTCGAACACGCGGCCCACGGTGCGCCAGCCCTGTGAGTGGGCGGCGCCCATGAAGGCGTAACCGACCATGCCCACGCCGAGGGTGGGCAGCGGCCGGGCGCCCGCCGGGGGTGTACCGGCCGGCTCGGGCACGGCGTCTGCCTGCGGTGCTGCGGCGGGCGCGGCGGTGTCGTGCGACATGGATGGCCTCCTGTCGGGGTGGCGGAACCGGTCAGTTGAAGCCGGTGGGCAGGTACTCCTCGACGTTGTCCTTGGTCACGACCGCCGAGTAGCAGGTGACGGACGCCGGGATCTCCAGGCCCGCGAGGCCGCCGACGCCGCGTGACTGCCCGAGGGCGCGGGCGAGGTCGATGGCGGAGGCGGCCATCGTCGGCGGGTACAGCACGGTGGCCTTGAGCACGGAGTCGTCGGCCTGGATGGCGTCCATCGCGTGCCGCGAGCCGGCGCCGCCGACCATGAGGAACTCGTCGCGGCCGGCCTGCTCGATGGCACGCTCCGCGCCGACGCCCTGGTCGTCGTCGTGGTTCCACAGGGCGTCGAACTCGGGGACGGCCTGGAGCAGCGCGGACATCTTCTTCTGCCCCGACTCCACCGTGAACTCGGCGGCCTGGCGGGCGACCTTCTCGATGCCGGGGTAGTTCTTCAGCGCGTCGTCGAAGCCGCGGGTGCGCTCCTGGGTGAGTTCGAGGTTGTCCATCCCGGCGAGCTCGACGACCTTGGCGTTCTTCTTGCCCTTCAGGCGCTCGCCGATGAACCGGCCGGCGTTCAGGCCCATGCCGTAGTTGTCGCCGCCGATCCAGCAGCGGTAGGCCTGCGGGGTGTTGAAGACGCGGTCGAGGTTGACCACCGGAATGTTCTGGCGCATGGCCTTGAGACCGATGCGGGTCAGTGCCTTGCCGTCGGCGGGGAGGATGACCAGGACGTCGACCTTCTTGTTGATGAGGGTCTCGATCTGGCCGCTCTGCTGCGCGATGTCGTTGGAGCCCTCGGTGGTGACGAGGGTGACGTCCTCGTAGGCTTCGGCGCGGCTCCGGGCCTGTTCGTTGATGGCGTTCAGCCAGCCGTGGTCGGCCTGCGGGCCGGCGAAGCCGATGGTCACCTCCTTGCCGGGCTCGTCGTCGGCCGAACCGGCGGGCTGCCGCCCGGTGTCCGGGTCTTCGTTGTTCTGGTTGCTGGTGCAGCCGGCGGCGAACAGGGCGCCGGCCGCGGCGGTGCCGAGCAGGACGCCGCGGCGGGAGGCCAGCGGCGGCGCGTCGGTGCCGGCGGGGACGCGGGGGAGCTTTCTCATGAGGTGGACCGACCCTTCTGGACCAGGACTGCGGCGACGATGATGGCGCCCTTGGCGATCTGCTGGACGTCGCTCTGGAGGTTGTTCAGAGCGAACAGGTTGGTGATCGTGGTGAAGACGAGGACGCCGAGGACCGAGCCGGTGATCGTGCCGCGTCCGCCGCTGAGCAGCGTGCCGCCGATGATCGCCGCCGCGATGGCGTCGAGTTCGTAGAGGTTGCCGTTGGTGTTCTGGCCGGAGCCGGTGAGCACGATGAGCATGAAGGCGGCGATGCCGCAGCACAGGCCGGAGAGCAGGTAGAGCATCAGGCGCTGGCGCCGCACGTCGATGCCGGCGAGCCGGGAGGCCTCCGGGTTGCCGCCGACGGCGACGGTGCGCCGCCCGAAGGTGGTGCGGGTGAGCACCAGCCAGCCGACGACGCTGACGGTCAGGAAGACGAGCACCAGCGGCGGCACGCCGAGCACGTGACTGCCGGGCAGGCCCAGGTCGAGGACGGCCCGCACCTCGACGATCTGCGTGCGGCCCTCGCTGATCTGGAGGGCGAGACCGCGGGCGGAGGCCAGCATGGCCAGGGTGGCGATGAACGGCACCATCGGCCCGTAGGCGATCAGGAGGCCGTTGACCAGGCCGCAGCCGACGCCCACGACGACGGCGCAGAACAGGATGCCGGCCAGGCCGTAGGACTGGGTGGCGACGGTCGTCGCCCACACCGAGGCGAGGGCGACGATCGCGCCGACGGACAGGTCGATGCCGCCCCCGATGATGACGAAGGTGACGCCCACCGTCACGACGCCGATCACGGACGCCTGGGTGAGGATCAGTTCGGCGTTGTCCAGGCTGAGGAACTGTTCGGGCCGGGTGATGCCGCCGACCAGGACGAGCACGCCCAGGACCGCGAGCAGGGACACGTGCAGCATGTCGACGCGTCCGGCCGCCGCACGCGTCCGGGACGGGGCCGGTTCCGGGGGTGCGGGGGCCGGTCCCCCCTTGGACACGGTGCTCAGCACGTCGGGCTTCCTTCCATGACGAGGTCGAGGACACGGTGCTCGTCGAGCTCCCGCGCGGGGGCGGTGTGGACGACGCGGCCCTCGCGCAGGACGAGGACGCGGTCGGCGAGGCCGAGGACTTCGGGGACCTCGCTGGAGACCAGCAGGACGGCGACGCCCGCGTCGGCGAGGCGGCGGATGAGGGCGTACAGCTCGGAGCGGGCGCCGACGTCGACGCCGCGGGTGGGTTCGTCCAGCAGCAGGACCCGGCATTCGCGGAGCAGCCAGCGCGCGAGGACGACCTTCTGCTGGTTGCCGCCGGACAGGGTGCGCACGGGCCGGTCGGGGTCGTCGGGGGCGAGCGACAGTTCACGGGTGCGGGCGCGGGCCGCCTCGCGTTCGCGGCGGCGGTCCAGCCAGCCGCCGCGGGCGAAGCGGGAGAGCGTGGAGACGGACACGTTGCGGGTGACGGACTCCAGCATCAGCAGGCCCTGCGCCTTGCGTTCCTCGGGCGCCAGGCCGATGCCCGCGCGGACGGCGGAACGAACCGAGCCGGGGCGCAGCGGCCGTCCCCCGACCCGAACGCGGCCGGTGGTGGGGCGGCGGGCGCCGTACACCGTCTCCAGGATCTCGGAACGTCCGGAGCCGACGAGCCCGGCGAGTCCGACGATCTCGCCGGGGCGCACCTCCAGGTCGAGGGGCGCGAACTCGCCCGCGCGGGAGAGGGATTCGACGCGCAGCAGCGGCGCTGCGTCCTTCGCCGGCGCCGGGGGGACCTCGGGGCGGGCGGGGAAGGCGTGCGCGAGGTCGCGGCCGGTCATCAGCGACACGACCGTGCCGGTGGCCGTGGTCCGGGCGGGCAGGTCGCGGGCGACGGTGGAGCCGTCCTTGAGAACGGTGAGGCGGTCGCCGATGCGCCGGATCTCCTCCAGACGGTGCGAGATGTAGACGACGGCGACACCTGCGGAGGTCAGGGCTCCGACGATGCGGAAGAGGTTCTCGACCTCGTCCGGGTCGAGGGCGGCCGACGGCTCGTCCATGACGATCAGCCGCACCTCGTGGGACAGGGCCCGCGCCATGGAGACGATCTGCTGCCCGGCGGCGGGGAGCCGGCCGACCAGGGTGCCGGGGTCGATCTCCGGGTGGCCGAGGCGGGAGAGGAGGTCGGCGGTGCGGGCACGTGCCTCGCGGGGGCGCACCAGGCCTCCGCGGGTGATCTCGTGGCCGAGGAAGACGTTCTCGGTGACGGAGAGGTGCTCCACCAGGTCGAGTTCCTGGTAGATGGTGGCGATGCCCAGGCGCATCGCGGCGACCGGGGTGGGCAGCCGTACGGTCTCGCCGCGCCAGGTGATCCGGCCCGCGTCGGGCTGGTGGGCCCCGGCCAGGACCTTGATCAGGGTGGACTTGCCGGCGCCGTTCTGGCCCAGGAGGCAGTGCACCTCGCCGGCTTCGACGTCGAGGTCGACGCCGTCCAGGGCGCGGACGCCGGGGAAGGTCTTGGTGATGCCGGACATCGTCAGCAGGGGTGCCATGCGCGGGCCTTACGTGCGTGCGGGCAGGGAGCCGTACGGGACGTGCGTGCCGGGCGGGTACGGCGCCGCGCTGGGCGGCGCCGCGGGTGCGAGCGCTCTCACGGGTTCGGTTCACGGGTTCGCGGAGGCGTGCGCTCCGCGAGGGCGGTGCCGGGTCGGGCGGGTGGTTCCGGTGGCGCTGTACGTGCGGCCGGCCGTCAGGCCGGGGAGAACAGGTGGTCGCTGATGAGCCGTGCGGCGCCGGTGACGCCCGCGACCTGGCCGAGTTCGCCCAGGACGATGGGGAGGTTGCCGGTCGCCAGGGGCAGGGACTGGTGGTAGATCTGGGTGCGGATGCTGGCGAGCAGCGTGTGGCCGAGGCCGGTGACCCCGCCGCCGATGACGACCAGGCCGGGGTTGAAGAAGCTGACCAGGCCGGCGATGACCTGACCGGTGCGGGCGCCGCCGTCCCGGATGAGGTCCAGCGAGGCGCCGTCGCCGGCGGCCGCGGCGGCGGCCACGTCGGCTCCGGTCAGCCTGCCCGACGTCTCCAGCCTGCTGGCGAGTTCGGCCGAACGGCCCTCCCGGGCGGCCGACTCGGCGTCGCGGGCGAGGGCGGAGCCGCCGAAGTACGCCTCCAGGCAGCCGCGGTTGCCGCAGGCGCACTGCCGGCCGCGGGGTTCGACCTGGATGTGGCCGATGTCCCCGGCGCTGCCGGTGGTGCCGCGGTGGACCGTGCCGCCCGCGACGATGCCGCAGCCGATGCCGGTGCCGATCTTCACGCAGATGAAGTCCGGTACGTGGCGGGCGACTCCGGCCTGCTGCTCGCCCATGGCCATCAGGTTCACGTCGTTGTCGACCATGACCGGGCAGCCGAGTTCCTGGCTCAGCGCCTCCCGGACCGGGAAGCCGTCCCAGCCGGGCATGATCGGCGGGGCGACCGGCACTCCCTCGGGGAAGCGGACCGGTCCCGGAACGCCGATGCCGGCGCCGTCGAAGCCCTCCGCGACTCCGGAGTCCTTCAGCTTGCCGACCATCGTCAGCACCTGCTCGAAGACGGCCACCGGTCCTTCCCGCACGTCCATCGGGTGGTTGAGGTGGCCGAGGATCTCCAGCTCCGGGTTGGTCACGGCGACGTCGACGGAGGTGGCGCCGATGTCGATGCCGAGGAAGCGGAGTCCGGGCGCGAGGCGGATGTTGTGCGACCGGCGGCCCCCGCGCGAGGCGGCGAGCCCGTCGGCGACGACCAGGCCGGTCTCCAGCAGCCGGTCGACCTCGACGGCCAGCTTGGAGCGGGAGAGTTCCACCTCGTCCCCGAGCTGCGCCCGGGAGCTGGGGCCGCCGTCGCGCAGCAGGCGGAGCAGCCGCGCCTGATGGGCGTTGCCCGGTCGAGCGGTCATGCGCCTCACGCTGCCTCTCCCTCCCCTGGTCTCCGGCATGGGGAACTCCGGTCACTCGGTGGCCCTCCCGCTCGGAGCGGGCCTCGGGGCCGGATTTCCCAGGAAACGTAGCAGCGGCTCCCCGGAGAGGGAAGAAGTCGTGCAGGAATCCGTCAGACTTTCTCCCCCGAATGGACAAAGGGGCGTTGTCAGTCCCGGCCTCTAGCGTTCCGATCATGACGCGAACGACCCAGGCGTACGCCTATCTTCGAGCTTCGTCCGTGCGATCCGGCCCGGCCGGCGGCCTGTTGGGGCTGGAGACCTCCGGCGGGCTGACCCCGCGCGGCACCGAGGCCCATCCGGGCTTCTTCCGCGGCTTCCTGACGCATCCCCAGGCCGCCGCGCACGCGCTGCTGGCCGTCGCCGACGTCGCGGCCGCCCGGTACTACCAGCGCCTGTCGCCGGCGTCACTCGATCCGGTGGTGACGGGCAACGGCGACCGGCTGCGCTTCGAGTCCTTCTCCGGGTGCTGCGGCGTCTACGCCCGGCTGGACGTGCTGCGGGAGGGCCTGGACGGTGGCGAGACCGGCCACGGCACGACCAACGTGGACGTCAACAACCCGCTGCGGGAGGCGCTGTCCCGCACCGGCTCCGGCGACCCGCTGCACCTGCGCGTGGGGCCGGAGGAGCTGGCGGTCACCACGCTGGACGGCCCGGTGCTGGAGAAGAAGGTGCCGCTGCCGGAACGCTGGCTGCGCGGCTTCGCCGAGACGCAGGTGATAGCGGCCGGCTTCGACCTGCGGGCCGAGCTGCCGGCGGGCGAAGCCGTACGGTTCCTCCGGTCGCTGCCGCGCGGCGGCGCCGGGCGCGCGGCACCGGCCCGCTGGGTGGTGCCGGCCGGGCGGACGCTGCGGCCCACCACCCGGCCGGTGCCGGGCGCGGTCTGCCTGCCGGGCCCGGAGCGGCTGGTGGCGCTCCAGCGGGTGCTGCGGCACGCCGAGGCGCTGCGGGTCTACGGGCCGCCGGTCGCGGCGGGCGCCGGCCCGCTGGCCGCCGCGTGGGAGGTCGTGCTGCCGGGGATGCGGCTGACCCTCACCCTCTCCCCCGACGCCTCCCGCGGCTTCTCGGGCGAGGGCGCCGTGCTGGACGCCCTCGCCGACGACGACGCGGCGGCCGACGCGGAGCTGGTCGCGGTGCTGCTGGCATGGGAGCCGCGGATCGACGTGGCCGATCTGGCCGACCAGGCGGGGCTGCCGCCCGAGCGGATACGCGCTGCTCTGACCCGGCTGGGCACCGCGGGCCGGGTCGGCTACGACACCGCCGAGGCCGCCTACTTCCATCGCGAACTCCCCTACGACGCCGACCGTGCCGAACGGCACAACCCCCGGCTGCGCGCGGCACGCACCCTGGTGGCCTCCGGAGCCGTGGCCCTGGACCCGGGCGACGGCGAGACGGCGACCGTGCTGTCCGACGGGCATCCGTACCGGGTGCGCCAGGCGGCCGGCGTGCCGAGCTGCACCTGCCCCTGGTGGGCGAAGTACCGGGGCGGGCGCGGACCGTGCAAGCACGCGCTTGCCGTGCGGATGGTGCGCCGCGGCGCGGGCGCGGCGGACGCCGCCCCGGCCGTGCGGACGGGCGGGGGCGCGCGATGACCGCGGAGAAACTGCTCGACGCGGTGCGCGAGGGCCGTCCCGTGGACGAGGTGCTCGCCCTGCTGGAGCCGCTGGACGACGCGGCGCGCCGCGCGTGCCTTCCGGAGCTCAAAGCGCTGCGCGGCGCGATGCGCGGGGACTTCCGGCAGTGGCAGCGCCGCACGGCGCTCTACGTCGCCGGCACCGGCTGCCACTCGGCGGCCTCCGGCGCGACGGCATGGCTGCTGTCACGCGACTTCGCGTGGACCGGACGGGGCTGCTCCGATCATCTGGTGGCGGCGATGCGGGGCCGCGAGGCCGCCTGGTATGCCGACGTCGCCCACCGCCTCGCCGGCCGCCCCTCGCGCGCCGAGGAGCTGTTCCCCCTCGTCGCGGAACTCACCCGGCTGTCCGGCGGCCCGCCGCCGACGTCGGACGGGTTCGTCCGCGGCTGGGTGCGGGGCCGGTCGTCGGTGCGCCGCCGCGACGCCGGGGACACGCTGACGGCACGCCTGCGCCTCGACCCGTTCCTCACCGTCCTGGTGCCCCGGCTGTTCGAGGCGCAGGACGCGGGCGCCGTACTGGCGCAGTTCGGATGGTCCGAGCCGCTCGCCGCGCTGGCGGGTGAGGGCGTGCTGGACCGTGCGGCCCTGCTGGACGGTGCGGTGGCCCGCCTGCTGCGCGGGGACCGGCCGGGGAACCTGCGCTTCTTCCGCGACCTGCTCACCGCGCTGGCCCCGGACGACGACGAACTGGCCGCGCGCGAACGGGACTGGGTGTGGCTCGCGGCCGACGCGCCGGCCGCCGTGGCGGACGACGCGCTGCGGACGCTGCGCCGGCTGTGGGAAGCCGGCCGGCTGGCGGCGGAGCCGCTGGCGGAGGCGTCCCGCGGGGTGCTCTTCCGCAGCGAACGGAAGCTGGTGCGCGCCCAGTTGGTGCTGCTGGGCAAGGCGATGAGCCGTGACCCGGAGGCCGTATCCGTGCTGCTCCCCGTCACCGCCGAGGCGTTCGGCCACCCGGACGCCGAGGTCCAGGAGCGGGCGCTGGGGCTGGCCGCCCGGCACTGGCGGAAGGCGGACCCCGCGGCACGTTCCGAGGTGGCGTCCGCCTCCGCGCTGCTGGGCCCCTCGCTCCGCCGCCGCGCCGCCGAGCAGTTCGGCGGGGTCGCGGCGGCACCGGAGGAGGAACCGTACGAGGAACTGCTGCCGCCCGCACCGGAACCCGCCCGCGCGGCCCCCGCGCCGGAGACGGTGGACGAACTGGTCGAGGAGGTCGCGGCGGCGTCGAACCGCGGCTGGACGCCGGCCGGCGTCCCCGCGTTCGAGCGCGTGCTGGACGGCCTCGTCCGGCACGCCCACCGGGACCGTACCGGGCTGGCGGAGGCGCTGCGTCCGGTCTGGGCGAGGCAGCCGATCGCCCGCGAATGGCTGCAGCGGCATTCCGGGAGCTGGGGCGTCGCGGACGCGGTCGCCGCGGTGATCGGCGAACTCTCCCGCCGGGACCTGCGCAAACCCGCCACGGGAGCGGGGCACTACGACGCCCCCACCGCGGTACGGGCCGTGCGGGTGCGCGAGGCCGCCGCCGGCATCCTCACGGGAGGGATGCCGATGCTGCTGGCCGCTCCCGACGGGGAGAGCGGCGCCCTGGAACCGGAGACCCTGCTGGAGCGGCTGCGGACCTACCGGCGGCTCGGCCTGCGGCCGGGTGCCGCGGACTTCGACCAGGCGCTGCTGCGGGTGCGTCCGGACGCCCGGTGGGCGGCGCCCGCCGCCGAGCTGGGCGGGCGGCCCGGCAGACGGCTGGCCGCCTGGCTGGCGAACGGCGGGCTCCCGGCGCCGGTGGGCGCACGCGTCGACGAGCCGGAGCGGGTGCACTGGCGCACCAAGTGGTACACGGAGGTGAGTCCGCGCCGCATCCTCGTCCGGGACGAGGGCCTGCCGACCGGGCGCGGCGACGGTTTCCACGAGGTCTTCGGCCGGATCGGCGCCGCGACCCCCTCGGCCGCGGGCCACTACGGGCACGGGGCGGAGTCGGCGGCGTGGCTCGGCGTCCTGCCGTGGCATCGCGAGGCCGTCGCCGCCCGGCGGCTCGCCACGCTGGCCGCATGCGCCGACAGCGGCGCCCGTACGACCGCCCGGGACCTGCCGGCCCTCGCCGAGGCGGAGGCGGCTCCCGGGGATACGGCGGGGTTCGCGCTGCACCTCGCGCTGGCGTACGGCCTGGGCGCAAGGCATGCGGAGGACCGCCTCGCGGCGGTGGACGCGCTGCTCGTCCTGGCCGCACGGCGACAGTTGGCCCCGGAGACGCTCGGCGGCGAGCTGGGCACGCTGGTCGGGGTCGGGGCGGTGAAGGGCAACCGGCTGACGTCGGCGGTGCGATCACTGGCGGAGACGGGCGCGTACCGCACGGCGTGGTCGGTGCTGCGGCCCGTGCTGCCGGTGGTGCTGGCGGGCGAGGTGCCGCACCGCAGCGCGGGCGAGCTGCTGGAGGTGGCGGCGGACTGCGCCGAGCGCTGCCGCCCGGCGGGCGACACCGTGGTGGGGCTGGACGCGGTCGCCTCCGCCGGCGGGTCGTCACGCCGGGTGCGGGAGGCGCGTCGCCTGCGGGACGCGCTCCGGCCGGGAGAGCCGAGGGAGTCCGGGGAGTCGGGGGAGGTGGTGGCCGTCGCGTGACGCGGTGGCCCGGGCGGGGCGCGCGGGGCGGCTCAGGTGCGGCCGGTGTCCTCCTGGGCCTCCTCCAGAGCCTCCGAGGGCGGCATCCAGTCGGCGAGGACGACGGTGAACCCGGCGCGGCGGTACGCGTCGCAGACCAGGCGGTCGTCGTCGACGACGATCTCGACGGTGCGGCGGCGCGCCACCCGCTGGAGAAGCCGCGGCTTGGTGACGCGGGCCGGGCGGCGGTCGGTGTCGTCACGCATCCACAGCTCGCCGGCGGGCAGCCCCTGAGCGGCGAGCCAGTCCTCGGTGTCCCGGCGGCAGCGCTCGGGCCGGCCGGTGACGTAGCCGAGGTCGCAGCGCTCGGCCCAGTCCCGGGCGAGCGCGATGCCGTCCGGCAGCGGAGGGTCGTCCGCGGCGGCGCGGAAGAAGGCGTCCCAGTCGCGCGGCGCGGAGGCGACGTGGTGCAGCCGGTGCCGGGTGTCGGACAGGGTGCCGTCCAGGTCGAACACCGCGAGCGGCCGCTTCTCCGTCATCGGGCCAGCCTAGTGCTGTGGCCCCGGTCCGGCGCGCCCCGGCCCACCGCAGCGTTCCGGTTCGCCGCGCGGCGGGCGCGGGCACCCGTGCGGGAGAATGACCGCAGGCCACACCCCAGGCCACACCCCAGGCCACACCGCTGGCCGCACGAGGAGGAGGAACCGCCGCCATGGGACGGGTCACCGCACGACACCGCGTCGTCCGCATCCGGGACGGCGCCGTCTCCGAACGGCCGGACACGCTGGTGGTCGAGGAGCCTCTGGAGATCCGGCTGAACGGGCGGCGGCTGGCGGTGACCATGCGCACCCCCGGCGACGACTTCGCGCTGGCGGCGGGCTTCCTGGTCAGCGAGGGCGTGGTCGCCGCCGCGGGCGAGGTCGCGCACATCCGCTACTGCGCGGGCGCGACCGAGGACGGCGCGAACACCTACAATGTCGTCGACGTGCGGCTGGCGGAAGGCGTCCCGGTGCCGGAGGTCTCGCTGGAGCGGAACGTCTACACCACCTCCTCCTGCGGCCTGTGCGGGAAGGCGAGCCTGGAGGCCGTGCGCACCACCGCGCGCTGGCGGCCCGAGCAGGGCTCGGCGGCGCCGCTGCACCTCACGCCCGCGGTCCTCAGCGGCCTGCCGGACACCCTGCGCTCCGCGCAGCGCGTCTTCGACCGCACCGGCGGGCTGCACGCGGCCGCGCTGTTCTCCCCCGCCGGTGAGCTGCTGGACCTGCGGGAGGACGTGGGCCGGCACAACGCGGTGGACAAGCTGGTCGGCCGCGCACTGCGCGAAGGGCTCCTGCCGCTGGCGGGAGCGGTGCTGATGGTGTCCGGGCGGGCGTCGTTCGAGCTGGTGCAGAAGGCCGTGATGGCGGGCATCCCGGCGCTGGCGGCCGTCTCCGCACCCTCGTCGCTGGCCGTGGAGCTGGCGGACGAGACGGGCATGACCCTCGTCGGCTTCCTGCGCGGCAGCTCGATGAACGTCTACGCGGGTGCCGGACGGCTGGAGCCGCTGCCGGTTCAGTCGCCGGCCCCGTAGCCCCAGGTCTCGGCGAGGCGGGCCAGCCGCGGAGGCAGGCCGTCGAGGGTGGCGCCGCTGCGCGCGGGCTGGATCCGCCCGGACCGGATGTTGCTGCTCCAGTCGCCGATGTGCGGACGGAACGCGCCGTGGTCGCGGCTTCCGTAGTCGAGCATGCCCGCCTCCCACTCGACGCCGAGGTGCCGGCAGATCTCCCGGGTGACCTTCTCCGGCTCCGCGGTGAGTTCCTCGTAGCGCACGGTCAGGCCGGTGAGGCTCTGCCGGGCCTCCTCCAGCCGTTCCGCGTACGCGAGGACCTCGTCGTGGATCTGTGCCGGGTCCGGGTCCTGGCGGCGGTTGACCAGCGAGCTGACGATCGCCGCCGGGTGGCGCAGCAGGAACAGGTAGCGCGCCTGCGGCCAGCAGCGGTCCAGCCGGGGCCAGATCAGCGTGTTGGGCGGGGTCTTGTCGACGATCAGGCTCTTGCCGCTGCGCTCCAGCTCCAGATGCAGCACGCGGTCCCACAGCAGGTGCTCCAGCTCCTCCTTGTCCAGTTCCAGTTCGCGCATCGCGCCCGGGGTGAAGTCGCGGCCCATCCGCACGTGCACGGTGCGCAGGTGCATCTCGTGGGGGGCGCGGATCTGCGAGTGGCTGTTGAGCAGGACCCGCAGCAGGGTGGAGCCCGAACGCACCGGGGAGAGGAGGAAGACCGGCGACGCGACCAGCCGGCCGGCGTGCGGCGCGACGTACCCCTTCTCCTCGCGGTCGGGGCGGGCGGGGGCGGCGGGGGGCCGGGGCCGTACGGCTGCCCCGGCGGGGGGCCGCAGTGCCTCGGCGAGCAGCCGGCCCCGGCGCCGCAGTCCTTTGCCGACGGTCTGTGTGCGCGGGTCCCGCATACTGCTGGCGCCTTCCTGGAGTGAACGTCCTGCCGGGGACGGGACGGGCCCCCTGCCTTCGGGGGCTCGGCGTCCCTCTCCGCGGCCCTCCTGGCCGTGGGACCCCTCGTGTCCGCCATCCCACGGCATGCGGGCGAACGGACGGTGTCGGAGAGACGGCCGTACGGCGTCCCGCAGCCGTCCGCCCCGCGACGGCCCTGCCCCGGCCGGTCCCGGGACGGCGGGCGCACGCCTCCCCGAACCCGGGTGGCCGGGATGCATCGCTGGTCCGGACCGCGTGGAGGAGGTTCGGTGCAGATGTGGTCGGTGAGCGGCAACGCCCTGGCTGTGCACCGGCCGAAGTGACCAGAATTGCCCCACCCCGCTGCTCAGCGGCTCCTCCCGCGGAGCGTCGGGTATCGGATACGGTCGCCACGCCTGTGCTGCCCTGCCCTTGGAGGAGCGGACCCTTGCGCGAGATCACCGTCCCCGCCCTGGTGACGGAACCGCAGGTCGGCGGACTCGCGGACGCCGTCTTCGACAACGCCGCGACGGACCCGGACCGGGTCGCTCTGGCCCGCAAGGACGAGGGCGGCGTGTGGCGCGACGTGACCGCGGGCGCGTTCCGCGACCAGGTGCTCGCGCTGGCGAAGGGCCTCCTCGCACAGGGGGTCCGGTTCGGCGACCGTGTCGCGATCATGTCGCGCACGCGGTACGAGTGGACGCTCTTCGACTTCGCGCTGTGGACGGTCGGCGCGCAGCCCGTGCCGGTGTACCCGACGTCCTCCGCGGAGCAGGTGTACTGGATGCTGCACGACGCGGGCGTGTCCGCGGCGGTCGTGGAGCACGAGGACCACGCCATGACGATCGGGTCGGTGGTGGACCGGCTGCCGGGCCTGGGCCGGCTGTGGCAGCTGGACGCGGGCGCCGAGGCGGAGCTGACGGCCGCCGGCGCGCATCTGGACGACGAGGTGGTGCACCGGCACCGGCTGGCGCTCACCCCGGACACCGTGGCGACCGTCATCTACACCTCGGGCACCACGGGACGGCCCAAGGGCTGCGTGCTCACGCACGCCAACTTCATGGCCGAGACGGACAACATCGTCACCCGCTACGAGCCGGTGTTCCGCTCCCGGCCCGGCGACGAGGCGGCGACCCTGCTCTTCCTGCCGCTCGCGCACGTCTTCGGCAGGATGGTGGAGGTGGCGGCGATCCGCGGGCGGGTGCGGCTCGGCCACCAGCCGAACCTGAACGCGGCCGCGCTGCTGCCCGACCTGGAGGCGTTCCGCCCGACGTTCATCCTCGCCGTCCCCTACATCTTCGAGCGGGTCTTCGGGGCGGCCCGGCGGAAGGCGGAGCTGGAGGGCAGGATCACGGCGTTCGACAAGGCCGTCGACGTGGCCGTCCGGTACGCGGAGGCGGCCGAGCAGCGCGCGTTCGGCAAGGGGCCGGGGCCCGGCGCCGGGCTGCGGGTGCAGCACCAGTTCTTCGACAAGGTCGTGTACGCCAAGCTGCGGGCCGCGCTGGGCGGCAGGTGCGTGCACGCGATGTCGGGCGGCAGCGCGATGGAGAGGCGGCTGGGGCTGTTCTTCGACGGAGCGGGGGTGCGCATCTTCGAGGGGTACGGCCTGACCGAGACCACGGCCGCGGCGACGGCGAACCCGCCCGAGCAGACCCGGTTCGGGACGGTGGGCAGGCCCGTTCCCGGCACCACCGTGCGCGTCGCGGACGACGGCGAGGTGTGGCTGCGCGGCGGCCAGGTCTTCGGCGGCTACCTGAACAACCCGCAGGCCACCGCCGCGACGCTGCACGACGGCTGGCTGGCCAGCGGCGACCTCGGGCATCTGGACGAGGACGGGTACCTGACGATCACCGGCCGGAAGAAGGAGGTGCTGGTGACCTCGGGCGGCAAGACCGTCTCACCGGTCGCGCTGGAGGACCGGGTACGCGCGCACCCGCTGGTCGGGCAGTGCATCGTGGTGGGCAACGACCGGCCGTACGTGTCGGCGCTGGTCACCCTGGACGCGGAGGCCGTGGAGCACTGGCTCGCCATGCGGCACAAGCCGCGGATGGGCCCGGCGGAACTGGTGCGCGACCCCGATCTGGAGACGGAGATCCGGCGGGCCGTGGTGGCGGCCAACACGCAGGTGTCCAAGCCCGAGTCGATCCGCACCTTCCGCATCCTGGCGGCGCAGTTCACCGAGGAGGAGGGCATGCTGACACCGTCCCTGAAACTGAGGCGGAGCGCGATCGAGAAGGCGTACGCGGTCGAGATCGAGGCCCTGTACCACGGGTGACCTCACCCCCGGTGCGGGCGGAGCGCCGGCGGGTGACGGGTGCGGGACGCGGGAATGTGCGGCGGCCGGTGATCGTTGGCCCCAGGAGAACGCACAGCCGACTCGTTAGGACGCAACCGGTGACCACCCCCACCGTCCCCACCCTCACCCTGAACAACGGCGTCGAGATGCCCCAGCTCGGCTTCGGCGTGTGGCAGGTGCCCGACGACGAGGCGGCCGACGCGGTCGGCGCCGCACTCGAGGCCGGTTACCGCAGCATCGACACCGCCGCGATCTACGAGAACGAGAAGGGCACCGGGCGCGCGCTGGCCGCCTCCGGCATTCCGCGTGAGGAGCTGTTCGTCACCACCAAGCTGTGGAACAGCGACCAGGGCTACGACGCGACGCTGCGGGCCTTCGACGCTTCCCTGGCCCGCCTCGGCCTGGACCACGTCGATCTGTACCTCATCCACTGGCCGGTGCCCGAGCAGGACCGTTACGTCGACACCTGGAAGGCCTTCGAGCGCATCCTGGCCGACGGCCGCGCCCGCGCCGTCGGCGTGTCGAACTTCAACCCCGCCCACCTCCAGCGGGTGATCGACGAGACCGCCACCGTGCCGGCGCTCAACCAGATCGAGCTGCACCCGCGGCTCCAGCAGCCCGTTCCCCGCGCCTTCCATGCCGACCACGGCATCGCCACCGAGGCCTGGTCGCCGCTGGGCCAGGGGAAGGACCTGCTGCAGGACCCGGTGCTCGGCGGGATCGCGCGGAAGCACGGCGTCACGGTCGCGCAGGTCGTGCTGCGCTGGCACCTCCAGACGGGCAACGTGGTGATCCCGAAGTCGGTCACCCCCTCCCGCATCCGGGAGAACATCGACGTGTTCGGGTTCGAGCTGGACGCGGAGGACAGGGAGCGGATCGCCGCCCTGGACGCGGGGGCCCGCCTGGGGCCCGACCCGGACACCATGAACTGGCTGGGCTGACCCCTCCCCCGCCGGCCCGCCCCGGCCCGGACGGCTTCGCGGCACGGCCGCCGCTACGCTCGGCGGTCGTGCCGTCGTGCTGCCGCGACGACCAATCCATGCAGGCGGCGGCGACGAATCAAGCACGTCACCGCGCAGGACTCGGCGCCCTCCAGGGCCGCCGGCAACCCGGAGGAACACATGGCAGCTGCCGCTCCGCCCCGACCGCCGCTACCGGCCAGGCCGGAAGGCGGGCCTTCATGAGGCACGACGCGCGGCTCACCGACGCCCCCCGGGAGCCGGGTCCTGACCTGCCCGAGCTGCTGGGACAGGTGGCGCGGGGCGACCAGAAGGCGTTCGCCACCGTCTACGAGGCCGTGGCCGGGCCCGTCATGGGCCTGGTCCGCAGCATTCTGCGGGATCCGGCGCAGTCCGAGGAGGTCGCGCAGGAGGTGCTGGTGGAGGTCTGGCGGTGCGCCGCGCGCTACCAGCCCGAACGCGGCAGCGCCATGTCCTGGGTGATGACGCTGGCCCACCGCCGGGCCGTGGACCGCGTACGGTCCGCCCAGGCGGCGAGCAACCGGGAGCATCGTGCGGCCCTGCTGGACCGTACGCCCGCGTTCGACGAGGTCACCGAGCAGGTGGAGGCGCGACTGGAACGCGAGCAGGTGCGCCGCTGCATGCGGACCCTGACCGAGGTCCAGCGCGAGTCGGTGACCCTGGCCTACTACCGCGGCCATACCTACCGTGAGGTGGCGGAGCTGCTGGCGCTGCCGCTGGGAACGGTGAAGACACGCCTGCGGGACGGACTGATCCGCCTGCGCGACTGCCTGGGGGTGAGCGTATGACCACGGCCGATCTGCACACGCTGACCGGCGCCTACAGCGTTCATGCGCTGCCGGACGCCGAGCGCGAGGAGTTCGAGCGGCACCTCGGGGCGTGCGAGTCCTGCACGCAGGAGGTGCGGGAGCTGAGCGCGACGGCCGCCAAGCTGGGCCTCGCCTCCGCGCTCACACCGCCTCCGGCGCTGCGCGAGCGGGTGCTCGCCGAGATCGCCAACGTGCGCCAGGAACCGCCGCAGGTCCCCCGGTCGCACCGGCGGCCCGGTGGCGGGGGTTCCGGCCGGGTGCGGCGGCTGCCGCGGTTCGCCCTCGCGGCGTCGATCGCCGCGGCGGCGGCGCTCGGCGGTGTCTCCGTCTGGCAGTACCAGCTCGCACAGGACGCGCAGGAACGAGCCGAGCGGGCCGAACAGCGCGGCGAGACCATCGCCCGGGTGCTGGCGGCCGAGGACGCCCGGGTCGCGGTCGGAGAGCTGCCCGACGGCGCCAGCGGCTCGGTCGTGGTCTCGCGCAGCGAGGACAAGGCCGCGTTCTTCGCCTCCGGGATGCCGGAGGCGCCCCAGGGCAAGGTCTACCAGCTCTGGTTCAGCGACCACGGCACGATGCGGCCGGCCGGCCTCATGGAGTCCGGTGAACGGACCGGGGCCGTGCTGATGGAGGGCCCGGTCGGGGACGCGACCGGGATGGGCATCACGGTGGAGCCCGCGGGGGGCTCCGAGCAGCCCACGTCGGAACCGGTGGCACTGATGGAGCTGCCGGCCTGACGGCCCTCCCGGAGGGGCGGGGCGGACGACCTCTTCGGGGGAGCCGTCCGCCCCGCCTCCGTCGCTGCCGGGAGCCCGAGCGGCCACGGGAGCGACGGAGCCCCGGGCGGACGGAGCCCCCGGGCCCGGGGGCTCCGTCGCACGAGAAGGTCCGCCGGGCAGGTCCTACCCCTCGGACCGGCGCGGGGGGCGGGGGAAGAAGCCGCTGACGCGGCGGGCGTACGCCGCGTAGCCGGGGCGTTCGGCCATGTGGCGTTCCAGCAGGCGCTTGCCGCTCCCCCAGATCAGCAGGTAGCTCATCACCAGCGGGGCGATCGCGCACAGTGCGGCGACGCCCGGGTCGCCCGCGGCGACCAGGAAGATCCCCCACCACACGCAGAAGTCCCCGAAGTAGTTGGGATGCCGGGTCCAGGACCACAGGCCGCGGTCCATCAGCCGGCCCTTGTTCGCCGGGTCGGACGTGAAGCGGTGCAGTTGGGCGTCCCCCACCGCCTCGAAGAACATGCCGGTCGCCCACAGGGCGACGCCGGCGGCGGCGAGCCATCCGGGACCGGCGGGCACGTACTGGCCGGCCTGGACGGGCAGCGAGACCAGCCACACCAGGGCGGCCTGGAGCAGGTACACCATGCGCAGCGCGTACAGCGCGGGATTGCCGGGCGCCTTGGCGAGCATCTTCGCGTAGCGGGGGTCCTCGCCGTGCCCGGCGCCCCGGCGCCCGATGTGCACGGCCAGCCGCAGCCCCCACACCACGGTCAGCGCGGTCAGCAGCAGCTGCCGTCCCGTGTCGCCGTGGCCGCCGGCGGCCGCCGTCGCGAAGGAGGCGACGGCGACCGCGGCGAACGCGGCGCCCCAGGCGACGTCCACGATCCGGTGCACGCCCTTGACCAGGGACAGGGCGAAGGTGGCGAGGAGGACGGCGAGTGAGGCTCCCGCCGCGACCGCGAGGTTGACGGCGAAGGCGTCCCAGGGGAAGTCGTTCACTCTCGCCTCACCTCAGCCCTTCGGCGGCGTACCAGGCGCGCGGCGTGCTCGGCATCTCGGCGTCCCCCTCCGCCGTGGGCCGGACGGCGAGCAGCTGGTCGACGCCCATCCGGCGCTCCTCGAACGCCAGGGCACCGCCGACCAGGTACAGCCGCCACACCCGGGCGGTGTGCTCGCCGACCAGGCCGGTGAAGGTGCTCCATCGCTCCTCGAGGGTGTCGTGCCAGGCCCGGATGGTGCGAACGTAGTGCTCGCGGACCGACTCGGTGTGCCGGACTTCGAGGCCCGCGTCCTCCAGCAGCGCCAGCGTCCGGCCCAGCGGCCGCATGTGCATGTCCGGGGCGATGTAGGACTCGATGAAGGCGCCGCCGCCGGGGGCGTGGGAGCCGCGGGACATCTGCTGCACCAGGACCCGGCCGCCCGGCCGCAGTTTTCCGTGCAGCGTCCGCGCGAAGGCGGGGTACTCGGCGTCGCCGACGTGCTCGCCCATCTCGATGGTGGAGACGGCGTCGTAGCCGCCGCCGTCGATGTCGCGGTAGTCGCACAGCCGCACCTCGACCCGGTCCTCCAGGCCGCGTTGCTTCACCCGGGCGCGGACGAACTCGGCCTGACGGCGGGCCAGGGTCACGGCCGTCACCCGTGCCTTGAAGTGCTCGGCGGCGTGCAGGGTCAGGGAGCCCCAGCCGCAGCCGATGTCCAGGTGCCGGGCGCCGGGTCGCAGCGCGAGCTTCCGGCAGATGATCTCCAGCTTGTCGTGCTGGGCGTCGGCGAGGCCGTACTCCGGATCGTCCGGGCGGGTCCACACGCCGCACGAGTACGCCATCGACGGGTCGAGCAGCAGCTCGTAGAAGTCGTTGGACAGGTCGTAGTGGTGGCTGATGGCGGCACGGTCGCGGCTGCGGCTGTGCAGCCTGCCGCCGAGCCGCGCGGCGGGGGCGGACGGCTGGGGCGGGCGGGGACCGACGGCGCCGAGCTTCAGCAGCACGGCGGCGGCGCGCGCCCGGTCGGCGAGGCCGGCCTTCGGCGGGCGCATGCCGGTGTCGCGGGCCGCCTGCCACACGGTGCGCAGCGCCTCGGTGAGGTCTCCCTCGATCTCCAGCTCGCCGCTGATGTACGCCTGGGCGAGACCGAGTTCGTCGGGCTGCCACAGCAGGCGCCGCAGCGCGCGGCGGGACCGCAGGTGGACGACGGGGGCGCCGGCGGGGCCGGCGAGGCTGCCGTCCCAGGCGCGCAGCCTCACCGGGGGCGGGCCGCCGAGCATCTCGGTCGCCAGGTCGGTCAGCAGGTGGGCGGCCTGGCCGGGGGCGGGGCGGTTCACGCCGCGTCCTCCGTCGGGGCGGTGGCCATGTGCGCGGTCTCCTTGTCGTTCGTGGTGCGGGGACGCCCGCCGTCCTTGGTGAGCAGCAGCTGCCGTACGTCGAGGTAGCCGGAGCGGAACCCGGCCTCGGAATAGGCGAGGTAGAAGGTCCACATGCGGCGGAAGGTGTCGTCGAAGCCGAGAGCGCCGACCTCGTCCGCGCGGTCGCAGAAACGTTCGCGCCACAGGCGGAGCGTCTCGGCGTAGTGCGGGCCGAAGCCGTCGGAGCGGGCGACCCGCATCGCGGTGCGCTGCTCGGTGATGCGGGACATGATCTCGACCGAGGGCAGCATGCCGCCGGGGAAGATGTACTTGTGGATCCAGGTGTAGCTGTTGCGGGTGGCCAGCATCCGGTCGTGCGGCATGGTGATGGCCTGGAGCGCGACCCTGCCGCCCGGTTCCAGCCGGTCGTCGAGGGTGGTGAAGAACCGCGGCCAGAACTCGGCGCCGACCGCTTCGATCATCTCGACGCTGACGACGGCGTCGTAGGTGCCCTCGACCTCGCGGTAGTCGCACAACCGCACCTGGACGCGGCCCTCGTGCCCGGCTTCCCGTATCCGCTGCCGGGCGAGTTCCTGCTGTTCCCGCGACAGCGTGACGCTGTCCACCAGCGCGCCGCGTTCGGCTGCGCGCAGGGCGAGTTCGCCCCAGCCGGTGCCGATCTCCAGCAGCCGGGTGCCGGGCCCGACCTCGGCGAGGTCCAGCAGCCGGTCGATCTTGCGGCGCTGGGCGTCGGCGAGCTGCGGCCAGGACGCGGGGAAGCCCTCGAAGACGCCGGAGGAGTAGGACATCGTGGCGTCGAGGAACAGCGCGAACAGGTCGTTGGACAGGTCGTAGTGCCGGTGGATGTTCTCCCGGGACCCTTCGGGGGTGTTGCGCTGCGCGGAGGGCCGGCGCAGCTCCCACACGCGGCGCAGCCGCTGGAGTCCGGCGGGGACGAGCGTCTGGACGTTGCCGGCCAGCACGTCGAGCACGCCGACCAGGTCGGGGGCGTCCCACTCCCCGGCCATGTAGGACTCGCCGAAGCCGATCAGCCCGCTGTGGCCGATGCGCGCGACGAACGCCTCCGGCTCGTGGAGGTCCAGGAGCGGGCCGCCGAGTCCGAGGCTCTCGCCGTCGGGGAACCGCACGCGCAACGGCAGCCGGGCCAGGGCCTGGCGGACGATGCGGGCGGCTATCGCGCTGCGGAGACCGGAGACACGCGGCACCCTGGCGACGTCCGGCCATCGCTCCGGGTCGGTCGCGGGGATCGAGCTCGAGATGGACACGCTCACTCAACGCCCTCCTGGGGACGGTGTCGGGGACGGGGCTGCACGGGCAGACCGCGCAGGTACAGACGGATGCCGTGCATCCGGATGGCGGCCGAGACGGCCAGGGTGGACCAGCGGTGCCGCAGCGCGGCGCGCAGCAGGGCGGCGGCGGTGGCGGGACGGCGCCGGCCCCGCACGGTCGCGGTGAACGGACGTCCCCCCTCCCGCTCCAGCTGGACGGTCAGGTCGAGGTCCGCGCCGGGTTCGGGGAGCCGCATCCGGTAGGAGCCGTCGACGGGGAAGAACGGGGAGACGTAGAACTCCTTGGGCACCCTGGCGGCGCCCGTCTCGTCGGGCAGCAGCACGTAGCCGTGCCGCTCGCCGTAGGTGTTGTGGACCTCGGCGACGACGTACTGGAGGGTGCCCTCGGCGTCGTGGCACCAGTACAGCGTGAGGGGGTTGAAGACCCAGCCCAGGACGCGGGCGTGAGCCAGCATCAGCACCCGCCCGGCGGGCGGGGCGAGGCCCTGGCCGGCCAGGAAGCGTTCCAGACCGTCCCGTATCTCCCCCGCGGTGTCGGCGAAGTGGTCGCGGGCGTCGAAGCGGGCGAGCGGGCGCAGCGCGCGCGGCAGCCGCGGCAGGTCGTCGACGTCGACCAACCACAGGTAGGTGCGGTGGCGGAAGGCGTACCGGAACGGCCGGGTGCGGGTGTGCGCGACCGTGCACAGGTAGAGCGCGGGGAGGTGAGGCGTCACCACGTCACCCCCAGTGCGCGGGCCGCCTCCACTCCGGATCGGCAGCCGTCCTCGTGGAAGCCCCAGCCGTGGTAGGCGCCGGCGTAGGCCGTGACGGGGCCACTGAGGGCGGGCAGGCCGGCCTGAGCGGTGACCGACTCCGGTGTGTAGACGGGGTGTTCGTAGACCATGCGGGCCAGTACCCGGCCGGGGTCGACGCGGTCGTCGGCGCCGAGGGTGACGACGTAGTCGTCGGCGGCGTCCAGGCGTTGCAGGCGGTTCATGTGGTAGCTGACCTGCACGCGGTCGGCGGGGGTGTGGCAGGACGGCATCAGGTAGTTCCAGGAGGCGCGGGCCCCGGAGCTGCGCGGCAGCAGCCTCGCGTCGGTGTGCAGCAGCGTCTCGTTGCGCGAGTAGCGGAAGGCGCCGAGGACGCGCCGCTCGTCGTCGCTCGGGTCGGCGAGAAGGCGCAGCGCCTGGTCGGGGTGCGTGGCGAGCACCACGGAGTCGTACCCGGCGGTGCCGCCGTCCTCGGTGGTGATCCGCACGCCGTCGGCGTGCCGCCGCACCGCGCGGACCGCAGTGGCGGTGTGCACCGTCTCCACCTGCTTGGCGATCCGCTCCACATAGGTACGGGAACCTCCGCTCACCGTCCGCCACACCGGCGATCCCGAGACGGACAGCAAGCCGTGGTGGGCGAGGAAGCGGAACAGGTAGCGGGCCGGGTAGCGCAGCGCGGTCCCGGGAGCGCAGGACCACACGCAGGAGACCACGGGCGTCATGAAGTGGGCGACGAAGTAGCGGGAGAAGCCGCCCTCGTCGAGGAACTCGCCGAGGGTCTGCGGGGTCTGACGGGCCGGGTCGTCGCCGGGGCGTTCCTCACGGGCGAGCAGGGCCCGGGCGCGCCGGTGGAAGCGCTTCACCTCACCGAGCATCCGCAGGTAGGCGGGGCGCAGGACGTTGCGCGGCTGCGCGAGGACGCCGCGCACGCCGCGCGCTCCCGCGTACTCCAGCCCGCAGCCCTCGCACCGCACGGACATGCTCATCTCCGACTCCTGCGTGGGCACGTCGAGTTCGGCGAAGAGCCGGAGGAGGTGCGGGTAGGTGCGCCGGTTGTGCACGATGAAGCCCGAGTCGACGTGGTGGAGCCGGCCGTCCCCTCCCGCGAGCTCGTGGGTGTGGGCGTGGCCTCCGAGCCGGTCGTCCGCCTCGTAGAGCGTCACCTCGTGTTCCCGCCGGAGCACGTACGCGGCGGTGAGTCCCGCCACCCCGCTGCCGACCACGGCCGTCCGTCGCCGTTGCTCCGCCATCTGGCTCCTTTCCTCGCGGTGGGGCGTCGCCTCCACCGACGGTTCGGCGCTCGAACCGCTCTCGGATGCGTTCGGCGCTGAGGAGCCCGCGGATTGGTCGGCGACGGGAAAACGCCGACGACAGGACCGGATTCCACTCTTTCGAATGAGGGACCAATCCGCCGGGCGGCCCCGCGCCGAATGGCGGACGTGAGCGAAGATCGAGACACCCCGCGGACCGTGCGTCCGGCGCTGGGCGCGCTGAGCGGCCTGCTGGCCGGATGCGCGGCCCTGGCCGTGGCGCAGTTCACCGCCGTCTTCGTGCGCCCGGAGGCGGCACCGCTGAACGCGGTGGGCGACGCGGTGATCGAGCTGTCGCCGCCGGCGGTGACCCAGTTCGGCCTGGACACGTTCGGCTCGAACAACAAGCTGGTGCTGGAGAGCGGCACGCTCGCGCTGATCGGGCTGTTCGCCCTCGGACTCGGCCTGCTGGCGCTGCGGCACCGGCGGCTCGCCTCCGCGGGAGTGCTGCTCTTCGGCGTGGTCGGGGTCGCGGCGGCGCTCAGCAGGACGGCCGCCGCCGCGCTCGACGCGCTGCCGTCGGTGCTGGGCGGACTCGCCGGGGCAGGGGTGCTGTACCTGCTCAGTGGCCGCCTCGGCGCCGAGACGGCCGACGCGACCGGGCCTGCTGGGGGCGGCCGTACCGCGGCCTCCGGACCGGGCGCGACGCCCGAGGGGGCCGAGGAAGAGGCGGAACAGCCGGCGGTGATGCGCCCCTCGGGCGCCGGCCGGTGGGACTTCGACCGGCGGGGCTTCGTGATCGCCGCGACGACCGCGGCGGTGGCCTCCGCGGGCGCGGGCGCAGCGGGGCTCGAGCTGGGCGGCAGCTCCTCGGCCGCCGCGTCCCGGCGCCGGGTGCGCCTGCCGCGCCCGGGCGACGCCGCGCGGCCGATCCCCGCCGGCGCCGACCTGAAGGTGCCGGGGGTGAGCCGGTTCACCACGCCGAACAGCGAGTTCTACCGCGTCGACACCGCCCTGGTGGTGCCGAAGGTCGACGCCACGACGTGGCGTCTGCGACTGCACGGCCGCGGAGTACGCGAGCCGGTCACGTACCGCTTCCGGGACCTGCTGAAGCGGCGCCTGATCGAGCGGGACATCACCATGACCTGCGTCTCCAACCCGGTGGGCGGCAGCTACGTGGGCACCGCGCGGTGGATCGGCGTCCCCCTGGCGCCGCTGTTGCGGGAGGCCGGCGTGCGGCCGCCGTCCGAGGGCGGCCGGGCCGACCAGATCGTCGCCCGCTCGGTCGACGGCATGACCATCGGCACCCCCGTGGAGACCGTGATGGACGGCCGAGACGCGATGCTGGCGGTCGGCATGAACGGACAGCCGCTGCCGTTCGACAACGGCTTCCCGGTGCGGATGCTGGTGCCCGGCCTGTACGGCTACGTGTCCGCCTGCAAATGGATCGAGGACATCGAACTCACGACGTTCGACGCCTACGACGCCTACTGGGTGCGCAGGAACTGGGCGGCGAAGGCGCCGATCAAGACCCAGTCGCGCATCGACACCCCCAAGCCGTTCGCCTCACCGGAGGCGGGCACCGTGCCGGTGGCCGGTGTCGCCTGGGCCCAGCACCGCGGCATCAGCCGGGTGGAGGTCCGCGTCGACGGAGGCCCGTGGCGGGAGGCGCGGCTGGCCGAGCAGGCCGGCGTCGACACCTGGCGCCAGTGGGTGTGGGAGTGGCCCGCCACCTCCGGGTCGCACACCCTCGAGGTCCGCGCCACGGACGGCGACGGCGAGGTACAGACCGGTGAGCGCGCCGGGACCGTACCCGACGGCGCGACCGGATGGCACTCGGTGGTGGTCGACGTGAGCTGACCGGGGCCGGGCCGGCCACCGGCCGCCCGACCTCGACGCCGCGCACCGGACCTCGTGCGCCCACCGAACACCCATTTCTCCACATGTGTACGCAGTTGTCACCCTCGAAGAAGGAGCATCCCTCATGAACGCCACCCGTGTACGCCGCGCCGCCGTCGCCGCCGTCGCCGCCGCCGTCCTGCCCCTGAGCATCACCGCCTGCGGCAGCGACGGCGGTGACAGCGGCTCCGGCTCCGGCTCGTCCTCCTCCGAGGAGAAGAAGCAGGACCAGGGGCAGAAGGACGAGGAGACCGGCGGCGCGACCCAGGCCGACGGCCCCTTCGGCCCGGCCTGCCAGTCGGTGCCGAAGGACGGCGCCGGCTCCTTCGACGGCATGGCGAAGGACCCGGTCGCCACCGCGGCGTCGAACAACCCGGCACTGTCGACGCTGGTCACGGCCGTGAAGAAGGCCGGACTGGTCGACACGCTCAACAACGCCGAGAACATCACGGTGTTCGCGCCGGCCAACGCCGCCTTCGAGGCCGTCCCGGAGGAGGACCTCAACGCGCTGCTCAACGACAAGGAGGCCCTCACCAAGGTCCTCACCTACCACGTGGTCGGCGAGAAGCTGACCCCGGCGGACCTGGAGGACGGCAGCTACGACACCCTCGCCAAGGAGAAGCTCACCGTCTCCGGCTCGGGTGAGGACTTCACCGTCAACGACAGCGCAGGCGTCGTCTGCGGCAACGTGCAGACCGCCAACGCGACCGTCTACATCATCGACGGCGTGCTGATGCCGAAGATGTGACGCCGGCGGCCGGCCGGCCCCGACGGGCCGGCCGGTCAGCGCGCACCGTGGCCCGCCGCGATCTCCGTGATCCGGCGGGCCAGTGTCGTGTCGAGCTCCGTGATCCGCCCGCCGGCGCTGTGCGTGTTCACCGCGATGCCCAGACGGTTGTACCCGAGGGTCAGTTCGGCGTGGTGGTTCAGCTCGTCCTGGATCATCGCGACGTGCAGGGCCATGGCGGCGGCGGGCAGGTGCGTGTCGAACGCGTAGGTGCGGGCGAGGGTGTCGCCGTCGGCCTGCCAGCCGGGAAGCCCGGACAGCGCCTCGTCGATCTGCTGCCGGGACAGGGCCTCGGGTGCCATGGCGGGCGTTCCCTTCGTCGGTGGCGAGGGCCGTGACGGCGGTCCGCACGGAGCCGCCGGTTCCAGCGTGCCACGCCGGGCCGTGCGAACGGCGCAACCTCCGGCACGTCGTGCGGGGGCGTCCCACCCCGCGCAGGTGGGGCCGGCCCCACCCCTCCGGGGCGGGCGTGCCCCTCCTGCGGGACACCGCCTGCGCGGCTGTCCGCGGGGGCCCCGCCGGACGAGGCTCGACGCATGACGACACCCACTTCCGCGGTCGCCGTACCGCCTTCCGCACGCTCCCGCTCCGCGCAGACCGCCGGGGCGGGCGGCAGCGACTTCGCCCGGCTGGCGCGCAAGGTCTCCGCAGCCGGGCTGCTGGATCGCCGACCCGGCCACTACGCCCTGCGGTTCGTCCTGGTCGGTGCCGCCCTGGTGGGCGGCTGGACAGCCTTCGCCGCGCTCGGCGCGTCTTGGTGGCAGCTGGCCGTCGCCGCGTTCCTCGGCCTGGTCTTCGGCCAACTGGCGCTGGCCGCACACGACCTGGCGCACCGGCAGGTGTTCACCGGCCGGAGGGCGAGCGAGACCGCGGGGCGGCTGGTCGGGAACCTCGGCATCGGCATGTCGTACGGCTGGTGGATGACCAAGCACACCCGGCACCACGCCAACCCCAACCACGAGGAACTCGACCCCGACGTGGCGCCGGACATCCTGGTGTGGTCCCGCGACCAGGCGCGGGCGGCCCGCGGGCTGCCCCGCTTCGTCGGACGGCACCAGGCGGTGCTGTTCTTCCCCCTGCTGACGCTGGAGGGCTTCAACCTGCACGTGTCGAGCGTGCGGGCGCTGCGCCGGCCGGAGACCAAACGGCCGGTGCTGGAGGGGGCGCTGCTCCTCACCCATCTCGGCGGCTACCTCGCGGCGCTGTTCCTGATGCTGCCGCCCGGCACGGCGCTGGCGTTCCTCTTCGTGCACCAGGCGGTCTTCGGCGTGTACCTGGGCTGCATCTTCGCCCCCAACCACAAGGGCATGCCCACGCTGCGCGGCTCCGAACGCCCCGACTTCCTGCGGCGGCAGGTGCTCACCTCCCGCAACGTGCGCGGCGGGCGGTTCACGGACGTCGCGCTGGGCGGGCTCAACCACCAGATCGAGCACCACCTCTTCCCCAGCATGCCCGCCCCGAACCTGCGCCGGGCCCGGCTGCTGGTCCGGGAGCACTGCGCGGAGCTGGGCGTTCCGTACCACGAGACCGGGCTGGTGCAGTCCTGGCGGGAGGCGCTGCGGCACCTGCGGGACGTGGGCGTGCCGCTGCGCGCGGGAGACGCATCGGCGCGGGCCGGCGGGTAGTCGCGGGCCGACGGGTGGGTGCGGAGCGGCGCGGCGGACGTGCGGGGCGGCGGGCTCAGGAGGTGGTGTCGCCCACCGGCTCCCCCGCCCCGGCCTCGCGGGCGGGGTCGGGGCAGGGTTCGCGGTCCGGCGGGCCGGTGCGGGAACGGCCGGGCCCGCCCGCACCGCGCACGCACCTGCCGCCGTCGCCGTCCGCCGCCGCCGCGTCACCTGCGGCCCGCACGGGGGTCGCGCCGGTTCCCGTCGGCACGGTGGACCAGCGCTCGCCCAGTGTCCGGGTCTCCCGGAGCCAGCGCCGCAGCACCAGGTGCACCTGCTCGGCGCCGACCAGTTCTTCCTCGTCCGAGGTGACCGGCGCCGTCAGGGCGAGCGGGGAGAGCAGGAAGGCCCGGCTCTGCTCGCCGCCGAGACCGCCGTGCGAACCGATCTGCTCCTCGAAGGCGTGCACATGCCCGGTGTCGGGGGCGACGCAGGAGTTGACCATGATGTCGGCGGTGTGCGGGAAGCGCGAGGAGCGCAGCACCACGTCCGCCGCGTACGGGCCGAACGGAGCCAGCGGGTCACGCTCGCCGACCACGTCGCCCTTGTCCAGCCGGTGTTCGCAGGCACCGGGGCCGATCACGACCGGGCCGTGCTCCTCGCTGTGGACCAGCAGGAAGCCGATGCCCGGGTGGTCGGCGAGCGCGCGCAGCAGCGCCGGGTGGCGTGCGTCGATCGCCTCCCGGCTCATCCGGCCCGGAACGTCGGGGAAGGAGACCAGGCCGAGGTTGCCCGAGGCCAGCACGACCGGCTCGGCGGCCTTGCGCGGCAGTTCCCCGCCGTCCGGTGTGGGCCCGGCCTCGGGACGGTGCAGCGCCGCACGGGCCGCGGCGCGCGCCTCGGCACCACTGCGCGTGGCACGGGCACTGCGGGACACGGGCACGCCGCAGCCCGCCCGCACCAGGTCCTCCAGCGTCAGCCCGTAGGCGCTGCGGAAGGGCTCTCCGCCGCTCTGCCCGTGGTCGGAGAGGAGCACCAGCCGGTACGGGCGCGGCGCGTGGTCGGCGGCCTTGGCGATCAGCGCGATCGCCCGGTCCAGGGCCCGGAGCACTTGCCGGGTGTCGCCGCCGCGCGGTCCGCTGTGGTGCGCCACCTCGTCGTAGCCGACCAGGTCCGCGTAGACGGCGGCCCGCCCGTTGAGCACGTCGCCGATGACGGCGGCGACGACGACGTCGCGCTCGACGACGGTCGCGAAGGCGCGGATGAACGGATAGAGGCCGCCGCGCCCCACCCGCGGCCGGTCGCCGCGCACCCGTGCCCGTACGGACTGGCCGACCTCCCGGAACAGCTCCGCGAAGAACGAGACGGCGGTGCGGGTTGCGTTGGCCGGGTCGGAGAAGTACGCGAAGTACCCGGCGCGGGAGCGGGTGTCCCGGCCCCGCCGGGCGGCGACCGACAGCACCAGGGCGAGCTGGCGCGCCCCGCCGCTGAACAGGTTGCCGCGGCTGGCGCCGTCGGAGGCGAGCAGGCCGTGGTCGCCCGTGCGTTCCACCGCGCGGCGCTGGAGTTCCGCGGCGCCGGTCGGCCGGTTGGTGACCATCACCTCGCCGGTCTCCTTCTCGTACCAGCGGAAGGCGGGGACGTCGTCGTTGCTGCCGTGCAGGATGCCGAGCTGGCTGGCACCGGTCTGACTGGACCAGTCGGTCTGCCAGGGGGTGAGCCGGTGCGTGGTGCGGGTCATGGCGGCGACCGTGGGCATCACCGGCTCCGGGCCGGTCAGCGCCTCCTGCAGCACGTCGTGGCCCAGCCCGTCCAGCTGCACGAACACGATCCCCGGGGTGCCGGGCGGCCGGGCGCCCGCACGCCGGCGCCGTCGGTCGGCGAGCCGCGCCAGCCGGCGGCGGTAGGCGCCGTCGTCCCGGACGGCGAGGAAACCGCTGGTCGCGGACGAGGCCGCGGACATGGCCGCCGCGACGACAACCGCGGTCTCCGGATCCGCGTCCCCCCGCTCGGGAATGAGCACCAGCGCGAGCCACAGGAGCGAACCGTTGAGGAAGAAGACCAGGATTCCCAGCACCAGGGCCGGCACCAGCAGCAGCGCCCGCACCAGCAACGGCCAGACCAGGGCGCTCAGCAGGCCGAACACCCCCGCACCCAGCGCGGCGGTGACCGCGGTACGGGTGGCGCTGTCGCCGCCGGGCTGCTGGATGCGGAAGTCGGGGAGACCTCCCGCGAGGATCAGCATGGTGACGGTGCTGACCGCCCACACCGCGAGGACCCGCAGTGCCGCGGCGCCCAGCGCGCGCCACGGGGGCAACACAACCCGCACGCCGTCCCCTCCTCACTTCGCCGCCGTGCACCGCCCCCTGCGCGTGCACGACATTCTCCACTTTTTCACAGTGCGCTCCCGACCGGGCAGGGATGCCGTCGCCGGACATACGCTCGGAGGGGTGCGGCGTCGCCGCACCGGGTACCCACGACTCAGCCGAGTCAGCCCAGTGGGAGGAGCGCCAGTGCCGGTCGACGTGACGTGGTGGGGCCATGCCACGGCGACGGTGCGGGACTCCGGTGTCTCGGTGCTCACCGACCCGGTGCTCGTGCAGCGGCTCGCACACCTGCGGCGGCGCCGCGGAGCGCTGCCGCCGCCCTCGGTGACGACGGTGGACGTGGTGCTGGTGTCCCATCTGCACGCCGACCATCTGCACCTGGGCTCGCTGTCCCGGCTCCCGGCCGGGACGCGGGTCGTGGTGCCGCGCGGCGCGCCCGACGCGGTGGCGGGTCTGCGCAGGCTCGGCTCCTCCTGGCTCGATCTGGTCGAGGTCGCGGCCGGGGACGAGGTGCCCGCCGGACCGGTGCGGGTCCGCGCCGTCCCGGCCGCCCACGACGGCCGCCGCCTGCCCTACGGGCCGCAGCAGATCCGTGCCCTGGGCTACGTGGTGGAGGGCGAGGCCCGCACCTACTTCGCCGGCGACACCGGCCTCTTCGCCGGTATGGCCGACGCGGTCGGGCCGGTGGACGTGGCGCTGCTGCCGGTCGGAGGCTGGGGCCCGTTCCTGGGTGACGGCCACCTCGACGCGCGGCGGGCGGCGCAGGCCCTGAAGCGGCTGTCCCCGGCCAGTGCGGTGCCGGTGCACTACGGCACGTACTGGCCCATCGGCATGGACGCCGTGCGGCCGCACGAGTTCCACGCGCCGGGCGACGAGTTCGCCCGGCTGGCCGGGCGGCTCGCGCCCGGCGTCGCCGTCCACCGACTGCGGCACGGGGAGACGGCTCAGCTGGGGGCGCACCGATGACGACGGATACGGTCTCCGGGCTCGGACAACTCGCCTCGGCGGCGAGCACGCTGCCGCTGGACACCCAGCGGTTCATCGCCTACCCGACGCTCTTCGTGCTGATCGCCTTCGGCGCGCTGGTCCCCGTGGTGCCGACCGGCGCGCTGGTGAGCAGCGTGGCCGTGGTCGCCTTCCACCAGGCCATGCCGGTGGTGCCGCTGTTCTTCGTCTTCGCCGTGGCCTCGCTCGGCGCGTTCGCCGGGGACGTCGCGCTGTACTGGCTCGGCAGCCGTGGGCTGCGCTCCAAGGGCGGCTCGGTGTGGCTGGAACGGCTGCGGCAGAAGGCGCCGCCGGACCGGCTGGAACAGGCACGACGGGGTCTGGAACGCCACGGCGTGGCCGTGCTGGTCGTCTCCCGGCTCGTCCCGGCGGGGCGAATACCGGTGATGCTGGCGTGCCTGCTGGCACACATGCGGCTGCGGACGTTCGTGCGCGGGAACCTCCCGGCGTGCCTGGCCTGGGCGGCGACGTACCAGTTGGTGGGGGTGGCGGGCGGGTCGTTGTTCCCGGAGCCGTGGGAGGGCGTGGCGGCGGCCGTGGGACTGGCACTGCTGGTCAGCTTCGTGCCCTCGGTGTGGCGCCGCTTCCGCGGGCCCCGCGTGCGCGACGCGTAAGCCTTCGTCGCGGCGCCGTGGGCCCGGGGCCGGGAGAGGGATCAGGGTGCGGCGGTGAGGGCGGCGAGGGTGGAGCGGAGGACGCTCAGCGCGTGGGCGGTGTGCGGCGCGCGCAGGGGGTCGGGGGCTTCGGGATGGTCGGCGCCGGTCAGCAGAAGCGTCGACAGACGCACCCGCAGCGCACCCGGCTCCTCGCCGTAGCGGTGGCCGCCGTCGGCCCCGGCCCCGAGCCGCCGCACCAGCTCCGCCTCGAGCTCCGCGGCGTTCTCGACGCCGTGCGCGGCCAGCGCGCCGCGGGCCGGTTCGAGGTCCGCGTACACGTGCCGCCCGACCTGCGGAGGCCGGCACAGGGCGCCGGCCTCCGTCACCGCGTCGTGCAGCGCCCGGGCCAGCGCTCCCTGCCGTACGGCCTCCGCGGCACGCCGTTCGCGCAGTTCGGGGGGCTCCGCGAACCACTGGGCCCCGCCCAGCGCGGCCTCCTCGGAGACCCGGGCGTGCAGCGCGGTGAGGACGGCGCGCACCTCGCGGGCCAGACCGTGGCCGCGCGCGGTGTCGGGGAAGCGGCCCAGGGCGACGGACGGCGTACCGGTGAGGACGACGACGGAGCCGGAGTGGGCGGCGCCGAGCATCTCCGCGGGGCTGACGACCACCGTGCCGTGCGGGTCGTGGGAGGTGTCGCGCTCGCTCTCGTCGCTGACGACGAGGAGTCCCTCGCCGGAGGCGGCCTCGCACACCTCGTGCAGCAGTTCGGGCGGGACGGCCGTACCCGTGGGGTCGTCGGCGACGGAGAGGACCAGCGTCCGCGGGTCGTCCCCGGCGGACCGGGCGCGCCGGACGGTCTCCAGCAGGACGAACGGGTCGGGGACGCCGCCGCAGTCGGCGGGGGCGGGCACCCGGTGGACGGGGCGCCCCAGCAGCCGGGCGGGGACGGCGTGCCAGTCGGCGGCGGGCCGGGACAGCAGCACCCCGCCGCCCGCCGGGTCGCCCGCGGAGAGCAGGGCGAGGAGCAGCAGCGGGGCGCCGGGCGCGGTGACGACCTGGCCGGGGCCGGTGTGCAGGCCGCGTCGGTGCCAGTACGCGCAGGCGGCGTCGCGCAGCGCGGTCAGGTGCGGGCCGCCGTGCCCGTCGGTGTGGCGCATGGCCTCCACTCTCACAGACCGGGGCGCGGTCGTCGCCCCGGGCGCGCGAGCGCGGCGGGCAGCGGGGGCGAACCCCACCACCGGGGGCGTGCGCGGTTACGCGTGCGCGGGTGTGCGGAGGCGGTCCGCATCCACGTCCGCGTCCGCTTTCGCCTCCTCTTCCTCGAGGTGGTCGTGGATGCGGTGGCAGGAGCGGCTGATGAGCCGGGAGACGTGCATTTGGGAGATGCCGAGCTGCTCGGCGATCCGGCTCTGCGTCATGTCCTGGAAGAAGCGCAGGTAGAGGATGCGGCGTTCGCGCTCGGGGAGGCGTTCCAGCTCGGGCTTGACCGCCTCCCGGTAGAGCACCAGGTCGAAGCCGGGCTCGGAGTCGCCGAGGGTGTCGACCAGGGCGTACCCGTCGTCGGAGCCGGGGAGTTCGGCGTCGAGGGAGAGGGTGCGGTAGCTCTCCAGGGCCTCCATCCCGACCAGGACCTCCTCCTCGCTGAGGCCGCTGTGCCCGGCGATCTCGGCGACGGTCGGCGCGGGCCCCTCGGTGGCGAGGGCGAGTTCGCGCCTGCTGGTGCGCACCTTGTTACGGAGTTCCTGGACCCGGCGCGGCACGTGCAGGTCCCACATGTGGTCGCGGAAGTGGCGCTTGATCTCGCCGACGACGGTGGGGACGGCGAAGCTCTCGAAGGCGTGGCCCCGGTCCGGGTCGTAGCGGGTGACGGCTTTGAAGAGGCCCAGGTCCGCGACCTGTTGGAGGTCTTCGAGCGCCTCGCCGCGGTTGCGGAACCGGCGGGCCAGCCGGTGGGCCATGGGCATCCAGGCGGTGACGACGCGCTGCCGGATCTCGTCCCGCTCGGGGCCGTCCGCCAGCTCCCGCATGCGGCGGAAGGCGGCGTCGGTGTCGGGCGCGTCGTCGTGGGGCCGGCGGGCGGGCCGGTAGCGGGGCTCCCGTGCGTGCTGCGTGCTGGTCATACCTGCGGCGCTCCCTGAGTGGGCGGGACGGGCGGTCACCGCGGGAGCTGCGAGGCACGGGCGGGGCGACGCACAGTGGGTCGCGCTTCCGCGGATGTGCCTACGGGTCCGAAGCACTTCTGTCCGCGTGCCCGGCACGCCGGGCGCCAAACCGGTGACGCCCGGCGGATCGCGGCACGGGCGGAACCGGGAGGTCAGGGCAGGTCGCCGTTCTTGTCGGTGACCTTGAACAGGCCCGCCATGCCCCTGTCCGCGTGACTCTGGACGTGGCAGTGGTACATCCACGCGCCGGGTCCGACGCCCTCCCCCGCGATCACCTGGAAGCCGAACGAGTCGCCGGGACCGCAGATCTTGTTGTCGACGATCCGGCTGGGGTCGTTCTCGTCGGCGAGCAGGCCGGTCCGGTTGTCCGCCCAGCGATGACCGTGCACGTGGAACGTGTGGTAGAACTCGCCGTGCGTGATCATGACGAACTCGCAGCGGTCGCCGGCCCGGGCCGTGAAGTCGGGGGCCTCGTCGCCGGGTTGCCCCGTCCGGTTGTTGATCGTCATGTCGTTGAAGACGACGGTGAAGGTGCGGTCGGGCAGCACGTCGCCCGCCCGGCGGACGATCAGCCCGCCGTACAGCCCGTTCCGGATGCCGCCGGTGCCGTGGTGGGTGCCCACCGCGTGGTCGTGGTAGTGCCAGTAGCCCGCGCTGCCGGGCCGGAACGTGCCGTCCCTGCGCCGGCCCGGCCGGTGCGACGTCCAGGTGTACAGCCGGGTCTTCTGCGGCGGCACGACGCTGTCGCTCAGGTGCGTGCCGTCGCTGTCGATGTCGTAGTCCACGCCGTGCACGTGCAGGCTGGCGGCGACGTCCATCATGTTGACGACCTCGATGTGCAGCGTGTCGCCCTCGTACATCTCCAGCAGCGGCCCGGGGACGGTGGCCTTGCCCGGTTCGAGGCCGTAGCCCATCCGCCCGTCGGCGAGCCGTTCCACGTAGAGGGTGATCAGCCGGACCGAGCCGCCCTCCGCGTCGTCGCGGCGCGGTGCGGCGGCCGCGGTGCCCGCGGCGGCGGCGAGGCCGGTGGGGGCGAGTGCCGCAAGCGCGGCTCCGCTGGTGAAGGTCCGCCGGGAGAAACGTGATCGCGACATGCGGATGCCTTTCTCGGTCACCGTTCACGGGTCGTCGTTCACGAGCTGTCACGAGCTGACGGCCGTTCATGCTAGGAACCTGCGGGGAGTTTGCCCACCCCCTGGACAAAGTTCGACCTCTTTCAGTCATAGCCATTGGCGGACCGGGAAAAGTCGTCTAGCTTCCCTGGGCGTTGCTGTCACCTACGCGAGAGGTGTACGACCATGCGACGCAGACCACGCCGCCCGGGGGGCCGACGGCCCGTCACCTTCCGCCGCCCGCACGTCTTCGCGCTGGCCGCCACGCTCACCGTCTCGCTGCTGGCGGGCACGCAGGCGAGCGCGCGCGACGCCCGGGACGCCGCCGACCCCATGCCGGGCGGGGACGACGTGCGGGTGCTCGTCTTCCACGCCCCCGACGCGCCCGAGGACCTGGCCGCGGCCGGTGCGCGGGCCGTACGGCGCATCGGCCGGGAGGCGCCCGCGCAGACCCGCTTCCGCACCCGGGTCACCGACGACGCCGCGGTGTTCACCGGCGCGTCGCTGCGCCGGTACAACGCGGTGGTGTTCCTGTCGTCGGGCGGCGATCTGCTGACCGACGCCCAGGAGACGGCCTTCCGCGCCTACGTCCGGTCCGGCGGCGGCTTCGTCGGGCTGCACGACGCGGCCCGCGCCGAGCCGGAGTCGGCGTGGTTCACCGGCCTGATCGGCGCGCGGCCGGCCGCCCAGAGCCCGGGGGCGGCGCAGCGCGCGGTGGTGGAGGTCGGCGACCGGGTGCACCCCGCCACCGACGGGCTGCCGCTGGAGTGGGCGCGCGAGGACGTGTGGCTGAACTGGCGGGAGAACCCCAGCGGCCGGGTGCACACCGTAGCCCGCGTCCGGGAACGGTCCTACGCACCGGGTGAGAGCGCGAACGGATGGGACCACCCGGTCTCCTGGTGCCGCGACTACGACGGCGGCCGCTCGTTCTACACCGGCCTGGGCGGCACCGCCGCCGGCTACGACGGCGCCAACTTCCGCAAGCACCTGCGCGGCGCGCTGCTGTGGACCACCCGGCTGGCGCGCGCCGACTGCGGAGCGACCGTCACCGGCAACTACAAGGCCACCCGGCTGACCGAGCCCAACCGGCCCGACGCGCTGGACCGGATCGGCGAACCGCACGGCCTGGACATCGCCGAGGACGGGCGGGTCTTCTTCATCGGCCGCGGCGGCGGCATGCCCGGTTCGCCGGTGGTGACCGACTGGGACGACCCGCGCATCGGCCTGGGCGAGGGCACCGTGCACGTGTGGGACCCGGACACCGGGGAGGTCACCCGTGCCGGGACGCTGGAGGTGTTCGGCAACAAGGGCGGCGGCGACGAACTGGTCAAGAACGAGGAGGGCCTGCTCGGCATCGCGCTCGACCCGGACTTCCTCACCAACGGCCGGGTCTACCTGCACTGGACGCCGCACTCGGGGATCGACCGCGAGAGGCACATGGCGCAGCGGCGCGTCTCCCGCTTCACCCTCGACCGGACGAGCGGCACGCTCGACCTCTCCTCGGAGAAGGTGCTGCTGAGCTGGCCGGTGCAGATCCACAGCTGCTGCCACGCCGGCGGCGGCATGGACTTCGACAGCGCGGGCAACCTCTACGTCGCCACCGGGGACACCAACTCCTCCCGGTTCAGCGACGGTTACTCGGGCAACAACCCCGAGCCGGACTTCGGCGGCGTCTCGTTCGCCGACGCGCGCCGCACCGCGGGCAACACCAACGACCTCAACGGCAAGATCCTGCGCGTCCACCCGGAGGACGACGGGACGTACAGCATCCCGGAGGGCAACCTCTTCACCGGCGACGAGGCCGGCGGCGGCAAGACCCGTCCGGAGATCTACGTGATGGGCGTCCGCAACCCGGCACGGATCTTCGTCGACCAGGAGACCGACTGGCTGTACGCCGGCTGGGTCGGGCCGGACGCCGCCGAGCCGAGCCCGGTGTGGGGCCCGGCGAAGTACGACACCTTCGCCGTCATCACCTCGGCGGGGAACCAGGGCTGGCCGTACTGCATGGGCAACAGGCAGCCGTACCGCGACCGCACACTGCCCGACCCCACCCAGCCGCAGGACTGGTACGACTGCGACGCGTTGCGGAACACCTCGCCGAACAACACCGGTCTGGTCGACATCCCGCCCGCCCGGAACAACAACGTGTGGTACGCGCCGCAGGGCGGCGCCCCCGACTTCCCGCGCAACGGCGCGGGCGTGCCCACCTACCGCACGGACGACCAGACCTTCCGCCTGCCCTGGCTCAAGGGCGGCGGCCAGGCGGCCATGACCGGCCCGGTCTACCGCTACGACGCCGGGAGCAACAGCGAGACCAAGTGGCCCGCGTACTGGGACGGCAAGTGGTTCGTCGGCGACTTCTACGACGGCGAACAGCCGCGGCACGCCCTGGTGATGGACCCGGCGAACGCCGGCGACGGCGGTCTGCCGGTGCACGCGGAGAGCCTGGAGCAGATCGTCCCCGAGGGCGAGGACGGCATCCGCAACCTCATGGACTGGAAGTTCGGCCCGGACGGGGCCCTGTACGTCCTCGACTACGGCCGCGGCTTCTTCACCGCGCACGAGAAGTCCGCGCTGTGGCGCGTGACCTACGAGGGCGGTCCGCCCACCCCGCTGCCCGGCGACCTCGTCGGCGACCGTCACGCACAGGAGGGGTAACGCCATGCACCGACCCGCACACATCCGCGTCCGGAGGCGCGGGCGGCCGTTCGCCCTGCTGGTGGCGCTGCTCGCCGCGGCACTGTCGCTGACCGTGCTGCCGGCCGCGCAGGCGCAGCCCCCGGCGCCCGCGGCCGCGCCCGGCGGCGGGGACCGGGCCGCCGCGCAGCTGCTCACCTGGACCGCGGGCGACGACATCACCGCGTACGCCTCGGCACCCGCCCGGGCGGTGGCCGGGGAGGCGACGCTGGTGTTCGAGAACAGCGCCGCCACGGGCAACACCACCGGCATGCCGCACACGCTCACCTTCACCACGTCCGACCCGGACTACAACTCGGACGTGTCGGTGAACATCCTCGCCGATCCCGGCGACGCGAACGGCGGCCGGCACGAGGTGACGGTCGACCTCTCCCCCGGCGTCTACCACTACTACTGCGCGATTCCGGGCCACGGGCAGATGCAGGGCGAACTGGTCGTCACCGGCGGCGGCGAGGACACCACGCCGCCGGAGGCGACCGCCGACGTGGACGGCGAGCAGAACGCCGACGGCGACTACCTCGGCGGCGCCACGGTGACCCTCGACGCCACCGACGACTCCTCCGGCGTCGACCGCGTCGACTACGCCGTCGACGGCGCCGGCTGGACGGCGTACGAGGCGCCGGTGCTGGTGGACGCCCCCGGCGAGCACACCGTCCGGTACCGGGCCACCGACAAGGCCGGCAACGTCTCGCAGGAGCGGTCCGTGACGTTCACCGTCGTCGGGCCGCCGCCGGGCGACACCACCCCGCCCGAGGTCACGGCCACCGTGGACGGCGAGCAGAACGCCGACGGCGACTACCTCGCCATGGCCACGCTCTCCCTCCGGGCGCAGGACGAGGACTCGGGTGTGGCGGGCGTGGAGTACGCCGTGGGCGGCGGCGCGTTCGGCCCGTACACCGAGCCGGTGATGTTCCACGCGGAGGGCGAACACACGGTGGCCTACCGCGCCACCGACCACGCCGGGAACACCTCACAGACCTCGACCGTCACGTTCACCGTGGTCGGCGACGACGGCGGCGAACCGGACCCCGGGTGCCCGGAGCGCGACGACCGGCCGCTGGTGGTGGTCGGGGCGGAGGCGAGCGGCTTCACCGGCGTACCCAACCGCGAGGCCCCCGGCGGCTGCACCGTCAACGAGCTGATCGAGGACGAAGCCCACTGGGACGGGCGCAAGGCGTTCCGGACCCACGTCCGCGGAGTCCTCGCGCAGCTCCGCGAGAACGGCGTGATCGACCGGGAGGAACGCGCGGCGATCATGGAGGCCGCGCGGCGCTCCGGCGTCGGCCACGAGGGGGCGCACGGCTACCGGGCGCTCCTCGACGGCAGCCGGGAGTCGTTCGAGCGGTGGGAGCACGTCGGCGGCGGCGCCTTCACGCGGAACTCCGACGGTTCGATCACCTCCAGCGGCAGCGTCCCCGGGATGGGCATGCTGTGGTTCCCCGAGCAGCCGTACGGCGACTTCTCGCTGAAGCTCCAGTTCCGCGACGACGCACCCGGCGACCGGAACGCCAACAGCGGCGTCTTCGTCCGCTTCCCCGGCGTGCACGACCACCCGGAGGAGCCGCGGCCGGAGTGGGTGGCCATCAGGTACGGGCACGAGGTGCAGATCAACGACGCGGCCGGCGGCGACCAGTACAAGACCGGGTCCGTCTACGGCTTCGACGTCGTCACCCGGGGCGAGTCGAACGTGATGCCGAAGGGCGTCTGGAACGACTACGAGGTCCGGGTCGTCGGCCGGCACTGGACCGTCTACCGCAACGGACGCCTGATCAACGCGTTCGAGAACGCGCCGGGGCAGCTCTTCTCCCCGCCGCGCGGCGACGACCCGGGCACGGACGGGCGGCAGCACCCGACGGGGCATCTCGGGCTCCAGACGCACGGCACCTCGGACGTCGTCACCTTCCGCGACATCCGGGTCCAGCCGCTGTGACGGTCACTCCGCCGGCGTCGGCCCGGGCGGGGGACGGGGCCGGGTGAGCCGGGCGGCGGGCGGGAGGACGGCCGCTCAGCAGTCCTCCCGCCCCCGTTCCCGTGCGCCCTTGCGCGTACGGCCCGGGGCGACCGGCCGCTGCGGGTTGCGGCGCAGGTACTCGCCCTCCAGCTCCGCCATGCGCGCGTTGTGGGCGCTCAGCGCGTCCGGGGAACCGTGCAGCAGCGCGTCGTGACGGGTCCGGTGGATCGTCTCCAGCTCCTTCAGCAGCTGGGCGTCCGACAGCTCCCGCGGATCGATACCCATGGCACCCTCCTCGTGCACACCGGTCCCGTGTCGTCCGGCGGCGCACGGGTACCCGTTCCGCGCCGTTACAAGGAGGGAGACATGAAGCTCGCATTCCTGGACCCCCTGTACGACCGTCCCGGCCCGTGGGCGTCCGTCCACGTCGGCACCGACGTCGCCACGGAGGACGCCGCGACACGCCAGGAGCTGAACGCCCGCGCCGTCTCCGACCGGCTGCACGAGCAGGGCGCGGACGCCGCCACCTGCCGGGCGGTCCACGGCGCGCTCGACGCGCTGCCCCGGTCGGCCGCACCGCCCGGCCACGCCGTGTTCGCCGCGGACGGAGAGGTCGTCCTGCGCGTGCCGCTGGCCTCGGCCCCGCCGGGCGGGCCGGAGGTGTGCTGGTCGGCGCTGCCGCACGTGGGGCCGCTGCCGGAGCTGGCGGCGGGGGCTGCCGGCGGCGCTGGTCGCACGTGTCGACCGCACGGGCGCCGAACTGCGGCTGCAGGACTCCTTCGGCGGCCGCGGGGACGCCGGCCGCGTGCACGGCCGGGACTGGCCCGTGCACCGCACGGCGTCGGGTGACTGGTCCGAGCGGAAGTTCCAGAACTCCGTGGAGAACACCTGGGAGCAGAACGCCTCGGCGGTCGCCGAGGAGGTGCGCGAGAGCTACGAGCGGTCCGGCGCCGAACTGGTCGTCCTCGCCGGCGACCGCCGCATGGTGCGTGCCGTGCACGACGCGCTGCCGGAGTACCTGAGCGCGCGTGCCGTGGAGGCGGAGCACGGCGGACGGGAGGATCACGACCAGGGCGGCGACGCGGAGAAGGGGCAGCAGCTCCTCGCCGAGGAGACCGACCGTGCCCGGCAGCGGCACGCGCAGCAGGAGGTCGCCCGGGCCATGGACCGCTTCCGTGCCGGGCGCGTCCCGGACGGCGAGGGCCGCACCTCCGCCACCGAGGGGGTGCCCACGCTGGTCGAGGCGGCGCGCGAGCACCGCATCGGAGCGCTGCTGATCCGTCCGGACGGCGCGGAACGGCATCGCGAGGTCTGGGTCGGGGACGCGCCGGACCAGATCGCCGTACGCCGCGCGGACAGCCGGTATCTGGGCGACCCGCAGCCGTCGGCGGCCCGCGCCGACGACGCGCTGCTGCGTTCGGCCGCGGCCACCGGCGCGGAGGTGCTGTGCGTGCGCAGCGGCGACCTGGAGCCCGACGTCCCGGACGGGCTGCCCGTCGGCGGTCTCGGCGCCCTGCTGCGCTGGCCCTACGGCGGTCCGGCGACCGGCCAGGACCAGGCGCCCGGCGCCGCGTGACCGGGGGCCGCCCGCGGTCCGCGGTCACCGACACCGCCCCGGTCCGCACGCTGCGGGCCGGGGCGGTGTCGGTGCTGACCGGGAACAACTAGGCTGCCGGGCATGGAGATTCACGGGACCTCGCTTCGGATCTGCGTCGACGACCTGGACGCCGCCATTCCGGTGTACGAGAAGCTCACCGGGGCCGAGGCCCACCGCTTCACCACCGGGCCGGTGTCGGTCGCCGCCGTGGGGCCCTTCTTCCTGATGAGCGGGCCGGAGGGCCACCTGGAGGTGCTGCGGAAGATCGCCGCGACGATCGCCGTCGCGGACGTCGACGAGGCGCTGGCCGACCTCGGCGCCGTGGGCGCGGAGATCATCGCCGGCCCCCAGTCCACCCCCGCCGGCCGCAACGTCGTCGCCCGCCACCCCGACGGCGCCGTCTTCGAGTACGTCGACCGCGCACCGGTCGCACGCCCGTAGCCTGGCCCCCCGCCTCCGGCGGTACCCCCGGCGGCGCGCCTTCCGTACCGTTTCTCCCGAGCCCCGGACACAGGGAACCGGGCGACGGGGAACGGGTGGGGATGGACGGTAGGACGATCGGTGAGCGCGTGGCCCGGCGGGCCGGCCGCCTGGTCGGGCGCGGCCGCGAGCTGGAGCTGTTCGGCCGGGTGCTGGCCGGGGCGCTCGACCGCAACGTGCTCCTGGTGCACGGCCCCGGCGGGATCGGCAAGACGACGCTCCTGCACGCGGCGGCGGCCGCCGCCCGCGCGGACGGGCGCGCGACCCGATGGGTCGACGCCCGGACCATCGACCCGCTCCCCGCCGCGCTGGCGGCCGTGCTGCACGACGTCACCCCCGGCACGGTGGTGTTCCTCGACGGGTTCGAACGCATCGCCGCCGGGGCGAAGGAGCTGCGCGAGGAGGTGCTGCCCCGGCTGCCCGGGGACGTCGTCGTGGTGATCGCCGGGCGCAGCAGCCCGGACCCCGGCTGGTTCGGCGGGGGCTGGGCGCAGGTCGCCCTCGGGGTGGAACTGGCCGAACTGAGCGCCGAGGGCTCCGTCGAGCTGCTCGCCGAGCACGGCGTCCCGGCCGTGCCGGCACGGGAGATCACGCGGTGGACGGCGGGCTCGCCGCTCGCCCTCGTGCTGGCGGCGGGCGCCTACCACCGGCACGGCCGGGTGGCGCCCGAGCCGGGCCTGGTGGCGACGCTGGTCCGGCTGACGACCGCGGTCGAGTGGGACACCACGCACTACGACGCGCTCGCCACCTGCGCCATCGCCAGACGGACGACGCTCGAGCTGCTCGCGGAGACCCTGGACGCGGGCGGCGACGCGGAGGGCTCGTTCGGCTGGCTGTCGGGACTGCCCTTCGTCGACCGGGTCGGCGACACGGTGACGCTGCACGACGCCGTCCGGGAACCGATGCGGGACAGCCTGCTCGGCGCCCGGCCGGCCAGGGAACGAACGCTGCGCGGCCGGGTGGCCGAGCACCTGCACCGGCGGGCGCTGCTGGGAGACCGGACGGTCATCACCGACCTGGCGCATCTGCTGCGGAGCCCGGAGCTGCGGTGGGCGTACTGCTGGGACGGCAGTTCCCGCTACCACGCGGACCGGATCCGTGCCGGCGACGCGGAGGTGCTCGGCACCGCTCTCGCCGGACGGGGCTACCGGGAGTGGTGGGCGGCCAGCGAGCCGTACCACCGGCTGTCGCCGCGCAACGTGGTGGTCGCGCGGGACGCCGGGGGCGCGCCCGTGGGGTACGCGATCTGGCTGACTCCGGGGTCGGCGCCCTCCTCGGTGCTCGCGGACGACGCCTTCGGGCGCGGGTGCCTGCGGTTCGCCGAGCGGGCCTGCGGGTCCGGGGAGGTGGTCGTGTGGCGGGACAGCGTCGACCTGACCGGCGAGGCCCCGGAGACCGGCAGCGCGCTGGCGATGCTCAACATCGCGGTGGCGCTGCGCGCGGACGTGGCGAACCCTCGGCACGCCGTCGTGCCGTTGTTCCAGCACCACCAGCGGCTGCACGCGTTCTGCCTCGCGGCGGGCGGCACGCTGGTGCCCGAGCTGGACACGGTCGTGGACGGCAGGCCGGTGTGCGCCTACTGGATCGACTACGGGCCGGGAGGGCTGCACGGGCACCAGCGCGCCCTGGTCCTGCGCGAGCTCGGCCGGTCCTCCGCCCCGCGGCCGGCCCCGGCCGTGGACGACGTGCGGACGGCGCTCGAGCAGTACACCGTGGCGACCGAGCTGGCCCGGCACCCGCTCGCCTCCGGCGGCGCGGTGGAGGAGCGCGCGGAGTCGGTGCGCGCGGTGCTGCGGGACGGCGTGGCCGCGGCGTTCGGCGAGGGGCGGCGCGAGGAGCAGCTCCGGACCGTTCTGACGCAGCGGTACCTCGAACCGGGCGCCACGTCCGCCGCGATCTCCCGGTCGCTGGCGATCAGCAAGGCCACCTACTTCCGGCGGCTGACGGAAGCGGTGGAGCGCCTCGCCGCACATCTCGCCGCGACCGGATGAGAGCGGTGTGAGACAGGCGGGTACTCCACGCCGGGGTGCGACCGCTCGTAGCGTTCGTCGCGTACACGCCAACCACAAGGAGAGAGCAATGGCGAGATTCGGTACGCGGGCCTTCGCGGCGGCTGCGGTGACCGCACTGGCGGTCGTCCTTCCGGGCGGTGTCGCCCAGGCCGCGCCGGCGGCGGCCCCGGAGAGCATCGGGATGCAGGCCACCTGGTCGTGCAGCGGCATCCCCGCGGGGTACGTGTCCCTCCAGATCGACCCGTACCGGTGCGGCGGCAACTACCCCGGCCACCTGGTCGCCGCTCCGCAGAGCGGTCAGTGGATCTGCGGCTGGAACGGCGACGCGCTCACCGGTTTCGTCATCGACCAGACGAACCCGATGTCGGGCCAGTGCCACTTCAACACCTCCTGGCGCATCGTCAGGGTCTGACGCCGCGCGGGGAGCGGGCCGGCCCCCGGCCCGCTCCCCGGCTGCTGCCCGGTCCGCGCCCCGGCGACTGCGCGGGCGCCCCGAGGTGACCGCGTCCGGGGCAGGAGGTTTCCCCCGGTCAGGAGACCTGGAGGACGATCTTTCCGCGGGTGCGGCCCTCCCGGCTCGCCCGCCACGCCTCGGCGGCCCGGGCGAGGGGAAGGGTCCGGTCCACGTGGACGGCGAGGCGCCCGGCGTCGGCGAGGTCGCCCAGCGCGGTGAGACCGGCGGCGTCGGGCCGTACGAACAGGTACCGGCCGCCCTCCTCGCGCACCTGCGGATCCACGACGGACAGCACCCGTTCGGCCTTCTTCAGCACCTGCCGGGAGACCTCCACGGCGTCGCCGCCGACGAAGTCCACCGCCGCGTCGACGCCTCCCGGGGCGAGGGCGCGCACCCGTTCCGCGAGTCCGTCGCCGTAGGCGACGGGTTCGGCGCCCAGGCTCCGCAGGTAGTCGTGGTTCCGCTCGCTCGCGGTGCCGATGACCCGGGCACCGAGGGCGACGGCGATCTGCACGGCCATGGAGCCCACGCCCCCGGCCGCGGCGTGCACGAGGACCGTGTCGCCGCCGGTGACGCCCAGGCGGTGCAGCGCCTGGTGGGCCGTCAGGCCGGCGAGCGGCAGACCGGCCGCCTGCTCCCAGCTCAGCGAGGACGGCTTGCGGGCGAGTGCCCGGACCGGTGCGGCGACGAGTTCGGCGTACGTGCCGTGTCCGATCTCGTCCTTGCGCAGGTAGCCGATGACCTCGTCGCCGATCTCGAACTCGGTGGCATCGACGCCGAGCGCCTCCACCACGCCGGAGACGTCCCAGCCGGGGATCAGCGGGAACCGGGTCTCGTAGAGCGCGTCGAGGCCGCCGGAGGCGACCTTCCAGTCGACGGGGTTGACTCCCGCGGCCTTCACCCGGACGAGCACGTGGTCGGGGGCGACCTTCGGGTCGGGCTGCTCGGTGAGCTCCAGTCCGTCGGGTCCGTCGTAGCCGTTCGTGACGATTGCCTTCATACCCGGGGAACGACCCGGGGCGCGGCGCTCATTCCCCGGTGTCCGCCGCGGAGGTGACGTGCCGGCGCAGCACCTCGCACAGTTCGCCCTCGAAGGTGTCGTAGCGCAGCCGCAGACCGGCGCCCGGCCAGTCTCCGGGCAGCAGGGCGGCGGGGAGCACCGGGTCCGCGAGCAGGTGCCGCAGCGCCGCCGCCGAGACCGTGAACCGGTCGGCCAGGTCCTCCGCCCGATCGAGGGCGGCGGCGAGCTCGCCGGCGCGGCGGGCCCAGTCGGGCAGGTCCCACAGGCGGGCCGCGAGCGCGACGGGGTCCTCCCCGACCGGGGCGGCACCGGTGAAGACCGTGCAGGGGCCCAGGACGTCCGCGTCCAGCGCGCGGTCCAGGTTCGCGGGCCGCACCCAGGTGCCCTCGCGGAGCTCGCCGAGACGCAGGCGGGCCATGGTGCGGCGCAGCGCGGCCCGTTCGGCGGCGGGGCGGCGGTCGGCGGTGACCACGGCGATCTCCCAGTCGCCGTCCCACCTCCGCAGCCGGGGCGCGCGGCTGTCGTCCTGGCGCGCCTGGCGGCGCAGCAGGCGGGCGGTGAGACCGTAGCCCCGGCCGTCCTGGTCGAGGTCTCCGGCGGCGACCATGCGGGACAGGGCGACGCGCACGGTGCCCTCCGCGACCCCGAAGAGTTCCCCGACCCGCACCAGGACGCGGGCGGGCAGCCGGGGCGGGTGATGCCCGAGCAGGGTGCTCAGGACGATCGAGCGGGCCGTCAGCGGACGGAGCCCGAGGGTCGTGTGCGCAGGTGCGGTGTCGTTCATGGGCTGCTGAAGTCTATCGGGCGCGGGCGCAACGGGTTACCTCTTCTCGCCACGTGCACCAGAGGCGTAATGTCAGGGGTATGGCTACCCACGAGGTCTTCAACCAGGCGCCGCCCCTGACCGGCTTCACCGCGGCGGACGAGCCGGCCCTGCTGGACGCCGTGCGGCGGGACGGCGCGGGCGAGGGCGAGGCGGAGCTGCGGGAGCTCGGGGAGCTCGCCGGGTCCGCGGAGACGCAGGAGCTGGCGCGGCAGGCCGAGGAGAACCCGCCGCGGCTGCGCAGCCACGACCGGTACGGCCACCGGATCGACGAGGTCGAGTTCCACCCGGCGTGGCACAGCCTGATGACGACCGCCGTGCGCCACGGACTCCACGCCGCGCCCTGGGCGGAACCGGGTGCGGGCGCACACCTGCTGCGGGCCGCGAAGTTCTACGTGTGGTCGCAGGCCGAGGCCGGGCACGGCTGCCCGGTCTCCATGACGTACGCGGCCGTGCCCGCGCTGCGCGCCGAACCGGCACTGGCCGCGCTGTACGAGCCGCTGCTCGCCTCGCGCGTCTACGACTTCGGCCTGCGCCCGCCGCTGGGCAAGGCCGGGCTCATCGCGGGCATGTCGATGACCGAGAAGCAGGGCGGGTCGGACGTGCGCGCCAACACCACACGCGCGGTGCCGGACGGCGGCGGCGACGGCACGTACCGGCTCACCGGGCACAAGTGGTTCACCTCCGCGCCGATGAGCGACGTCTTCCTGACGCTCGCGCAGACCGAGGAGGGGGTGACCTGCTTCCTCCTCCCCCGCGTGCTCCCGGACGGCAGCCGCAACGCGCTGCGGCTGCAACGCCTCAAGGACAAGCTGGGCAACCGTTCCAACGCCTCCTCGGAGATCGAGTACGAGGACGCGGTGGGCTGGCGGGTCGGCGAGGCGGGACGCGGCGTGCGGACCATCGTGGAGATGGTCAACATGACCCGGCTGGACTGTGTCCTCGGCTCGGCGGCGGCCATGCGCGCCGGACTGCGGCAGGCGCTGCACCACGCCCGGCACCGCCGGGCGTTCGGCGCGCCGCTCCTGGAGCAGCCGCTGATGCGGAACGTGCTGGCCGACCTGGCCGTCGAGTCGGAGGCCGCGACGGTGCTGGGTCTGCGGCTGGCCGCTGCGCTGGACCGTTCGCTGGCGGGCGACGAACGGGAGGCCGCGTTGCGGCGGCTGGGCCTGGCGGCGGGCAAGTACCACGTGTGCAAGCGGGGTTCGGCGCACGTCGGGGAGGCCCTGGAGTGCCTGGGCGGCAACGGCTACGTGGAGGAGTCGGGGATGCCGCGGCTGTACCGGGAGGCACCGCTGCTGTCCCTCTGGGAGGGCTCCGGGAACGTCGCCGCGCTGGACGTGCTGCGGGCCGTGGCCAAGGACCCCGCCACGCTGGACGCCCTGCTGGCCGAGGTGGACGCGGCGGCGGGCGCCGACCGGCACCTGGACGCGGCGGTCGCGGCGCTGCGCAAGGACCTGGCGGTGCTGTCCGACCCGGCCGCCGCGCAGCTCGCCGCCCGGCGGCTGGCGGAGCGGCTGACGCTGGTTCTCCAGGGCTCGCTGCTGGTGCGCCACAGCACGCCGGCGGTGGCGGACGCGTTCTGCGCCTCCCGGCTGGGCGGCGAGTGGGGCCACGCCTACGGCACGCTGCCGCCCGGCACCGATCTGGGCGGCGTACTGGAACGGGCGCGGGCGTGAGCGTCCGCGTCGAACGGGACGGGCCGGTCACGACGGTCGTGCTGTCCCGGCCCGGGACGCGCAACGCGGTCGACGGGCCGACGGCGGCGGCGCTCGCGGAGGCGTTCCGAGGCTTCGACGCGGACACGTCGGCGTCGGTGGCGGTGCTGTGGGGCGAGGGCGGCACCTTCTGCTCCGGGGCGGATCTCAAGGCCATGGGTACGCCGCGCGGCAACCGGGTCGCCGCCGACGGCGACGGCCCGATGGGGCCGACCCGGATGCGGCTCGGCAAGCCGGTGATCGCCGCGGTCGCCGGCCACGCGGTCGCGGGCGGCCTGGAACTCGCGCTCTGGTGCGACCTGCGCGTGGCCGAGGAGGACGCGGTGTTCGGCGTCTTCTGCCGCCGCTGGGGCGTGCCGCTGATCGACGGCGGCACGGTGCGGCTGCCGCGCGTGGTGGGGGCGGGCCGGGCGCGCGACATGGTGCTGACCGGACGCCCGGTCGCGGCGCCGGAGGCGCACGCCATCGGCCTCGCCGACCGCGTCGTGCCGACCGGCGGGGCGCGCGCCGCCGCGGAACGGCTGGCCCACGAGCTCGCCGCCCTCCCCCAGGCGTGCCTGCGCAGCGACCGCGCCGCCCTCCTCGACGCCGAAGGCGCCGAGGAGGGCGAGGAGGGCGAGGAGGCCGCTCTGGCCCGCGAGTTCGCCCACGGCGTGGCGGTCCTCCCCGACGCCCTCGCGGGAGCCGCACGCTTCACCGCCGGCGAGGGCCGCCACGGCCGCTGACGGCGCCCGGGTTCCCCGGCCCGGCAGGCGGGCGCCCCGGGTGGGGCTACGGGACGACGAGGATCTTGCGCCCCTGGCCGGCGGCGAAGCGGTCGAGGGCGGCGGGGTAGTCGGCCAGCGGCATGCGGTCGGAGACGAAGACGTCGGGGTCGAGGACGCCGGCGGCGAAGAGTTCGGCGGCGCGCTCGTAGCTGTGCAGGACGGCCATGGAGCCGGTGATGGTGATCTCCTGGTTGTAGATGCGGTACGGGTCGATGGTGGCCGTGGTCGCGTAGTCCGCGACGCCGAACTGAAGGAAGGTGCCGGCTTTGGCGACGCGGCCGAGGCCGTCCTGGATGGCCGCCGCGTTGCCCGTCGCGTCGATGACCAGGTCCCAGCCCTGCGGGCGGTCCAGCTCCTCCGCGCGGGCGGCGGCGCCCGTGCAGCCGAGTTGCTTCGCGGTGGCCAGCCGTGCCGGGTTGAGGTCGAGGACGTCGACGCTGGCGGCGCCGGTGCGCTTGGCCAGTTCCAGCATCATCAGGCCCATCGTGCCGGAGCCGTAGATCAGCACGTGGGAGCCGAGGCTGCTGCGCAGCACGTCGTAGCCGCGCACGGCGCAGGACAGCGGCTCGATGAGGGCCGCGTCCTGGGTGCGGACGTGGTCCGGGAGCTTCACGCAGTTGGCGACGGGGGCGACGGCGTACTCGGCGGCGCCGCCGGCCGTGGTGACGCCGATCGCGGCCCACCGGTCGCAGAGGTTGTTGTGACCGGCCCGGCAGTAGCGGCACTCGTAGCAGTACAGCGAGGGGTCGACGGCGACCCGGTCGCCGACCGCCAGCTCGGTCACCTCGTTCCCGACGCCGACGACCTCGCCGGCGAACTCGTGGCCGGGCACCACCGGCAGCGTGGGGGCGAACTCGCCCTGGAGGATGTGCAGGTCCGTCCCGCACAGCCCGCACGCGGCGACGTCGACCACGACCTGCCGGGGCCCGGGCGCGGGGTCGGGCACCGTGGTCAGGGAGACCTTGCCGGGGGCTTCGACGAGGGCGGCCTTCATTTCACGGCTCCTAGCGACAGGCCCTGGACCAGCTTGTCCTGGGCGGCGAACCCGGCGACGAGCACCGGAAGGGAGATGGCGAGGGAGGCGGCGGACACCTTGGCCAGGAACAGTCCCTGGCTGGTGATGAAGCTGGTGAGGAAGACCGGCGCGGTCTCCGCCCGCACGCCGGTGAGCACGAGGGCGAACAGCAGCTCGTTCCAGCTGAAGATGAAGCAGATCAGCGCGGTGGCCGCCATGCCGGGCCCCGCGATGGGGGCGATCACCCGGCGCAGCACGGTGGGCAGCCGGGCGCCGTCGATCTGCGCGGCCTCGATGACCGAGACCGGGATCTCGGCGAGGAAGGACTGGAGCATCCACACGGCGATGGGCAGGTTCATGGCCGTGTAGAGGACGACCAGCAGCCAGATGTTGTCCAGCAGTCCGGCGTTGCTCGCGAACAGGTAGACCGGCAGCAGGCCGGCGACCAGCGGCAGCATCTTGGTGGACAGGAAGAAGAACATCACGTCGCGCCACTTGCGCACCGGACGGAGGGACAGCGCGTACGCCGCGGGGAGCGCCAGCAGCAGCACCAGGAGTGTCGAACACAGCGCCGCCGTCATGGAGTTGATCAGCGGCGGCCACGGGCCGTCGGCGCCGCCCGCGGAGAAGAAGGTGCGGTAGGCGTCCAGCGTCAGCGGCGCTGCGAGGGACGGCGGGTTGGTCGCGGCGTCCGGCTCGGAGTGGAAGGAGGTGAGCACCATCCACGCGAGCGGCAGGAAGAACAGGATGCCGGTCGCCCAGGCCAGCAGGGCCAGGGCCGAACCGCGCCGGCGCGCCCGGCGCACCGGCGCGGGGACCGGCGTCCTCGGGCGGCGGGTGCGCGCGGGGGCGGTGAGCGTGCTCATCCGCGGGACACCTCCTCGCTGAACAGGGACGACACCACGCGCAGCGCGAAGGTCGCCAGCGCGATGGAGCCGATGACGACGAGGACGCCCGCGGCGGACGCGAGACCGTACTCGTGGGACTTGTAGAAGGTCTGGTAGATGGCGTACGGCAGGTTGGCGGTGCCCAGTCCGCCGGAGGTGAGGGTGTAGACGGCGTCGAAGTTCTGCACGATGAAGATCGAGCCGAGCAGGGCGCCCAGTTCCAGGTAGCGCCGCAGGTGCGGCAGGGTGATGTGGCGGAAGATCTGCCAGCTTCCCGCGCCGTCGATGCGCGCGGCCTCGATGACGTCGAGCGGGCGGCTCTGCAGTCCGGCCAGCAGGATCAGCATCATGAACGGCGTCCACTGCCAGATCAGCGCGGCCTCGACGGCGATCAGCGGCATCTCGGAGATCCACACCGGCTGCGGCGGGTCGTCCACGCCGAAGAGTCCGGCGAGCGCGTTGATCACGCCGTTGACCAGACCGTACTCCGGGTTGAGCAGCATGTGCTTCCACAGCAGCGCCGCCGCGACCGGCACCAGCAGGAACGGTGCGATGAGCATGGTGCGCACCAGTGCGCGGCCGCGGAAGGAGCGGTCCAGCAGCAGGGCGACGGCCAGGCCCAGCGCGAGACTCACCAGGACGACTGCGGCGGTCAGCACGGCCGTGGTCAGCACGGCGTCCCGCAGCTCGGGGGTGCTGAGCACGGTCCCGAAGTTGGACAGGCCGGCGAACTCGCGGTCCTCGGGGTAGAGGGAGTTCCAGTCGAAGAGGGAGATCACGAGGGTCGCCGCGAACGGGAGCTGGGTGACGACGACGAGGAAGACGAGGGCGGGCATCAGGGGGGCGCGGGTCGCCCAGTCGCGCAGCCGCCGGGCGCCCCCGGCCGGTGCTCCGGCCGGCCGGGGGGCGCGGGTGGCGGCGTCCGACGGGGACGTGGTCGCCGGGGTGGCGGTCATCGGTTCCGGTACTCCTCCCCGACCTTCTCCGCCAGCTTCTGCGAGTCGGCGAGGGCCTGTTCGACGGACTGGCGGCCGGCGATCGCGGCGCTGATCTCCTGGGAGACGTCGGTGCCGAGGGAGGTGAACTCGGGTATGCCCACGAACTGGATGCCCGAGTAGGGCCGCTTCTTCACGCCCGGGTCGCGGGGGTCGGCGCTCTCGATGGCCTGGAAGACGTCGTCGCCGAAGGCGCCGGCCTCCTTCTGGTAGCGCGGGTCGTCGTAGGTCGACGTGCGCTTGCCGGCGGGGACGCTGGTCCAGCCGACCTCCTCGCCGACGAGCTGCTCGTACTCCTTGCCGGTGGCCCAGGAGATGAACTCCCAGGCGTCGTCGGGGTTGTCGGACGCCTTCTGCATGCCGAGGGCCCAGGTGTAGAGCCAGCCCGAGTTCTCGGTCTCCTTCACCGGGGCGGGGGCGTAGCCGACCTTGCCCTTGACCGGGGAGTCGTCGCGTTCCAGTTCACCGGCACCGGCGGTGGCGTCGTACCACATGGCGGTCTTGCCCTGCGTCATGCTGTTGAGGCACTCGGCGAACCCGGCCTGTGCGGGGCCCGCCTGACCGTGCTCGCGCACCAGGTCGACGTAGAACTTCGTGGCCTCGGTGAACTCCGGCGAGTCCAGCTGCGCCTCCCAGTTCTCGTCGAACCAGGTGCCGCCGAAGGTGTTGACGACCGTGGTCAGCGGGGCGATGACCTGCCCCCAGCCGGGCAGTCCGCGCAGGCAGATGCCCTTCATACCGGCCTCGGCCTCGTCCACGTCGGCGGCCAGGTCCGCGACCTGGTCCCAGGTGGGCTTCTCGGGCATCTCCAGGCCGTGCTTCGCGAAGACGTCCTTGCGGTACATCAGGAACGACGACTCGCCGTAGAACGGCTCCGCGTAGATCTTGCCGTCCTCGCCCGTGAGCGAGAGCTGCATGGACGTCAGGATGTCGTCCTGGTCGTACTTCTCGTCCTTCTGCACGTAGGGGTCGAGGGCGTAGAGCCAGTCGCGCTCGGCGTAGATCGGGGTCTCGTAGTTGCTGAGGGTGGCGACGTCGTACTGCCCTGCCTGGCTGGCGAAGTCCTGGCTGATCTTGTCGCGGACCTGGTTCTCCGGGAGCACCGTGAAGTTGACCGTGATGCCGGTCTTCTCGGTGAAGTGCTCGGCGGTGAGCTTCTGCAGCGTCTTCATCGGCGGGTTGTTCACCATGAGGACGTTGATGGAACGGTCGTCTTCGCTTCCGCCGCCCGCCCCGGCGCAGCCGGCGAGGAGGGCGGCCGCCGAGACGGCGGCCACGGCCGCGCGGGCGGTACCGCGCCGGGACCGGGAGGTAGGGGGTGTCGGGGCGGAAAAGGGTATGCGTGTGCGCATGCGGGGCTCCGGTTCGTCGTGCCGGGGATGCGGGGCGGTCGGTCGGGGGTTCTGGTCAGACCCGGATGACCTGGGGTCCGAGCAGCGAGTAGCGGTGGGCTTCGGGCGCGGGCAGGCCGGTGGAGGTGACGATGGACTCGAAGTCGCCGATCTGCGCGAAGCGGCAGAAGCTCACCGCGCCGAACTTGGTGTGCACGCCGACGAAGATTCTCCGCCGGGCGCTGCGGATGGCCTGGGCCTTCACCTCGCTGACGGCCGGGTCGGGGGTGGTCAGGCCGTGCTCGCGGGAGACGCCGTTGGCTCCGATGAACGCCAGGTCGATGACGAATCCGGAGAGCATGGCCGTGGTCCAGTGGTCGACCGTGGCCAGGGTGCCGCCGCGCAGCCGGCCGCCGAGGAGGAGCACGGTGAAGGTGTCCACGTCGGCCAGGACTCCGGCGGCTGCGAGCGAGGCGGTGACGACGGTCAGTTGCCGGTCCCGCGGCAGGGCCTCGGCGATGAGCTGCGGGGTGAAGCCCTCGTCGACGAAGACCGTCTCCGCGTCGCCCAGCAGGTCGGCGGCCGCCGCGGCGATCCGCCGCTTCTCGGGCACGTGCAGCGTGCCGCGGAAGGCGAGGGTGGTCTCGAAGCCCGCGCTCTCCACCGGGTACGCACCGCCGTGCGTCCGCCGGAGGAGACCGTGGGACTCCAGGACGCGCAGGTCGCGGCGCACGGTCTCGCGTGCCACCCCGAGGGTGGCGGCGAGCGCGCCGACCTCGACCGAACCGGTACGGCGGGCCGTACCGACGATCTCCCGCTGCCGTTCCTCCGCGCTCATCGGACTCCGCGCCCCTCTCCCGTGGGGTTGCCGAACGGGCATCGAGGTGACCGTTCGGGCCTGTGGGAAGAGTTCTACCGGTCCGGACGGGCCGCAACCAGGCTCGGCGCGGGAGGGATGCTGACCGGTTTCGCCCGTTCGGAGGCGGCGGTGAGAGCGCTCTACCGGGGCGGACAGGGGGAGCGCTGCCCGGATGGCGCCCGTTTCGGGCAGGGGCGTGCCCGTTCTTCGCCCGTTCGGGCGGCGCGGGGGTCGCGGGGGCGCCCCGGGGCGCGCGGGGGCCGGGGCGCGCCGGGCGGCGGTCTCCCGGCGGGCAGCGGGGGTGCTCAGCCGGCGAGGGTGTCCACGACCAGATCGGCCAGCAGGGCCGCGCAACGCCCGTCCGGGTCCAGGTCGGGGTCGTAGATGGTGAGCTGGAAGCCCGCGCAGCGCGGCGAGCGGGCCAACGGCCCCAGCAGAGCGCGCAGTTCGTCGAGAGTGAGACCGCCGGGGTCGGGGCTGTCGACGGCGGGCATCACCGAGGGATCGAGGACGTCGGCGTCGATGTGCAGCCAGAAGCCGTCGAGTTCGTGGTCGGCGAGCCGGGCGAGAGCGGCGCGGGCGACGGCCGGCGGGCCGTCGCGCCGGACGTCGGCCACCGCGGCGTAGCCGATGCCGAGGCGGTTCAGTTCGGGTTGGGCGCTGTCCGGCTCGTTCACCGGGTCGCGCAGGCCGAGCAGCCACACGTCCTCGTCGGCGAGGGACGGGCCGAGCCCTTCCAGGTCGGTGAGGTCGCGCTGGCCGCGGCCGGTGATCAGGGCGACGTCCTCGCCGCCCGCCGCCCCCACGCCCGCCGGGGCGTTGCCGGGGTGGCGGAAGTCGTCGTGGCCGTCGAAGTAGGCGAGTCCGAAGCGTCCGATGCGGCGCAGCGCCAGGGCGGTTCCCAGCGCGATGGAGCAGTCGCCGCCGAGCACCACCGGGAACGCGCCCGCCCGCACGTGCTCTTCCAGGCGGTCCGCGAGCCGACGCGAGTAGGCCGCGATCCGGTCGGCGTGGAACACACCGTCCCCCGGCCGCCAGTCGCCCGGGTCGTACCGCGGCGCCACGACGACGCCGCCGTCCCGGGCACCGAGGCGCCGCAGCAGCCCTTCGTCGCGCAGCGCGCCGGCCAGCTTGTGGCAGCCGGGAACGGCCCCCGGCGCCGGGGCGCGCAGGCCGAGGTTGGAGGGAGCGTCGATCAGGACGAGGCTGCGGGACATGACCGCATTCTGCCCGAGGGTGCGAGGATTCCGGCATGGTGCGAAGCCTGCGGGTACCGGCCTCCCTGCCGTGTGTGGCCGAGATGGGACAGCACGAGAGCGGCCGGAAGTGGCTGGAGGCGCTGCCGGAGATGCTCGGCGAACTCCGGGAGATGTGGGGGCTGCGACTGGAGGAACCGTTTCACGGCGGAAGCTGCTCGTGGGCGGCACCGGCCCGGCGGGAAGCCGGCCCCGGCGCGGGGGAACCGCTGGTGCTGAAGGTGACGTGGCCGCATCCCGAGGCGCTCGCCGAGGCACCGGGGCTGGCGCTGTGGGCCGGCGGCGGGGCGGTGCGCCTGCATGCCTACGACCCGGAACGGCAGGCGTTGCTGCTGGAACGCTGCGTACCGGGCACCGAGCTGGGCAGGTCGCACGGCGTGCCCGCGGACGAGCGGCTGGTGCACGGGGCGGACGTGCTGCGGGACCTGTGGGCCGCGCCGCTGCCGCCCCCCGGCGCGGAGGGGCCCGTGCTGCCGGGGCTGGCGGACGTGACGGCTCAGTGGGCGGACCTGGCCGAGGAGCGGGCCGCGCGCCGGTGGCCGGCGGGCGTCGACACCGGCCTGTTCGCGCTGTGCGCCGGGCTGCTGCGCGACCTGCCGGGGAGCGCCGGGCGGGAGGTGCTGCTGCACGGCGACTTCAACCCGGGCAACGTGCTGACCGCGCGGCGGCGGCCGTGGCTGGCCATCGACCCTAAGCCGATGCGCGGCGATCCGGCGTACGACCTGTGGCCGCTGGTGGAGCAGGTCGACGACCCGTTCGCCGCGGCGGATCCGCCCGGGGTGCTGGCGCACCGCACGGCGCTGGTCGCCGGGGAGCTGGGGCTCGACCCGCAGCGGGTGCGGGCGTGGGCGGTGGCCCGGCACGTGGAGTACGTGCTGTGGTCGGTGGTCGAGGACGAGGACCTCGGCCGCAGCGTCGGTCTGATGCAGCAGGCCCGGCTGCTGGCCGGCCTCGCCGGCCTGTGAGGGTGCGGTGACCGGCGCTGGACGACGGAGTGGTTTCCCCCGTCGTGCGGCGGTGACCCGCGACGGTGGAACGAACCCCGTCCCCCTGTTCGGGAGGTCACCATGACCACGGCTGCAGAGATCATGCACCCCGGCGCGGAGTGGATTCCCGCCACCGAGACACTGGACCGCGCGGCGCAGCTGATGCGCCGCCTGGACGTCGGGGCGTTGCCGATCAGCGACGCCGACGAGCGGATGTGCGGCATTCTGACCGACCGGGACATCGTCGTCGGCTGCGTCGCCGAGGGCCGGGACCCGTCACGCGTGACGGCCGGCGACATGGCGCGCGGCACACCGCGCTGGATCGAGGCGAGCGCCGACGTGTCGCAGGTGCTGGAGGAGATGCAGAGCCACCGGATCCGCCGGCTCCCGGTGGTGGAGAACAAGCGGCTGGTCGGCATGATCAGCGAGGCGGATCTCGCACATCACCTGACGGACGACCAGATCGCGACGTTCGTGGAGAACGTCTACGCCCACAGCTAGGTGTATTGACCCGGAGCGTTGTTCACACGGCTGATCGGTGGCTGGCCGCCGAGTGCGGTGTGGCAGCGGTGGTGGTTGTAGGTGTGCAGGAAGTCTTGCAGAGCTGCGGTCCGCTGCTCGTTGCTGGT